>JBDSBG010000088.1:0-39754 GCA_039921685.1 Ferruginibacter sp.
GACCGTGTGTTTTGTTACCAGGATAATGTCCCTACGGGACTTTTGGGCAGCGGGAATTGTTATTACCATCATTATTATGCCCACGGGACTTGCCGACAGTTGGGGCTGGATATCAATATTACGTCCCTACGGGACTTAGTGGCGACCATGTGTTTTGTTACCAGGATAATGTCCCTACGGGACTTTTGGGCAGCGGGAATTGTTATTACCATCATTATTGGGCCTACGGGACTTGCCGAGAGTTGGGGCTGGATATCAATATTACGTCCCTACGGGACTTAGTGGCGACCGTGTGTTTTGTTACCAGGATAATGTCCCTACGGGACTGATCAACAGGTGTAGTCCCGTAGGAACGATGTATCGTTAACTCATACAACCTCTCTCCAGCTAAGTCATGTAGTGATGATATATCGGTAACACTCGGCCATAACTCCCCTGGCAAGTCCCGAGGAGAGGATATACGGGTAACAGTAGACCATCACTGCCAAGTCCCGTAGGGACGATATATCGATAACCTCAGAACATAACTCTTCTGCCAAGTTCCGTAAGAACGATGTATCGGTACCTCATACAATCGCTCTGCCTCTAAGTCCTGTACGAAGGCTATATCGGTAACACTCGACAGTAACTCTTCTACCAAGTCCCATAGGGCCGATGTATCGCTTACACTAGATCATACCTCTTCTGCCCAGTTCCGTAGGAACTAAATATCGGTACCTCATACAATCGCTCTCCCGACAAGTCCCGTAGGGACGATGTATAGGTTGACACCACATCATAACTCTTCTACCCAGTTCCGAAGGAACGATGTATCGGTAACACCAAATCGCTCTGCCACTAAGTCCAGTAGGGTCGATGTATCGGTATCACCGGACCATAACTCTCCTGCCAAGTTCCGTAGGAACTAGATATCGGTACCTTCTACAATCGCTCTGCCTTTAAGTCCTGTAGGAACGCAATATCAGTGACACTCGACAGTAGCTCTTCTGGCAAGTCCCGTAGGGCCGATCTATCGGGTAACACTAGATAACTCTTCTGCCCAGTTCCGTAGGAACAATGTATCGGCAACTCCTACAATCGCTCTGCCTCAAAGTCCCGTAGGGACGATGTATCGGTTAACTCCCGATCATAACTCTTCTGCCCAGTTCCGTAGGAACTATATATCGATACCTCCTACAATCGCTCTCCCTTAAAGTCCTGTAGGAACGCAATATCAGTGACACTCGACAGTAACTCTTCTACCAAGTCCCATAGGCCTATGTATCGCTTACACTAGATCATAACGCTTCTGCGCAGTTCCGTAGGAACTATATATCGGTACCTCATGCAATCGCTCTGCCGACAAGTCCCGTAGGGACGATACAATGGTAACCACACTCGCCCGTAACTCTACTGATTAGTCCCGTAGGGACGATATATTGGTACCAACAGCTTATAATGCTTCTGCCAAGTTCGGTAGGGATAGTGTATCGTTGCCGCATATAACCAATCTTTCGCCAAGTCCCATACGGACGTGATATCAACCTGTAGAAATTAGTGGCTCATCACATGGTGGTGGGAAAATGTCAGCATATATAATCAATCCCTGTTTGGATGGGGCTGTGAAATAACACCGAAAATCAAAAGAAAAAAAACACTTTTTTCCCGTTTTATTCCCATCGACTTATAAAATGATAGAATGAAATTTGAAGCTCAAATAACAACCCATGCCTAACAATTATACACAAATACATCTGCAGCTAATCTTCGGAGTAAAATTTAGACAAGCATTGATTGACCCTTCATGGGAAGATGAGTTATATAAATACATTACTGGAATTGTGCAGGGTAACAAACATAAATTAATAATTATTAATGGCGTTCCAGATCATATTCACACTCTTATCGGCTTTAGGCCTCACCAATCCCTGTCCGATTTACTCCAGGATATTAAAGGGCAATCTTCAAAATGGATAAATGAACGAAAGTTTACAAAATCTAAATTTAACTGGCAGGGAGGCTATGGTGCATTTTCATACAGTCATTCACATCTTTCAAATGTGATAAATTATATCAAAAGACAGAAAGAACATCATAAGAAAAATTCTTTCGTTGATGAGTACAGATCCTTCCTGAAAGCATTCGATGTTGACTTTGATGAACGGTACATTTTGAAAGAGCCTGAATAATAATGCCTCGATGGGGTAAACATTCTAGCAGCGAAAGAGGCAGGCAAACTACAATCAATCGGAGTTTAATCACGTAACGAAGCGATCAATATAATTATCATTGAGCTGTTGACTTCATCACTGGGACACCCAAAATCAGAGACCAAATAAGCTAATTAAATTTTTTTGATCTTCGTTTAGGATTAATGTTTTTGTTATCTTCTCCTTTGTAGTTGGAGTAGTAAGGGTGATGCTATAAATTGTTTTAGCAATGGCGATTGCTTTTTCAGTACTTATTTCGGCTTTCTTTTCCTTTAGCTGGCGCTCCAGTTCTTTGTATAATTTGTATGCGGCAAAGGCAATGCAAATATGCGCTTCTATTCTTCGCGGTTTAAAATGAAAAATGGGACGTATTTTTAAATCAGTCTTGGCTACCCTGAAGGCTTTTTCAATCTTCCATAGGTGACTGTAATTTATGATAATCTCGTCTTTAGTCAGGTTGGTGTTGGTCAGGTAACCTTTCAGCCCATCCCATTTGCCATCTGCTTTAAATTTTTCCTGGTCAATAGTAACTTCAATCGTACCTTCTAACTTCAGGTATTTGTTATATCCTCTGTTGTTGATGTTTGCTTTGGTAAGTTTGCCGGTTTTTATTTGTTTTTCCAACTTCTTTAATCCCTTTTCCCGGTTGGATTTGTCCTTCTTAGACCTGCTCTCTGAAAAGCTTACTACAAGCCTTAAATACTCGTCCTTTTCTATGACTTCACTTTGGCCATTGATAAGTTTTAACTCTAGTATTTTCTTTTGAACCTCATGCTTTTCATTCTTTATCCTGGCACCAAGTATAAATTCATATCCTTTGGCTTGTAATTCAGCTACATTCTCACTAGAAAGTAAACCGCTATCGGCTATTATTACCAGTTTTTCCAGCTTGTATTTGTTTTTGAAGGTATTGATAACAGGTAACATGGTGTGGCCTTCAAACTTATTACCTTCAAAAATTTCGTAAGCTAATGGGTAGCCATCGATACTCACCAGCAAGCCCAGCACAATTTGTGGATGCTGATGCTTTCCTTCTTTGGAAAAACCGGTTTTGCGCAGTTCGTCTTCATTATCTATTTCAAAATACAAAGTAGTTACATCGTAGAAGACTATACTGATGTTATTGTGGAGAACCTTTAGTGTATGTGAATAGCTTATGTTTTGTACCTGCTCCTTTTGCTTGTTATAAAGCTTGTCCAAATACCGGTATATGCTCTGTACATCTACCTGTAGATAATGATACTTATACAAATAATCGGTAGTTCCCAATTTACTTGCCGGATAGCACAGCCTTGCTATAACAAGTCTGCGAAATAACTCATCCTCGATGGCATTAAATCCTATCTCGTCAAATAGCTTTCCCAGCAAAAGTTCAGTGCCCCCGATGGTGAGCTGTTCAACAGCACCAAGAATCTGATGAACGGTCTTAACCTCATTGCTAAAATCCAATTCGATGACACCCGTTTTCTCCTTTATCCATTGCTCAGCCTGAATTACTAACTTTTTTACCTCAGAAGAATCGCCGCTACTACCAATGGTTTTAATCACTTTATACCTGCCGGTACTTTTATCAATTATTTGTACACTGACAACACCACTTTTATTCTTCTTGTTTCTAATAAACATGCTACTAACCTACAAAAAATAAGGCTGGGACACCCAAAAATCAAAGTTTTTTCCACTTAACTATTTAATAATCTATGAATTAAATTCTGACTGGAGAAAAAGTGTCGAAGTCAGGAGCGTTCGATGTTGACTTTGATGAACGGTACATTTTGAAGGAGCCTGAATAATAATGCCTCGATGGGGTAAACATTCTAGCAGCGAAATAGGCAGGCAAACTACAATCAATCGGAGTTTAATCACGTAACGAAGCGATCAATATAATTATCATTGAGCTGTTGTTACTTCTCTCACAAGAAGTTAGAGCCTGAGCTAATTTTTAATAACAGGTAAAACGATTTTACTTGCATTTAATGCATCGTGATAAATTCTTATTGTGGCTTTTTGAAAATCATTTTCATTCGCATCTGCTATTCGCATCATTTTTTGTGGATTCCTGTCTACCAGTGGAAACCAGCTGCTTTGGACTTGTACCATTATCCGGTGACCCTTCTTAAAAGTATGAGCCACATCATTCAATTCAAATTTTACATTGGTTATTTTCCCCGGCTCAAATGCTTCGGGTTTTTCGAAGCTGTTCCTGAACTTACCCCTCATAACGTCAGCTCTTACCAGCCGTTGGTAAGCTGCCATTTGGAAACCACGTGGAGCATTTTTGAAATTGGGTTCATTGTCAGGCAATACATCCACCAGTTTTACAATAAAATCCGCATCAGTACCGGTAATGCTTACCTGTAGATCTGCAAGGATCTTCCCCGCCAGCGTAAGATTCTCTTTTAAAATTTCTGTTTGGTAAACTACTACATCTGGACGAATAGCTGCAAATCGCTGATCCTCGGCCATATAGTCATTATTCCTGTTGGCAAAAATTCCGTTCGTGTATGGTACAGGTTTCGCAGGATCACTCAGGTATTCATCAAAATTTTTTGCGGATGATTCTTTTTGAAGAGATAAAGTTTCTTTGCTGTTGAAAAAATATTCAACATTTGTTGCATTCAGTGGCGGCCATGAAGTATAGGATTTCCATTTATTTGAACCGGTTTCAAAAACAGTTGCTTCAGCAATATTAAAGCTGCCTTTGTCTTTTAAATAAAAATTAAAAAAAGCAGCTTCAAGCGAGTCCTGGAAAACCTTGCTGGTATTACTACCAAAATCATAGGATGCAAACTGCGACCATTCGGCCCTTTCCCAGGCACCATGTGTCCAGGGTCCCATTACCAGCCTGTTATTATTTTTGCTATTCCCATTTTCAATTGTTTTGTATGTGTTTAATGCTCCAAAAAGATCTTCGGCATCAAACCAGCCGCCCACAACCAGCGTTGGAACAGAAATGTTTTTTAAAGAACTGCGTATGTTCCTGGACTTCCAATAATCATCATAGGTATCATGCTGCAGGTATTCGTTCCAGATAGTGATCCTGTTGTTGAAATATTTTGCCGATTGTGTATTTTTTATTGGCCCCAGTTTCAGAAAAAATGCATACATATCTTTTGAAAAGAATTTGAAAACGGTAGAATCATAATCTTTTACCGGCCCACGCCTGATTGTTCCAAAATAGTTCATGAACTGGAAGTTATCCATTAAAAAGAAGGCCCCGTTATGATTTACATCGTCACCGATAAACTCATCTGTTACGGGGGCTTGCGGACTTACGGCCCTGATAGCAGGATGGGCAGCAGGTAAAGACGCAGTTGCATAAAATCCCGGGTACGAGATGCCATACAATCCCGCACGCCCATTGTTGTTTTGAATATTTTTCAGCAGCCAGTCAATGGTATCATAGGTATCACTGCTTTCATCAACATCAGCTTTTGTTTTTTTGTCTGCGATGTAAGGTGTTAGTTCCAGGTTCACTCCTTCGCTCATATAACGGCCACGCACATCCTGGTAAACAAAAATGTATTTTTCTTTCATCAACGTAGGATTAGGGCCAATTCTCCGGGAATAATTGGTATCTCCATACGGTCCTGCAGAATACGGTGTACGTTCAATCAAAAAAGGATATTTTTCAGAGGCATCTTTTGGGATGTAGATCACTGTATACAATTTGATACCATCTCTCATGATGATGGTAGTATCTTTTTTTATGAAATTATTTTTTACAAAATCAATGTCTGGGTTCTGGGCATTCAATAGAAGGGGAAAAGAAAATGTTATAAGAAATAATAATACCCTTTGCATATTATACGATAATTTTAGTGTGCTAAATTTAGCGAAACAAACCCATTAATGGCATGGATAAAAATGTGGAACTTATAACCCGCTTCTATACAGCATTCCAGCAGCGTGATTATCGGGCAATGAATGATTGCTACTGCGACGAAATTGTTTTTTTTGATCCGGTTTTCAACCTGTTGGATGGAAACCAGGCAAGGGCGATGTGGGAAATGCTTTGTAAAAATGCAAAAGACTTTGAACTGGTTTTTGGAAACATCGTAAAACTTGATGAAGAATATTATACCTGCGAATGGATAGCGAGTTATACTTTTTCAAAAACGGGCCGCAGAGTGATTAATAAGGTAAAAGCGTTTATGCGTTTGGCAGATGGAAAGATTATTGAGCACAGTGATGGTTTTAGTATTCACAAATGGAGCATGCAGGCACTGGGCTTTAGTGGTTGGCTATTTGGATGGAATCGCTTTTTTAAAAATAAGATAAAGAACCAGGCGAGGAGAAATTTGAATGAGTTTATGGACGGGCGAAATTGACAATTAACAATGAACAATGGACTTTTGCGGTGGGATGTTAAACGGGCCGGGAGACCTTAATTGTCAATTGTCAATTGTTAATTGTCAATTATCTTTAATGTTCAATCAAAAACCAACTGCAGATGAATACAAACTTTTTAGATTACATCAACTGGCTGGCCGTAATAGCCGGGGGGCTGGGATATTTTATGCTTGGTGCGATTTGGTACTCAAAATTATTATTTGCGCCAAAATGGATATCATACATCAAAGTGGATGTTAATAATCCTGAGGCAAAAAAAGGAATGGGAGCCATTATGTTTGCTTCTTTTGTTTTGATGTTTATAACAGCCGCAGGTATTGCTATTTTGCGTTCAAAACTTGGCATTAGCGGATGGATGAGTGGCCTCAAATTAGGGACAGTAACCGGGCTTTGCTTTGGTGCAACGGCCATAAGTATTTCATACCTCTACGAAAAGCGGCCCTTTGGTTTGCACCTGATCAATGGCTGTTATACCTTGCTTGGAAATATCATTGCGGCAGTTATTATTTGTTGCTGGCTATAAACAAATGATAATTGACAATGGAAAATTAAATGCATGACATTGTCGCCAGTTATCTATTATAAAATAATAAGGTTAGCATTCTTTAGATTCAATTTGCAAAATTGTCAATTGAACTTAGTCCACTTTAGTGATCTTGATTATATTGGTAGGAAGATGATGTTCAACAGGAGTGCTGCCAGTATTGATAACAACATCATCTTTTTTAATAAAACCTCTTTCTTTCAAAATATTGATCTGGTCAAAAATAATATCATCCAGGCTTTCTTCTTCTCCATAATAAAATGCTCTTACGCCCCAGCTTAGGCTCAGTTGACTGATGAGGGTTCGCTCTTTGCTAAAAATAAATAAGTGGCATTTTGGGCGGTAGCTGCTAAGCATAAAGCCGGTGTAGCCGCTTTGTGTCATTCCTATAAGGGCATTTGCCTGCGAATCATTAGCAAGTTTACATGCACTGTAACAAATGGCATCACTTAGAAAAGAGGGAGAATGAGGCTGGGGGGTAAGAATATCATCACGGTTATAATCGTAAACCGATTTTTCAACTTCCATAATGATCTTGCTCATTGTTTCCACTACCAGTGTAGGGTATGCGCCCATTGCTGTTTCACCACTTAACATTACGGCATCAGCTCCTTCCAGCACCGCGTTGGCAACATCACTTACTTCACTGCGGTTGGGTTTGGTGCGGTCCATCATACTTTCCATCATCTGCGTTGCTACAATAACAGGCTTGGCACGGTGCATACATTTACGAATGATATCTTTCTGAATGACAGGAACCTGCTCAATTGGGATCTCAACACCGAGGTCGCCCCGTGCCACCATCACTCCATCGCTTTCAACGATGATATCACGCAGGTTTTTTAAAGCCTCCGGCATTTCTATTTTTGCTATAACTTTTATTTTGCTGTTTTGAGCTTTGATCAGTTTTTTAAGCGCAATAATATCCACGGCTTTTCTTACAAACGACAGTGCAACCCAATCAAGATTTTGTTCAATAATAAACTGTAGGTCTATAAGATCTTTTTCTGTGAGGGAAGGCATTGTAAGAGCACTGTCGGGAAGGTTCACTCCTTTTTTGGGGAGGAGTATACCGCCAAGGGTTACCCGCATCTGCACTTCCTTATCGTTGAGAATCCTTAATACACTAAGTTCCATCTTTCCGTCATCCAGAAATATCCTTTCACCTGCTTTCACATCCTTCGCCAAATTGGGATATGACACGTATAATTTGGCTTTTGTTCCAACCATTTTTTCCGTGGTGAAAATGAATTCATCGCCCTCTTTCAGCTCGATCCTCCCGTTTTCCAATTCGCCCACGCGTAGTTTGGGGCCCTGCAAATCACCCAGGATTGCGATATTGTAAGGTTCGGTTTTAATTATTTTCCTGATGTTTTCAATCACTGCTTTTTTATCCTCATGTGCACCATGAGAAAAGTTAAGGCGGAATACGTTCACCCCCGCTTTTACCAGCGACAATAAGCCTTCATAGGTGTCGCAGGATGGGCCAACAGTTGCAACGATCTTTGTTCTTTTTTGTGAATGCGCAATACCTGCCTCTTTATCCATATTGGAGTGCAGGTACTTGCTTATGTTTTTGCTCATTGTTTGGGTAGTTTCTGTTTAGCTGTAAGCCAGGAGCTATGAGCCATGAGTTGTTTGTAATTGTTATTATTAGCAAGTTGCTTTTAGCTACTGCGCCAGGCTCCAAGCCGGAAGCTTATATCTCGCAACTTCTAAGTGGCCAGTATCTTCACGATCTTCATCCATTCTTCATTGATACGTTGTTTCTTCTTTACAGCTTCATTCAACGGTGTATAATTCATTTTGTTGTTCACGATGCCTACAAATACATTGTGTCGCCCCTCCATCAAGCACTCAACTGCATGATAACCCATTCGGCTTGCTATAAGCCTGTCCATGCAAGTGGGGGAGCCCCCTCTCTGAATATGGCCCAGAATGGCAACCCTCACTTCGAGTGCAGGCAAGTAACCTTTGATGATCCTCGAAAGTTCGTTGGCACCCCCAAATTCTTCCCCTTCTGCAACAATAATGATGTTTACCAGTTTTTTTCTTTTTTCTTTTTCCTGCAGCGATTCAATGATAGCATTGATATCCGTTTTTTTCTCGGGAATGAGAATGTTCTCAGCGCCTGTGGCAATACCGCTGTGCAAAGCAATGTAACCTGCATCCCGGCCCATCACTTCAACAATGAACATACGGTCATGGGCATCGGCAGTATCACGTATCTTATCAATCGCTTCTACTGCAGTGTTTACCGCCGTATCAAAGCCTATTGTGAAATCTGTTCCTGCGATATCCTTGTCAATGGTGCCGGGTAAGCCAATACAGGGTATATCAAATTCATTACTGAAAGTTTGTGCTCCCCGGAAACTACCATCTCCACCAATGATCACCAGCCCATCTATGCCGCGTTTTTTTAAATTTTCATAGGCCATCTTCCTTCCTTCATATTCCATGAATTCCATACAACGGGCCGTTTTGAGAATGGTTCCCCCACGTTGAATGATATTTGCAACACTCCTGGTTGTCATAGGCATGATATCATCTTCCACCATCCCGCTATAACCACGCATCACACCGAAAACTTCCAGCCCATGGTATATGCCTGTTCGAACCACGGCCCTGATACAGGCATTCATGCCCGGGCTGTCACCGCCGCTGCTCAGTACACCTATTCTTGTAACTTTTTTTGTCATCTTTTAGGATCTTAGATTCATTTACTCTAATTAATTAATGTGTTAAAAATACACATTAATCTTTGAACCATTGTTAATTAATTATACTCTTTTCATTTGATAACCTTGTGTTGTCACGCTCCTGTGCCTAACGCATCTGGCAAAATAAATTCACTCAAGAATTATTAGAACAGGTTATCTACTAAACTATATTAATAATGCTATGTTGCCTCATTATTATTTTTCCTGGTCGGCACTGAAGAAGATTCAGAAGGAGAACAGCTCCTCACCATTGATATTAACATTACATTCTTTCAGGTACGGTTATGCCCAACAGCTGCATACCACTCTTTATAACAATAGCAGTCATATTTGCCAGGTATAATCTTAACTGTTTCTTTTCTTCCGTTTCAGCATTGCCAATTGAATGCTCTGCAAAAAACGAACTGAAAGTTTTGGCGATTTGATAAATGTACAAAGCAATTGCCGATGGGTTTAGTTCATCAGCAGCCTGGCTGATCACAGTGCTATATCTTTCCAGCGAAACGATCAATTCCTTTTCCAACGGAAGGAAAGTTGTACCTATCGAACAGTCCTTCAAAAATTCATTTTTTCTTAATACAGATCTTATTCTTGCGTAATTGTATTGGATGAATGGAGCTGTGAAACCATGGAAATCGATACTCTCCGCAGGATTGAAGGTCATTTTCTTTTTTGGATCAACCCTGAGTAAAAAAAACTTCAAAGCGCCCAACCCGATTGTATGAAATAATTCGTTCAATTCATGTTCGGCAAAATCTTTCACTTTTCCGAGTTCTTCGGTTTTTTGTTTTGCTTCATTCTCCATCTCAGCAACAATATCATCGGCATCAACAACTGTGCCCTCACGGCTCTTCATCTTTCCAGTAGGTAACTCTACCATGCCGTAACTCAGGTGATGAATATCTTCCGCATAGGGAACTTCCATTTTTTTACAAATGAGCTGCAGCACTTTCATATGGTAATTTTGTTCATCACCAATTACATGGATGCTTTGATCAATTTTGTATTCATCATATTTTTGTTGGGCCAGCCCGATATCCTGTGTGATATAAACGGAAGTGCCGTCTTTCCTCAAAACAAGTTTTTCATCCAGTCCATCAGCACTAAGGTCTATCCAGACACTTCCGTCAGGTTTTGTATAAAAAACTTTTTTATCCAGGCCTTTTTGCACGATATCTTTTCCCAATAAATATGTATCACTTTCATAATACATTTTATCAAAATCACTTCCAATATTTTTATAAGTGATATCGAAGCCATCATATACCCAGCCATTCATTTTTTTCCACAATGCCATCACCGTTGGTTCTCCTGCTTCCCAATCCTGTAGCATTTGCTGCGTTAATTTCATGATCGGAGCCTTTTTTTCTGCATCGGCAGCAGGCATTCCACCTGCAATCAATGAGGCAATCTCTTTTTTATATTCATCATTGAACCGCACGTAATACTCTCCAACAAAATGATCCCCTTTTGTATGGGTGCTTTGAGGAGTGGCACCATTGGCAAATTGCTGCCATGCGAGCATGCTTTTGCAAATATGAATACCCCTGTCGTTTACTATGCAACTTTTAAAAACGGTATTGCCGTTTGCTTTTAATATTTCAGCAACGCTCCATCCTAAAAAATTATTTCTTAAATGACCAAGGTGAAGTGGCTTGTTCGTGTTCGGTGAAGAGTATTCAACCATTACTTTTTTGCCGGAGATAGGTTGTTTACCAAAACAAATATCATTGTACTGGGCCTTTAACAGGTTGATCCAATAGTCATCAGCAACACTCAGGTTTAAAAATCCCTTAATAATATTATATGCAGAAAATAAGTGGGGATAATTTTCTGTAAGATGTTTGCCCAACATGTTGCCGATTGCATCAGGTGATTGTTGCAGTGATTTCACCAGGGAAAACATTACAACTGTATAATCTCCTTCAAATTCGGGTTTTGTCTGGTTGACCTGGAAATCTTTTTCTGTAAACGTCTGGCCGAATAAAGCTTCTAAACTTTCTATCGTACTTTTTTGTAAACTTCCTAATATGGACATGGAATTTTTTTCTGTTGTGCGAATTTACTTAAACAAAGGCAATTTGATAATTTGATGATTTGATAATTAAAGAAATTTGAATAGTAGGTTTTAATCATCAAATCATCAAATTATCATATCGATTACTTTTCAACAATTCGAAGTTCCACCCTGCGGTTGGCAATTCTCTCTTCTTCTGATCTTTCCGGTATTGGAAAAATAGGATTGCTGTTGCCGAAACCTTTATAAGACAGGCGTGCGGAGTCAATTCCTTTTTGAATTAAGTAGGACCAAACTCTTTTTGCCCGGATCACAGAAACATAAAAGCTTGGGGATTGTTCTACGGGAATACCTGCAACGCTTATTACGCAACAAATATGGCCCTCGATTGAAATGGCCATTGTTGGGTTCTTTACGAGTATATCAAATAGTTCCTCCAAAACGGGGATGGATTTACTTAACAAAATATCAGATGCATTTTGAAATTCGATGTTCTTCAATGTGATCAGGGAACCTTTTTTTAGAGCAGTATCTTCTAAGATTGTAGTAAGTGAGCGTGTTTCTGATATGGATCCGGGTGCTGCTTTTACCTCAGGTATAACTGTCTTTTCCTGGGTCGTTCCGGTTTTTTCAGCGAGTGATGCAATGATCTCCACCCTTCGGTTCTGGTATCCTTCTTCATCTGTAAGATCACTATTGAGCAACCTATTTTCGCCAAATGCGCTTGATAAAATGCGAATTGTTTTAAAGCCTTGTTGATTCTGCAGGTATTTTTTAACTGCATTCACTCTTCTTAGTGATAGTCCATCGTTATAGGAATTGGTTCCCTTGCTATCGCAGAAACCGCCAAGCTTAATATTGAGAACCGAATAGGAACTGATCTTATTGATAAAACTATCAAGTTTTGCAATGGCTGCCGCTTGTAGTTCAGACTTATCAAAATCAAAATTCACGGCCAGGCTGTCTGTCGTCTGCGAAAAGAGTGTTTGTGAAAATATCATAAGCATAGCGAAGAGCAAGATTCGTTTCATGTTACAAATTTAAGATTTAAGACATAAGATTTAAGATGTGAAACGCTGCCATAATAATAGTTGCGATAAATCTTACATCTTAAATCATACATCATACATTTCTTTGTACTTTTGCCCACTTTTTTAATTTTCATTATGATAGCTGCAAATAATATTACACTCGCGTACGGCAAGAGAGTGTTGTTCGATGAGGTAAAGATCACATTTACGAAAGGAAATTGTTATGGTGTTATTGGTGCCAACGGTGCGGGTAAATCTACTTTCCTAAAAATATTGAGCGGAGAAATAGAGCCCAACAAAGGAACAGTTGACATCACGCCGGGCGAACGAATGGCGGTGCTTAATCAAAACCAATTTGCCTTTGATGAATTTACTGTATTGAATACGGTTATGATGGGGCACCAGAAAATGTGGAAGCTGATGCATGAACGGGATGCTATTTATGCAAAAGCCGATTTTACGGAAGCTGATGGCATCAAAGCTGGTGAACTGGAGGAACAGTTTGGCGAAATGGGCGGCTACACGGCAGAAAGCGACGCAGCTACTTTTTTAAGTGAACTGGGTGTAAAAGACGAGATGCACCTTTTACTTATGAAGGATATCAGCGCCAACTTAAAGGTAAGGGTGTTGCTGGCGCAGGCACTATTTGGCAACCCTGATATTTTATTATTAGATGAACCGACCAATAACCTTGATGTTGAGACGATTAGCTGGTTAGAAAACTTTCTTGCCGACTACGAAAATATTGTGTTGGTTGTGAGTCACGACCGCCACTTTTTGGACGCCGTATGTACGCATGTTGCGGATGTAGATAAGAAGAAAATAAAGGTCTATACAGGTAATTACTCGTTCTGGTACGAGAGCTCTCAACTGGCAGCCAGGCAGGCAACCGATAAGAATAAAAAAACTGAGGAAAAGAAGAAAGACCTCCTGGAATTTATCGCACGGTTTAGCGCAAATGCTTCCAAATCCAAACAGGCAACTTCGCGTAAAAAGGCCCTGGACAAACTGGTGTTTGAAGATATTACCGCAAGTAACCGTAAGTATCCAGGAATTATTTTCAAACAGGAGAGGGAAGTGGGAAATGAAATACTTAAAGTAGAGAACCTCGCTAAAACGATTGATGGAAAAACGATCTTCAGCAAGATCAAATTTGATATTCAAAAAGGAGACAAGATCGCTTTCATCAGCCGGGAGCCCATCGCACTAACCACTTTTTTTGAAGTGCTCAATGGCAGGGTAAAAGCAGATAGTGGTACCTATGAATGGGGAACGACGGTTACTACAGCATATCTTCCCAATGATAATACTGAATATTTTTTAGGCAGCGACTATAATCTTATGGATTGGTTGCGCCAATATGTACCACCCACAACAAAAGATGTTGATGAGGATTTCCTTCGCGGCTTTTTAGGAAAAATGCTTTTTAGCGGAGACGAGATCCTGAAGAAAACAAATGTATTGAGTGGGGGAGAAAAAGTGCGCTGCATGGTAAGCAAGATGATGTTGCAAAACCCGAACGTGTTGATGCTTGATGAGCCTACCAACCATCTTGATCTTGAAAGTATCATTGCTTTCAATGACAGCATGGTTGCTTATACCGGCATTGTATTATTGACTACCCATGATCACCAGTTTATGCAAACGGTGGCCAATCGCATAATTGAGTTAACCCCGAAAGGCATGATAGATAAATTGATGACTTACGACGAATACCTGGCAGATGAAAGGGTGAAGGCGTTAAGGGAGGAAATGTATAGTTGATAATGGATAATTGAAAATGGACAATTGGATAATTGAAAATGGACAATTGAAAATGGACAATTGGAAATGGACAATTGAAAATGGATAATGTTCATTGCGGGAGATTTCACTATTGACTATTCACCATTCACTTATCCGCAGTGTCGCCGATTCCCGATTGCCGATTGCCATTTCCCCCATCTCCCTTAGTTTTGCCTCTTTATTAAAATGAAGAAATCGCTTACAAGTTTTTTGGATGTTTTTTATCCGCCATTTAAACGGTTGATGCCGATACAGACATTTCGTTATGCGGCCTGTGGCGGAACAAACACATTGCTGGGACTGGCCATATACTGGGTAAGCCTGCACTTCATTTTCGATAACAGGATATTTGACTTTAAAATATATGCACTTAAACCACACAATGCAGCACTTTTCTTCAGTTCGGGTATTGCTTTTTTGATTGGGTTCTTATTGAACAAATACATTGTTTTTACAGCCTCAAATTTAAGAGGGCGGATTCAGTTGTTTCGTTATGCGTTGTCATTTTTCTTTAGCCTTACGGTGAATTATTTTATTCTAAAACTGTTTGTTGAAGCATTTTTGTGGAAGCCTTTCCTGAGCCAGGTGATTACTACCTGCATTGTAATTGCTATCAGTTATATGTCCCAGAAACATTTTACGTTTCGAACGAAGTGAGGCTCTTAGCTTCGGGCTATAACCTGTAAGCTTCAGGCAGTAGACCATTATCATCTGCTTAAGTTAGAAGTATTTACGACAAATCCCGGACAACGGCGAACATTCTGAGCACTATTGTGCCAACCAGGTTTGTGTCAATTATATGTTGGCACAACTATGATTGACACAAAAAATAAAAATTCTTGAGAAAGTTTAAAGCCTGGGCCCGACTTACTGTGCTTGTGGCAGGAGGTTGATGGCTTCCCTCATCTTATCGAGTTCCTGCAAGCGCTCCTGTTTTTTCTCTAATTCCTTGTTTAGTTTTTTTATTTTCTTTTCTTCATCGTCCCTGTTATCTTTTGCATTATCTGCGGCTTTAGCGTCATTATAAGCAGACTTTGCTCTTTTCTTTGCCTTTTTTGCATCTTTAACTTCACCATTAGTTGCTTTATCAGCCTGCTTGCTACTCGCCTCCGCACTTGAATTGGCATCACTGTTTTTATCTTCTAATTTGGCCTCGTACTTTTGCAAGTCAACCTGTGATTCTGCGATGTCTACCCTGAGTGTGGCAATATCCAATTGCAATTTCAAATACTCCTTATTAAGTTTAGCTGTGTCTTCCGCTGTTTTATATTTTTGGCACCAGGCGGTTTGCGTTGCCAATAAAAGAAAGGCGAACAGGATGTTGTTGGTAATTTTCTTCATGAAATTTGTTTTAAGAGCTATGAGCTTTAAGCCGCGAGCTACGAGTTAGTCAATTAGTTTAGAGATCTCATTATAAATATATAATAATTCAGGATATCTATTAAGACAATTTATTTGCAGTTTTGGTTGCTTCACAAACGAGGACAGATTGCTCTCAAAACCAGTTCTTGGGCATTAATAGCATTAATTGCCATTATGCCTGACAATTTTTCACCATTTTTCCCTTGGCACAATGATTGACTACTCACTGTAAATAATTAAAATATATAATCATGGCTAAAATAATAGGAATTGACCTTGGTACTACCAACAGTTGCGTTTCTGTAATGGAGGGTAACGAACCGGTTGTTATTGCAAATGATGAAGGTCGACGTACGACCCCTTCGGTAGTTGCATTTTTAAAAAATGGCGAGCGTAAAGTGGGCGATCCTGCGAAACGCCAGGCGATTACCAACCCTCATAACACTATTTCGAGTGTGAAGCGTTTCATGGGGCGCAGGTTTGATGAAGTGACAGAAGAAAGCTCACATTGGAGCTACAAGGTTGTAAAAGGTGACAATAATACGGTAAGGATTGACATAGATGGCAGGATGTACACGCCACAGGAGATCAGTGCAATGGTTTTGCAGAAAATGAAAAAAACTGCAGAAGATTACCTTGGCCATGAAGTAACTGAAGCAGTAATAACTGTTCCTGCTTATTTTAATGATGCACAACGCCAGGCTACAAAAGAAGCAGGTGAAATTGCAGGTTTGAATGTTCGCCGTATTGTAAATGAGCCTACTGCTGCAGCTTTGGCTTATGGACTTGATAAGAAAAATAAGGATCAGAAAATTGCCGTGTTTGACCTTGGAGGTGGAACCTTTGATATTTCCGTACTCGAATTAGGTGATGGGGTATTTGAAGTAAAATCTACCAATGGAGATACTCACCTGGGAGGTGACGATTTTGATAAAATAATCATGGATTGGCTGGCAGATGAATTCAAGAACGATGAAGGTATCGATCTGCGCAAAGATCCAATGGCTTTACAACGTTTGAAAGATGCTTCCGAAAAAGCAAAGGTAGAATTGTCTTCAGGCAGCGAAACCGAAATCAATCTTCCGTACGTAACAGCAGTTGATGGTGTACCTAAGCATTTGGTAAAAAAACTAACCCGTGCAAAATTTGAGGCCCTGGCAGATAAATTATTTGAACGTTGCCTTAAGCCTTGTGAACTCGCTCTAAAAGATGCGGGACTTAGCGTATCACAAATTGATGAAGTGATATTAGTGGGAGGCAGCAGCCGTATCCCTAAAGTACAGGAGATCGTTGAGAAGTTCTTTGGTAAAAAACCAAACCGTGGCGTTAACCCCGATGAAGTTGTAGCTGTTGGTGCTGCAATTCAAGGTGCAGTTTTAACAGGAGAAATTAAAGACGTACTGTTACTGGATGTTACCCCTTTAACGCTGGGGATTGAAACAGCTGGTGGCGTAATGACCCCGTTGATCGAATCAAACACAACAATTCCTTCGAAGAAATCACAGGTGTTTTCTACTTATTCCGACAACCAACCTGGCGTTCAGATCAATGTATTGCAGGGTGAAAGATCGATGGCACGTGATAATAAGAACCTTGGTATATTCAATCTTGATGGTATTCCACCAGCGCCGCGAGGGGTTCCGCAAATTGAAGTGACCTTCGACATTGATGCTAATGGAATTTTACATGTAACCGCGAAAGATAAAGGAACCGGAAAAGAGCAAAAGATCCGTATTGAATCGGGCAGTGGCTTGACTCCTGAAGAAATTGAAAAGATGAAGAACGAAGCCAAGGCCAACGAAGCTTCTGATAAAGCGGAAAAGGAAAAAGTTGAAAAGATCAACCAGGCCGATAGCATGATCTTCCAGACAGAAAAGCAATTGAAAGAATTTGGAGATAAGTTATCAGCAGATAAAAAAGCACCAATCGAGGCTTCTTTAACAAAATTAAAAGATGCTCATAAAGCTCAAGATATCACAAAGATAGATGCTGCAATGGCAGAGATTAATACGGCCTGGACTGCAGCAAGTGAAGAGATGTATAAGACGACCCAGGATAGTGCGGGTGCACAACCCAATTCAGCAGGCGAACAAGCTGGAGCAGGGCAGGGGCCACAGGGAAATGAGGGGGCAGGTACTGAGAACGTAACCGATGCGGAATTTGAGGAAGTAAAATAAAAAATCTCAGTCAAAAGTTAATGGTAATGATGCCGTTCCCGGTTTGGAGCGGCATTTTTTTGATTCTGATTATTTGTTTGTAACTGCATGGTTACTTTAGATTTAAAACAAGTTGCTTGTCATTAAATACTAGAATTGCTATCATCTTCAAAAATCGTTTGGACGTTTTAGAATTTGCATTCAATATTTTATATTTTCCTTCGTTCTATAGGTAGTAAAAACTTAAAAATCCCAATTATGAAAACTATTGTCGCTATTTTATTTGCCGCCATTTTATTCACTTCATGTAATCGTTCCATAACCATGGACCAGGCTGCCAATGGCCGCACCCGGGGAGCCCGGAGTGTGAGGTAAAACTTGCAGGAATCATAATCAAAATAGTTTCACTATTTTTCAAGAAAGATAGTGATGAGATCGTTATGCCAAATCAGGCAATAAAAAAAGCCCTGTCGAAACAAGGCTGTTTGTATTTTATAAATTGTGCGATTTACATCAGGTCAAGCGCCAATGCTAAAAAAGTAATATTGAATGGAAGAATCATCGAGCAATAGCCACCCGCAACTGCATATACCCAAAAGAAAACTACAACTGATACCAGGAACAGGATCCAATAAAGCGGGCTTGTTTTTCTAATTACTGCCATGTTAATTTTGTTTTTGCAAATATATAAGATAGAAAATAATAACAACAGAATAAGCTCGTTTTTTTTTCCTATCGTAAAGGAATTCTAAATCACTTATTGATTTTATTCTATTATGATTAAATTGCCGACCTAAATGTTTTCGCTTCATGGTTATTCATTTTTATATTAAATATAAAACGGCCTACGGTCAGTCTCTTGCTATTCTCCTTCACAATCTTAATCAGCCATCCACCGAAATTGCACTTCAATATTCAAATAATGAACATTGGTATGGCAGCATTGACACAGAAAGCATTTCTAAAAGAGATGAACTTAGCTATCACTATATCATCAGGGAAATTGGAACTGCAGACAAAACTGATCATGCGGAGAACAGGGTTCTTTATTTTAAAAAGCTGGATGCAAAGGAAATAAATGTATTTGACGATTGGCAGGATGCTGCTTTTGAAAAAACCGTTTTTAATACCCGGCCCTTCTTAAACGTTTTCGGTCAACAAAAAAACAAGCTAAAAGATCCTGTTACAAAGAATCCCTCTCATATTTTTGAAGTGGAAGCCACGCATTTAACAGATGATCTTGTATTGTGCATCACGGGTTCGGCAAAAAAAATGAATAACTGGGATACGGGCAAGCCAATCTTTCTGAAAAAAAGAAAGCAAACCTGGTCCGTGAAACTTAACCTCGCAAAGGAACAATTTCCAATTGAATACAAGTTTGCTCTATATGACATTCATCAAAAGAAGATCATTCATTTTGAAGATGGCAACAACAGGCAATTGGATCAGCCTGCAGATAAAACCAGGATTCATTACCTCAGGCAGTTTTCCTGGTTCAGCACCCATTCCTGGAAAGGTGCCGGGGTAAATGTTCAGTTATCATCACTAAAAACAAATCAAAGCTGGGGTATCGGCGATTTTACCGACCTCAACCTTCTTACTGACTGGGCAAAGGCAACGGGTATCAAAATGATCCAGTTACTGCCAATCAATGATACAACGGCTAACCATGATCGAAGGGATTCATATCCTTATTCCGCCATTTCTGCTTTTGCACAGCATCCCGTTTTTTTGAACATACAGAAATTGGCAACGGCTGTCTCGCTTGAATTTCCGGATGATCTTGTAGACAGCATAAAAGAACTGAATGAGCTTCCTGAACTTGACTATGATTCAGTGGCGAAAATTAAGAGAGAAGCTATCCGGGAATTGTATGAAAAAGATAAATTTTCTTTTAAAGATGATTTCGCTTTTTTTGATTTCTTTGACCTCAACCGGCACTGGCTTGTACCCTATGCTGCATTTTGTTATTTAAGAGATAAGCATGGAACTGCTGATTTCAGCCAATGGCCGGAATATGATAAATATGATGAGGACCTGATCCAGGAATTGGTGAGCCCCGAACATGAACATTATGATGAGATTGCCATTCATTATTTCACACAGTTTCACCTGCACCTGCAATTGCTGGATGCCGTACAATATGCACACAAACATTCCGTCATCATTAAAGGAGATCTGCCGATAGGCGTTGGCCGGTTTAGTGTAGATACCTGGATGAATCCGCAGCTTTTTCATATGGATATGCAGGCTGGTGCGCCACCTGATGCTTTTGCAGTAAAAGGGCAAAACTGGAGTTTTCCCACTTACAATTGGGAATTGATGCAACAAAACGATTACGCATGGTGGCGCCAGCGGATGGAGCACATGAGCAATTATTTTGATGCAATCCGAATAGATCATGTACTCGGTTTTTTTAGAATATGGAGTATTCCGATGAATGCCATTGATGGCATATTCGGAAGGTTCATCCCTGTGCATCCCCTGTATGCTCATGATTTCGAATCTGCAGGAATTCATTTTGACGCAGAAAGGTTTTGTAAACCATGGCTGACGGATGATATCATCAATGCTACATTTGGAGAGCATGTTTCATGGATAAGAGAAAATATTTTCAAGGCTAACAGTTATAAGGACGAATTCAATACGCAACAAAAGATACTGGCTTATTTTAAAAAAAATACGGCTCATATCAATGTACAGCAAGGCTTACTTGATTTGTTGTCGAACGTTATTTTGCTCAAAGATGAACGCAACGCAGGTCAATATCATTTCAGGATAGGGATGCAGGATACTTCATCGTATCAAAATTTGCCCGGCCATGAAAAACATGTCCTGGATGGATTGTATAGAAAATATTTCTTTGAATCGCAGAACGATTTATGGTACAGAGAGGCACAGTCAAAACTGGATGCTATACAAAGAAGTGCTGATATGCTGATCTGCGCAGAAGACCTGGGAATGGTTCCTGATATGGTTGAAGACGTTCTTAAGTCAAGAGAGATATTAGCTCTGCAAGTTCAAAGAATGCCAAAAGTTTCTACTGAAAATTTCACCATTCCCCGGAATGCACCATACTTATGTGTAGTCACGCCATCTACACATGACACGAGTACCTTGCGTGAATGGTGGGAAGAAGACAGGAAAAATACACAGGATTTTTATAATCATTTCCTGGGTCAATATGGAACTGCTCCATTTTACTGTGAACCATGGATTTCCAAAGAGATCATCAAACAACATCTTTGGTCGCCAGCCATGTGGAGCGTATTCCTGTTGCAGGATATTATGGGCATGGATAATAATATCCGCAGGGAAAATCCAAAGGATGAACGCATTAATTTCCCGGCAAACCCAAATCATTACTGGAACTACCGGATGCACATAACGCTGGAATTCTTATTGGAGCAGGAAAAATTTTCGGAAGAACTAAAGTCGATGATCGAAGGAGCGGGCCGCTAACCCTGTCGGCGGTTGCAAACCCCGGCAGCGGTTAAGAAAAGAATTTCCACGGTTAACACTTTATCTGGAAAAATGACAAGTCCGATCCATAAGCAAGATTCTTTGTTCTTGTTCGATACTGATCACGTGAACGAAGATGTGCACATTCTCCTGAAGTCGTCAAAAAATATACATGAAAGTCTCCTACAAAACTTATAACCTACCCTTCAAGCATCCATTCACGATTTCCAAAGGAACCAAAACGCACCAGCCTTCCCTGGTTGTTGAGCTTGAATATTTTGGATTGAAGGGTTATGGTGAAGCTCCGGCGATCAGCTACTACAATATACCGGTTGAAAAGATGGTAGCAGACCTTGAGTCAAAAAAAATGTTTGTAGAAAAATTCTCCTTCTCTGATCCGGAACGGTACTGGCATTATCTCCATCATTTATTTCCACAAAATTCCTTTTTGGTTTGTGCACTCGACATGGCAGGCTGGGACCTATACGGAAAATTGAAAAGAAAACAATTGCATAAGTTGTGGAACCTCGACTTGCAAACTGCACCACCAACAGATTTTACCATTGCCATTGATACTGTCGAAACCATGGTAAAGAAAATGAAAGAGATGCCATGGCCAATCTATAAAATAAAAGTTGGGATGGACAATGATATAGAAACGGTGGCCGCCTTAAGAAAAGAAACCGAAGCAATATTTCGTGTGGATGCAAATGCAGCATGGACGCTTGAGCAGGCGCTGCAAAAAATTCCTTTATTAAAAGATCTCGGTGTTGAATTTGTGGAGCAGCCGTTGGCGAAAGATAACTGGGAAGGCATGAAAGTTTTGTTCAATGAATCCCCGCTCCCGATCATCGCCGATGAATCCTGTGTAAGTGAAGCAGATATCCTGCAGTGTCGTCATCATTTTCACGGCATTAATATTAAACTAACAAAATGCGGCGGCATAACGCCTGCAAAAAGAATGATACAAAAGGCAAGGGAATTTGACATGCGTGTAATGGTTGGTTGCATGAATGAAAGTTCTTTAGGCTCGGCAGCAATTGCTCAACTTGCTCCTTTGTTGGATTATGTAGATATGGATGGCCCTTTACTACTTTCGGAAGACATTGCCAAAGGAGTGGGATTTGACTATGGGAAAATTGTTTATGGGGACGGGTATGGGTTGGGGGTGGAGATGAAGGATTTTTAGAAATGAAGGATGTAAGATATAAGATATAAGATGTAAGATGTGAAGGCATGGCCTACTTAGATTTCAGGTCTTACAACATGGTTTGATTTTGACAGTGTAAGCTTCATTAAGCATGTTTATTCAAGTAATCGTCGCCTTATTGCCAATTCATTTCCCCAACAACCGATTCTTCTGTTCCAAATATTCCTCCTGCGTAATGGCCCCGGCTTGAAACAGCTCAAACATTTTTTTCAGTTCATCTGCAATCATAGTTTCAGAAGGTTTGCTCACAACTGTATTTCTTGCGATTGCTCTTGCAAGTTGTTCTGCCTGGTTGTTTACCTGGATGTTTTTATATTCTTCCTGTGCATGTGTTATAGTATCTTTTAAAAGTTTAGGATGATGGATCATTTTGTAACTGGTTTCTCCCATCTCTGCAGCAGTTTGGATATCTACGTCGCCATAGCCAAGTATCCTTCCCCAGAAGGATTGATCGTATTCTATATTATTGATTTTATCAAGCGGGCTTTCTTTTGCATACCTCGTAAAAAAACCACCTTCATCAATCACCCTCATATTGGTAACGGCCCATATATTGTGCACCCAGTTAAAGTAAACAAACAAAGGATAAAGGGCTGTGGCAAGGATAATAATCAGAATGATACCTGTGCCAGGAATAAAATACGCAGATAATGTGCTTACCAATATCCAAACAAAAAATGGCATCAGTAGTTGCAACCAGTGATGCCTTATGACCAATAAAAGTTTTTCGTCTTTTTTTAATGCTGTCCTCATTGGTTCATATTTAATGTTCGATTGTTAATCAAGAAATTATTGGGGAACAATTCCTGTTGCTGTTCCCGAAAGGGCCTGCGTATACCAGTTTGGCGAACCTGTACTATTGGGTGTAAAAGCATATACAGTTGAAGGGGTGTAAAGCAATATTGCACTTCCATTTGCCGAACTCCCAATTGGTGCAGCAGAAAGAGCTTGTGAGTACCAGTTCATACCTCCTGAAGCGTTTCTCGTAAAACCATATGCAAGTGAAGGAGTATAAGCAACAATAGACTCACTTCCTTTAGTAGCCGCCACACCAATAGGAGGTTGAGATACAGATTGAGTATACCAATTGAAAGAACCTGTACTTAATGTTGTTAAAGCGTATAAATTAGTTGATGTACAGATCATAATCATTTTCCCACTCGACATGCTCCCAATAGGGGTTCCGGAAATCGCCTGTGTGTACCAATTGGTAGCACCGGAAGTAGTTCGAACAAGACCATAAGCACGATCGGCAGTATAAATCACAATCACACTATCCGTTACCATACTACCGATTATAGGTCCTGATAGTGCCTGTGTATACCAACTTGGAACGCCTGTACTGTTTCTTGTAAAACCATATGCGGTTGTATTGGTAAACACTGCCATCATAATTCCATCCCTCGTACTTAAATAAGTTGTTAAACCGCTATTACCACCACCTATTGCATTTGTAATTTTTTTCCAGCCAGCATCAAAGAACCAAAAGCCTTGTGTGTAATCTGTTTGAAATACCAACAGCCCTTGAGCAGGGTTTGTAATGGCTAGCCTGTTTGCCATCGTCATTCTTGGTATTAATAAACCTTTTGTAGTATCAGAAATATCCAGAGCTGCACTGGCATTTGGTGTGCTTGTTCCGATACCGAGTTGTGCACTCGCACTGTTTATGATGATCGAAGCAAAAAACAAAGAAAATATTTTTTTCATAAGGCCCTATTTTTTTCAAGATACAAATTTTTTAAAAACCGTTGCTACGCATCGGCGAGTCATAATTATTTCAAATAAATCATTGCCATATCGAAGACTTTTTCTCCTGATAGTAAAATTGCCACTGATTCACTGATTGCTTTACATTAAGCAATGAATTAGTGGCAACTCGAGGTTCTCTTAATTGTACATTATCAATTATTCATTTTCCATTGAATTACCAGATCCTCACCCTCAAACTATCTTCCCTGTACATTTTGTCTCCAGGCTTAATTCCAAATGCTTCATAAAATTCAGGGATATTTACAAAAGGGCCGTTCACTCTTTCTTTTGCAGGTGAATGTACATCTGTCATAACCAGGTTGGCTAAACGCTCTTTTCTTGTTTGATACAACCAACCAAGCGAGTAACCCAGGAAATACCGTTGCATTGCCGTGAGGCCTGATATTTTTTCATTTTTTTGATAGGCTTCTGTCTTTTTGAAAGCATCTATGCCCAATAGCAATCCGCCGAGGTCGGCAATGTTTTCCCCCTGTGTAGCTTCTCCGTTCACATGCAATGTATCAACAGGGATGAAGTCATTAAATTGTTTGATAATTGCTTTTGCACGCTCACCAAATTCTTTTCCATCTGCTGGGCTCCACCAATCCCTCAGATTTCCTTTTGCATCATATTGCCGGCCCTGGTCGTCAAAGCCATGTGTTATTTCATGCCCGATTGTTGACGCAGCAGCATAGCCGTACACCAATGCATCATCCAGGTCTTCATCGCGGTAGCCCGGTACGGCAAATATTCCTGCAGGTAAAACAATCTCGTTGTTGCTGGGATTATAATAAGCATTATAAGTTTGAGGTGTCATTTCCCATTCAGTTCGGTCCACTGGTTTGCCCAATTTATTTATTGAATAGTTATGCCACCATTCCCCTGCACGCTGCATGTTTAAGACCCAGGGGCCCGGTTCGATTTTCAATGCGGTGAAGTCTTTCCATTTGTCGGGATAGCCCACTTTCTTTGTGATAGATGCTAATTTTTCATAGGCTTTTTGTTTTGTGCTATCACTCATCCAGGAAAGCTTCGCAATCCTTTCTTTATATGCAGCACGAATATTTTCCACCATATCATTGTATCGTTTCTTTGCAGTGGCGTCAAAATATTCGGCGGCAAATTTTTGTCCCAGTGCTTCACCTATTGCATCTTCTTCAGCATCCAGCACTCTTTTCCAACGGGGCCTTTGTTCACTGGCGCCAGTAAGGGATTTACGAAATTCAAAATAATTGCCGTAGGTCTCTTTATCCAGGAAGCCCGCCTGGTCCTGTACCATTCTTAACTTTAAATAGTTTTGCCATGTGGAAATAGGAGTGGCTTTGAACTGGTTGCTGAGCGCAGTATAGAATTCCGGCTGACCTACAATAACAGAATCAACTTTGTCTTCACCGGTTATTTTAGCATAGGCAGCCCAATCAACGTTTGGTGAAATTTTCGCAAGGCCAGACCAGCTCAATTTATTGTAGTTCTTATATGGATCACGCAGATCTGCTAACTTCCGGCTCGAACCGGCAAGTTTAGTTTCAAGTTCAAAGACTTCGGTTGAAATTTTTTGCGGATCCTGTCCATTTGAAGCGAGCTGTGTAAAAGTTTTCAGCATATAATCTTTGTACGCCTGTTTTACTTTTACCGTGCGATCGTCTGAATTAAAATAATAGTCCCTGTTTGGCAAACCCAGGCCTCCCTGGGAAAATATTACAGCCATCTGTTCGCTGTTCTTATCATCCTGTGCAATGTAATTTCCGAAGGCACCACCAATGCTTTTTCTATGCATTCCTGCAATTACTTCGATCAACTGCCTGGGGTTGGTAATTGCAGTAACGGTATTAAAATCATTTTGCAGTGGAGTTAACCGGGCCGCATCAATACTGGCTGAGTCCATTGCACTTTTCCAGAAGTCACCAATCTTTTGGGACGTAGAGCCCGGTGCAGCATTTTCTTTTACAGCATCATCGTTTATTTTGCGCAGGCGGGCATAAATTTCATCCTGTACCAGGTTGCCAATTCCCCAACTGCTTTCAGAACCTGGGATGGCCGTTCTTTTCATCCAACCGCCATTGGCATACATAAAAAAGTCATCACCTGGTTTTACGGTACTGTCTATGTTCATTGCCAGTATATCGTTTTTAGACGCAGCAGCCGGCGCTTCTTTCTTTGCTGAATCATTGCATGCACTTATGATGGAACACATCAGTGAAAACACAATTAATTTATTCATGTAAAATTTTTTTATCGATAAATGTAACAAATGATTTCTAAGGGTAAAAAATATTTTGAGAAAAGGGGTTATGTAAACACATTTACCGACTTTCGCGTGATGACACCTGAAAGGGAAAAAAGACTTAGCGATGTCTTAAGCAAACGACAGCCAAATCTTACAGTTGTATTGGAGAATGTAAGTGATCCTCATAATATTTCTGCTGTAATGCGAACCTGCGATGCAGTGGGTGTACAGGATATTTATATCTTAAATACCAATATCGGTATTCATAAAAAGTGGGGCGCAAAAAGTAGTTCCAGTGCCGCAAAATGGTTGACCATTCACCAGTTTACAGATGCACAGGAATGTTTCAATGAGTTGAGAAAGAATTTTACAAAGATTTATACTACTCATCTCAGCAGCGATGCTGTCAGCCTGCATGAGCTTAATCTCACAGAATCAGTGGCACTTGTTTTCGGCAATGAACATGATGGTGTAAGTGAAGCGATCATAAAGCTGGCTGATGGTAACTTTATTATCCCGCAGGTTGGCATTATCAAATCACTAAATATTTCAGTGGCGTGTGCAGTTAGTTTGTATGAAGCGTACAGGCAAAAAAATATTGCGAGGCATTACGATCATCCGCAGCTAACAGGTGATTCTTTAGTAACTTTAAAACAGGCCTGGGGAGAATTGTGAATGACGAGCTGTGCGAATATTTTAGAAGACAAAGTTATTAGGCCTCAACCATTGAAGCATTTTAGAATTTTTTACAATCATGAAAATATCCAATAACATTTTCCGGATTTTCGTTTTTATATCCACTTTTTATACGGTATCAGCTTGCAGCAGTTTTGATGAGCTTAAGTATTCCAATTCGAGTATGTATGATTTTGCTGATCCGAAGCTGCTCAAATTACCCGTAGATATGGCTGAGATATCAGGGATAGCTTATTATCCCAGGGATACAAGTGTGTTTGCGATTACCGATGAAGCCGGGATCTTATACAAGATACCGTTGAAAAATCCCAATTATTTCAGGCAATGGAAGTTTGATAAAAAAAGGGATTTCGAAGACCTGGTATTGATAGACAGCACTTTTTATGCGCTGGTTAGTAATGGAGATATCGTAAGGATTAAATTTCATGGTGACAGTATCCATACTTACAGGGCAAACTTTTCCGACTTTTCAAAAGCAGAAGATGAATTTGAAAGCCTGTATGCGGGAGCAGATTCAAATGAGCTAATCATGGTTTGTAAAAGTTGTGCCGGAGACCCTAAGAAAACGATCAGTACGTTTCGGTATAATTACCTTGATTCCGGTGCCGCTTACAAACCTTCCCTTTCCATTAATGTTGCACCTCTTGCAGAAAAGCATGATTTTAATAAGCAACTAAAACCTTCTGCTGCGGCAATAAACCCGGCAACCAATGAACTGTATGTTATATCGTCAATTCAAAAGCTTATGTTGATTTTTGACGAAGCTGGCGCATTCAAAGAGTCAATAAAATTAAATCCGGCGATTTACAAGCAACCGGAAGGAATTGCGTTTACACCTGGGGGTGATATGGTAATTTCAAATGAGTCGGCCGAAGAAGGAAATCCTACCTTGCTATTATTGAGAAACAAAAAGAAACAGGAATTATAAGCACCGCAATAAGAACCTGTATTTGAATCTCATTAACAGGCAGACCGGGGGCTGCAGAGATAACAAACAGAATTCAAAGCTGTAGAGCCGGGGATATAAATACATTTAAAATGTTATTTTAGCACAATGGACCCTTTAAATATTTATAATGCAATAGAACAACATGCCAGGGGCTTATTTAAAGCACATCAATCTCCCAGGCTTGTATTTCATAATCTACAGCATACCGAGAATGTTGTAAATAAGTCAAAGGAAATTGCAACACATTATCCATTGAGCGACCAGGAAAAGCTGGTTCTTTTCATGGCTGCCTGGTTTCATGACACCGGTTATCTTTTTGCGCCCGCTGCTGAGCATGAGGAGAAAAGCGTTGAGACAATGAAGATATTTGCCAGGGAAAACCAGGTTCCTTTCGATACTGTAAGTGAAGTAGGCGCATGTATTATGGCCACAAAAGCACCCAGGCACCCGGTTGGCATCCTGCAGGAAATCTTATGTGATGCAGATACTTTTAATTTAGGATCAAAGGAGTTCAAACAGACCAATGAGATTGTGTTCCAGGAATTTCAAAATGCAAGTGATACGGTTTTGTCAAGACGGAAATTTAATGAAGATACTTTGAACATGTTAAAACAACACCAGTTTTATACAAAGTATTGTAAGGATCTGTTGAATGACTTTAAAAAATCAAACATAAAAAAAGTAAAAAGAAAACTGGAGAAAACCGATGATGCAGACTACGAGATAAGGGAGGAAAAGCTGGCAATATCAGAAAATGACGGTACGGGAAAGGGAATTCAAACTATGTTGCGGCTTACTTCTTCCAATCATATTAAGTTAAGTGATATGGCAGATAGCAAGGCCAATATCCTGATCTCCGTAAATTCGATCATCATTTCAGTTATATTAGGAGTGCTGTTGCGTAAGTTGCAGACAGACCCCTATCTTATTATCCCAACAATCATATTCTTACTCTTTTCTGTCACTACCATCGTGCTGGCTATACTTGCAACCAGGCCAAAGGTGAACTCCGGTGTTTTCAATAATGCAGATATAGTCAATAAAAAAACCAACCTACTTTTTTTTGGCAATTTTCACAGCATGCAGTGGGAAGAGTACCAGGATGCCATGCGCATCATGATGAAAGATCCTGATTACCTATACACTTCTATCATCAAGGACATCTATTACCTTGGTGTTGTGCTTGGAAAAAAGTACAGGCTGGTAAGATTGGCTTATAGTGTTTTTATGATGGGCATTATTGTTTCAGTTATCGCATTTGCCATTGCGGCATTGGTATATACGCCGGCAACATCACCTATTGGGCCAAATACGACGGGTTCGCCATTTTAATGAATTGACAATTGACAATTGATAGTTGACAATGAAAATTGACAATAGGCAATTGATTAAGATCATGAATCTATAATTGTCAATTATCCATTGTCAACTATGCACCTTCTTAACAAAGAAATAAAATTCCCTCCTGTCAGCGATGCTGATGAAGATGGTTTTCTCGCCATCGGCGGTGATCTTAGTTCCCAACGTTTGCTTGAAGCATATCGCAATGGAATTTTCCCCTGGTACAACGAAGACGATCCGATATGCTGGTGGAGCCCTGATCCCCGCTGTGTTTTATTTCCAAACAAATTACATGTGAGCAAAAGCATGCAAAGGGTCATAAAGGAAAAGCATTTCTCTTTCACCATAAATCATTGTTTTGAAAAAGTGATGCGCTCCTGTAAATCAGCCCAACGAAAAGGTCAGGGCGGTACATGGATACAGGAAGAAATGGTAGAAGCTTATACCAATTTACACAATTTGGGTTATGCTCATAGTGCAGAGGCATGGCAGCAAGATCATTTAGTTGGGGGATTGTATGGAATAAAACTGGGGAATCTTTTTTTTGGAGAAAGTATGTTCAGCACCGTTAGTAATGCCAGCAAGTTTGCATTTATTGAATTTGTGCAATATCTTAAAAAAGAAGGAGTACAATTAATAGATTGCCAGCAGGAAACGGTTCATTTAAAAAGTTTGGGAGCAGAGATGATTGAGCGTTCGGTGTTTATTGAACTCGTAAACGATTTGGTGATTTGATGATTTGGTAATTTATGATTTGAACTCATAAAACGATTTGATGATTTGATAATTTGATAATTGGGTTAATCCTCAGGAAGCTGTACAATCATCAAATTATCAAATTATCAAATTATCAACTCCAAATTACCAAATCATCAAATTGATTTTTACTGAAACAAAATAACTGCACTATATTTTGTGAGCACGGCATGAGTGTCATCTGCGGATGTATTTATAGCTGTTTTCCATTTGCCTGCAGGAGGTTGGAGTTTTTGATCTTTGCTGCTTCCATTGAATGCGATCCATATTTTTTTCCAGCTATCATTCAAACCTTCGCCATTGATCTGGTAAACAATTGTGCCGGCCGGAGCTGTTTCATCGAACTGTATAAGCTGTGCAACCTGCTGGCTTGTTGTCATTCTGAATGATGGATGTTGTTTACGCATTTGAATCAGTGATTCTACGTACTTAACCAAATCAAGATTTTCTTTCTTAAGTTTCCAGTCGATGGCATTGATGCTGTCACTGCTTTTGTACGAGTTTTCAACTCCTTTTTTTGTGCGTAGGAATTCCGTGCCTGCATGAAGGAAAGGAATTCCCTGCGATGTAAGTACGATGGTTAATGCAAGCTGCTGCATTTTTTTTCTGTCTTGTAATGTTGCGTCGGGACATGATATTTCGAGTTTATCCCACAATGTATTGTTATCATGGCATTCACAATAAGTAATCACATTCCATGGGCCCGCGGCATACGCTTTCTGTGAATATTGAATTTGCGAATGCATGCAGGAAGCCACAATACCAAATTTTACGGATTCTTCAGAGCCATGCTTGTCGCTAACAAATCCCCTGTCACCCGATTTAAACACACTCCCTTTTATCCCATCACGCATGTCGTCGCTGAATACAGCAATACGGTCAAGCTTAGCCGCATTTGATTTAATTGCACGTAGTGAATCAGGCAAGGGAGAATCGCCTGCGGCCCATCCTTCGCCATATAAAAGTATATCAGGCCGGTAAGCGTGCAGATCCTGTGAAACCAGGTTCATTGTCTGAATATCATGCACACCCATCAGGTCGAAACGGAAACCATCAATATGGTATTCTCTTGCCCAATACAATAAACTTTCCCTCATAAACTTTCTCATCATAGGGTTTTCACTGGCAGTTTCATTGTTGCATCCTGTAGCATCCGAAAATTTGCCGTCGTGGGTATGCCGGTAATAATAGCCCGGAACAAGCTGGTTAAAATTTGAATTTTCAGTCAATGCAGTATGATTATAAACCGCATCGAATATTACCCTCAACCCGTTCTTGTGAAAGGCCTGTATCATTTCCTTTAGTTCCCTGATTCTGCTGATCCCATCATTTGCATTGGTGCTGTAAGAACCTTCGGGAACATTGTAGTTGAGCGGATCATAACCCCAGTTGTATTGAGTGCTGTCGGGTTTGCTTTCATTTACTGAGGAATAATCATAAAAAGGCAGTAAATGAATATGTGTTACGCCAAGTTCTTTTAAATGATCAATGCCGGTTGATAATCCATCCCTGCTTAGTGTTCCTGTTTCTGCAAGCCCGATAAATTTTCCTTTATGTATTATCCCCGAATTTTTACTCATGCTGGCGTCTCTTACATGCAGTTCATAAATGATGGCATCAGTTGGTTTATTGTCCGTGGAAAAGGATGGGCTTTTTTCGTCTAACCATCCGGGTGGGTTTGTATCTTCAAGCTGAATGATGACGGCACGTTTGCCATTCACGCCAACGGCCTTTGCATAAGGGTCTGGCACTTCCTTATTCCATTTGTTATTGATCTTTACCCGGAAAGTATAAAATATTCCTTTTAAATCACCAGGCAGGTTGATATGCCATGTTCCTTCAATATCTTTTTGAAGATTGGCTGTCTTATAAGCTGTGTCGCCCGCCCCCGTTTTATACAATAATATTTGTGCTTCTGTTGCAGTAGGTGCCCAGATCCGAAGATGTGAATTTGTTTTTGAATAGGTTAAGCCAAGATCATTCCCTTGGTAAACCGGGTAATGCTCGAATGAGATTTGTGCAGTTAAGCTTTGTGTCATAAAAAGCAATCCAAAAATTAATTTGATAATTTGATGATTTGGAAATTTGGTGATTGAATACATCCAATGTCGTGATTTTAATTATCAAATTATCAAATTAGTTTTATTTATAATCATACACAATATAACCCCATGGTTCTAATGAATAGGTATGTGCAGGGTTAACTTTTTCTTTTTGCATCAGGAAAATGTTGTAAGGCATACCGCTTATGCTTTTATCAGCAATGGTGAATTTTTGTTCTTTGGCTGAAAGATTAAGGATCACCACAACCTTATGCCCGTTCTTTTCCCGCAGATATGAAAAGATTGCTTCGTCATTCGAAGAAACCAGTCTTTTATAACTTGCATCTGCAGCGAGTGCCGGATTTGTTTTACGAAGCGTGAGCAACGTTTTGTAAAACGGCGCCATTGCATATCCTGTCCATTGTATCGGGTCTTTTACAAAAAACTCAAGCCTTTTTTTGTTTGGTACTTCCTGGCCACTATAGATAAGTGGCACACTTTGATACATGGTTTGTGTAAATACTGCAAAGGTTTTATAAGCATCAGCATATTTTTCAAACTCCGTTCCATTCCAGCTATTTTCATCGTGGTTTGTTGTGAAGTATAATCGATAAGCATGCCTCGGAAATGTTGCAATATTATGATTAAGCACTGAATCGAACTGTGCTACTGTTTTTGTTCCTTTATAAACATCAGCCATGATTCCCATAACGCTCCATGTATAGGTCTCATCAAATCCAACTTCATGAAGTGAAGCCTTTTCACCTTCGGCCAACATGAAAACGTTTTTTACTTTTTTCAATGAACTGATACATTCTTTCCAAAAATCATCGGGCACATCGCCTGCTACATCGCACCTGAAACCATCAATGCCAGTTTCCGTTAGCCAGAATTTCATTGCATCGATCATTGAATCTCTTAACTCCCTGTCATCAAAATTTAATTTGTAAGTGTCTGTCCAGTCGTAAGCTGAAATGATCTTTCCTGTAGAATCTTTTTTATAGAAATTTGGATGATCTTTTATCCAATGATTGTCTGTTGATGAATGGTTGGCAACCCAATCCACAATCACCTTCAGCCCCATAGTATGAGCTGTCTTTACAAGGGATTTAAAATCATTCATGCTTCCGAATTCTTCATTGATGGCTTTGTAATCCCTCACAGCATAATAACTTCCCAGGTCGGCTTCCGTTTTTTTTCTGTCTGTTTTTCCAATTGGTGTAACGGGCATGAACCATAATATTTCCACACCCATTTTTTTTAAACGCGGAAGGCTTTTTGCAAATTCTTTGATAGAACCTGATGCAGAGTACTGGCGAAGGTTCACTTCGTAAATATTGCTTTGGGCGGCCCAGGCGGGATGGACTGTTGCTTTTTTTCTAAGGGTTGATGTCCTGTTTACCTGTGCAAAAGATGCAGCGAATAAACAAGATGAAATGATCAGGAGAAAATTTCTTTTGAATTGCATAAAAATATTTTTAGTTGTTTGCATTTTAATATTAGAACATGCTGCTGTTTTACAACAGAGATTGAAGTAGTGAAGTAAAGCACCGGGTTCAATGAGTTTAATTCCATTAACCCCATGAAAATTGGCTCTTTAACATCTCTGGCAAAATTTCCGGCGCTAATAGATTTATTTTAGCAACTCATACACAACAGTCTTATATGATCCTAAATTAAATTCAGTTAATGGTCCCGTGTTTTTTGTTATCACATCTTTGTATTGCGTAAATCCATTTGTTCGTCCGGTGAATTTATCCAGGCTGATTTTCTTCTCAGTTTTAGATGTGTTCATCACTACCATTACCGTTTGCTTTTCATTATACCTGAAATACACATACACGCCATCTACCGGGAAGTACTGCATGAATTTGCCTGTGGTTAATGCAGAAGATGTTTTCCTGAAATTCGCCAAAGTTGCCAGGTGTTGAAAGATTGTTTGATCATTTTGTGTTCTTCCCTGTATGGTAAATTTATTCAGCGAATCATTTTTCCATCCGCCGGGAAAATCCAGCCTAACGTGGCCATCATTTGGGCTTGTTGTACCGGGAGTAACAATTTCATCCCCATAATATATTTGAGGAATGCCCCTTGCTGTCAACAGCCATGAAAGCGCCGAAAGATATTTATCCATATCGCCATTCACAACAGAATAAAAACGTGCTATATCATGGTTGTCGAGGAAGATAACATTTCGTGTCGGATCTTTATAAACAAAGTCCTGAGCCAGTGTAGTATATAATTGATTCACACCTTCGTTCCAACCAAAATCTTTTGTCATTGCATCGATGATGGCCCATAATGTCTGGAAATCGCAGGTTGCCTGCAAATTGCTTTTAAAAGGTATATCATAATTGTTCTGGCAAAAATAACTTTGATTAACTACACCATGTACCCATGTTTCACCAAACAGGGTGATGGCAGGGAATTCATCCATCAATGCTTTGTTGCAGCGATTCATGAACACGAGATCATTATAAGGATAAGTGTCAATTCTCCATCCATCAATACCAAATTCTTCAACAGTCCACAATGCATGTTGAATAAGATAATTTGCTGCATAAGGATTGTTCTGGTTGATGTCGGGCATCTCTTTGGTGAACCAGCCATCTGTCATTTGTTTTACCTGGTCTTTGCTTGCATAGGGATCAAAAATCACCTGGTCCTTGTATGTTGTGTTCGTGTAAGCCGGCCACTGGTTAAGCCAGTCTTTCATTGGAGGATCAACTACCGTTACATGGTAGGAGCCGATATGATTGTACACTGCGTCCTGGATGATCTTCATTCCTTTTGCATGAACTGCGTCTATTAGTTCCTGGTATGCTTTTTCGCCTCCAAGCCTTTTGTCAATTTTATAATGGTCTGTAAATGCATAGCCATGTTCCGTGCGGTTCGGCATATCATTTTCGATCACGGGATTAAGCCACAGTGTAGTTACCCCCAAATCATCCAGGTAATCGAGATGATTTTGTATTCCTTTCAGGTCGCCACCATGACGGTTGAAAACGGTATCTCTTCTCAACGACTGATCCCGCATGCCCGGCACTTTATCATTTGTTTCATCGCCGTTGCTAAACCGATCTGGCAGGATCAGGTAGATCAGGTCTTTGGACGTAACACCTTGTGCGAATTTTGTTCCCAGCCCCGCACGGCGTGGTTTTAATTCGAAGTTGAATATTATCTTATTCATCTCGTCATTTTTGCTGCCTTCTGTAAATACAACCTTGCCAGGTTTTGCATCTGCACTTATTTCAAGATCAACAAAAACATAATTAGGGCTTTCAACTTTATTCACTTTTGATATCGTTACACCATAATATGGCCGGATACTAATGTTTTTGTTGCCAACGCCTTTGGCATGTATCATCACCTGTACTTTATTCCATTTCATTCCCGTCCACCAGTTGGAAGGATAGGGGCTGTAGGTATTTTGCGAGCTCGCAACAAGTGAGAACTGAAAAGTAAAAATTAAGAAAAGGATTATTTTCATGTTGTAGATTTATCTTCTTTGATGAAGAAATAACAAATTAATGCCGCAATGATCATTAGCACTCCACCGATCTGTACTGCAGCAAGGCGGTCATTGTTCAATACATTTTTCATGACCCATCCAAAACCAAGTGATGCAATTATTTCCGGCAGTACGATAAAGAAATTAAAAATGCCCATGTAGACACCAATCTTATCTTCGGGTAAAACCCCACTTAGCATTGCATAAGGCATCGAAAGAATACTGGCCCAAGCAATACCCACTCCAGTCATGCAACCAAACAGCATGTATTTGTTTTCAACAAAGGCAACTGTAATCAGACCAACGGCCCCACATAGCAGGCAAATCGAATGTGTTAATTTTCTTCCAAGTTTTCTTGCTATTGAAGGAAGTACAAATGCGAAAGCGAATGTTACCACATTATAAAAGGCAAGTGTTAGACCGCCAAAATTGGTGCCCTGGCCATAGAGTGGATCTGTTTCACTTGTAGCGTGAAAAATATTTCGAGCAACGGCTGTATTATAAAAGAACCACATTAGAAACAATCCCGGCCATGTGAAGAATTGAACCGCTGACAATACTTTCATACGGGTAGGCATATTCGCAATTGCATGAAATATTTCTTTTACGCCACCACCAAATCCCCTGTTGGACTCCTGTACTTTTTCTTTGAATCCAAGATCGGGAGGTGGATATTCCTTAGATGTAAAACATGTGTATAATACCGCCGTTAAGAAAAAGAAGGCGCCAATGTAAAAACTCCACTTTACATTATCGGGAATGATGCCGGGTGCGGCCTGGCTGCTGAAATGAAAAAAATTGTCCATCATCCACGGCAGGGCAGAGGCAATACTTCCTCCCAAACCGATCATCAGGCTCTGCATAACAAATCCCTGTGTACGCTGATCTTCATTCAATTTATCCGCAACAAAAGCCCTGAAAGGCTCCATGGCAACATTTCCAAAAACATCCATTATCCATAACAAACCGGCGGCCATCCATAACACACTGCTATGCGGCATGAATACCAATGCGATCGTACTCAGTACGGCACCTACTAAAAAATAGGGACGCCGTCTTCCATACTTCGGGCTCCAGGTTCTATCGCTCATGTAGCCAATAATGGGTTGAACAATCAGTCCGGTTAAGGGGGCTGCCAAAAAAAGTAATGGAATATCATCTGCATGGGCATGTAAATGTTCGTAGATAGGGCCCATGTTGGCTCTTTGAAGATCCCAGCCAAACTGGATACCAAAGAATCCCACACTCATATTAATGATCTGGGACAAACTCAGTTTTGGTTTTACCCAGGCAGTGGTTTCTGACATAGCAAGCTCTTTTATAAGTTGGAAATGGTAAACTGTGTAAAAATTACACTTTGCTAAAAGTACAATAAAAAAAATTCTGACAAAATTTTTCAAAAATTTACTAAGCAGTTTACAACTATATGCAATGATGTATTTCGCTGTATTGTTGAAGGAATAAGGGTTTTCGGGGAAAAGTTTTTACACATTTGTTCGAGTTTCACATATTGTGTGTATTTTACACATTAAATTGTTTGCAATGAAAAAATTTTTACTCTTCTTAGGGGTAATTTTAGTGACATTACCTTCCTTTTCCCAACTATTATCATGGACACCAAATTTTGCGCAGGAAAGTACTACTCCTTACACCATAACGGTAGATGCAACCAAAGGCAACCAGGGCCTGTTGAACTATGCTACCACAACAGATGTTTATGTTCATATTGGTGTGATCACAAGCCTGAGTACAGGCGCCTCTGACTGGAAGTATTCGAAATTCACCTGGGCGACCACCACTGTTGCTGCACGGTGTACTTACCTCGGTTCCAATAAGTGGTCTTACACAATCACAGGCGGCATACGTGCTTTCTTTGGAATAACAAATGCAACTGAGACGATTAAGAAGATTGCCATTCTTTTCAGGAACGGGGCAGGTACGCTGGTTCAGCGCAATACTTCTGGTACTGATATGTATATTCCAATTTATACTACGGCGCTTGCAACAAGGTTCAGCATACCATTGGTTCAGCCAACTTATATACCTCAACCAGAGCCTATTATAAAAGTTGTGGGTAATACCATACCTATGACCGGTGTTTGCAACAATGCATCTACACTGAAATTATTTTTCAATGGAACGCAGGTTGCTTCAGCGGCAGCAGCTACAAGTGTTTCTGCAAGTCCAACCATTACAGCTACCGGTAATCAACTACTGGTTGTTGAAGCTTTTGATGGAGTAACAACCAAGCGTGATACGATACAATTCTACGTGGCAACCACGCCTACTGTGCAGGCCCTACCCGCCGGCGTTAGGGATGGGATAAATTATGATCCCAATGGTACTTCAGTAACACTGGTACTATATGCCCCTTTAAAAACCAGGGTGGGTGTAATTGGAGATATTCCCAATAGCAATTGGGTTGAAACAAGTACCTATCAAATGTATAAAGCACCGGACAACCTTCGCTGGTGGATCAGGATTAACGGGTTAACAACCGGTTTTGAATACTCATTCCAGTACATTGTAGATGGAACATTGAGGATCGCTGACCCTTATGCAGAAAAAATACAGGATCCTTATAATGACCAGTATATTACTGCTGTAACTTATCCCGGGCTAAAGCCTTATCCATCTGCTACTGCGAATGCAGTAAGCATTTTGCAAACAGGTGTTACCCCTTATGCATGGCACAACACCACCTTTACCAGGCCCGACAAAAGGAATACTGCGATCTATGAATTATTGATCCGTGATTTTATAACCAAGCATGATTGGAATACGTTGACGGATAGCCTCAACTATCTTAAAGCACTTGGAATAAATGTAGTTGAGCTGATGCCTGTGAACGAATTTGAAGGCAATAACAGCTGGGGCTATAATCCTGATTTTTATTTTGCACCTGATAAATATTATGGTCCTGCAAATACGATGAAACGTTTTATTGACTCCTGCCACTCAAGGGGCATGGCTGTTGTATTGGATATTGCGCTCAATCATTCTTTTGGCATGGCTCCTATGGTGCAGTTGTATTGGGATGCGGTGAACCAACGCCCTGCTGCGAACAATCCATGGTACAATCCTGTTGCAAAACACGCTTTCAATGTTGGTTATGATATGAACCATGAAAGCCTGGCTACAAGGGCCTTCACAAGCAGGGTAATAGAACACTGGCTTGTAAATTATAAAGTGGATGGCTTTCGTTTTGACCTTGCAAAAGGTTTTACACAAGTACAAACCTGCGATGCCAATGGCGGAAATTGTGATGTTGGTGCATGGGGTAACTATGATTCAAGCCGGGTTGTCATCTGGAAAAGATATTATGACACGATGCAGCTTAAGGCACCAGGTTCTTATGCAATACTCGAATACTTTGCCGGTAACAACGAAGAAAGGGACTTATCGAATTATGGATTCATGCTTTGGGGAAATATGAATAATAATTATAACCAGGCATCAATGGGATTTTCAACAGACTGGAACTTCGACTATGGCTTATCGGTAGCAAGAGGCTGGCCTAACCCATACCTGGTTACTTATATGGAAAGCCATGATGAAGAGCGGGTAACTTTTAAAAACATTAAATATGGCAATTCTTTTGGCGGCTACAATGTGAGAGACACGGCAACGGCTTTGCGAAGAATGGAATTGAAT
>JBDSBG010000089.1:0-35724 GCA_039921685.1 Ferruginibacter sp.
GTTTATTTCGTACAGGGATATTTGCATGCAAAATTCAGGCTATGGCAGATGGAATTACAAACACTTGCCGCCGATGGAAGGGCGAGCGAGGTTGTAGGTGATATTGCGCTTAACCATGACAGGGAGTTTAGAAGGCTTGGAATGAGATTCGCAGCAGAAAATTCCCTGAAAGCAATGGAAGCAAATGAGGCAACTAAAAAGGAATGCGATGCTTACACTGCAGGTGTAAACGCTTATATTGAAAATCTTCCTGCGAGTAAACTGCCTGTTGAATACAAACTGTTGGGCTACAGTCCGGAAAAATGGAGCAACCTGAAGACGGCATTGTTCTTAAAATATATGTCCTACGACCTTGCAGCTCATGAAACGGATTTTGAGATGACAAATGCTCAGGCATATTTCGATCCGAAAGATTTTAAATTATTATACCCGGATATCCAGGATTCCCTTGATCCCATCATTCCAAAAGGAACTTTATATCCAGCACCAAAAACAGCCTTGAAAATACCAGCCTCAGTCGATTCACTTTATTTTAAAAAAGATTCTGTTACTGTTGAAGAATTTGCCAAGCCGAACAAAGCCAATGGAAGTAATAACTGGGCGGTGAGCGGAAGCAAAACCAAAACTGGTGCTCCCATTTTATGCAACGATCCTCATCTCGGCCTTAACCTGCCATCGTTATGGATAGAAATGCAGCTTTCAACCCCAACTTTCAACGCTTACGGTGCAAGCTTTCCGGGGGCACCCAGTATCATCATTGGGTATAATGACAGTTGCGCTTTTGGATTTACAAATGGTGGCCGCGACGTGCGTGACTATTACGAGATACAATTCAAAGACGATAGCCGCAAAGAATATTGGTTCAACAACGAATGGAAGGCGACAACGTTTCGCTATGAGAAGATTAAAATAAAAGGTAAACCTGATTTTATTGATACGGTAGCCTACACCATCTTTGGGCCTGTTTTGTATGATAAATCATTTGGCGGAAAGCGTACAACAAGTGGAAAAAATTATGCAGTAACCTGGACCGCACATAACGAAAGCAATGAGCTGCTTCTTTTCAATATGCTAAATCATGCAAGTAATTATTCAGATTACCAGGCTGCTATCGGTAACCTGCACACGCCGGGACAAAACTGTGTATTTGCATGTAAGACCGGCGATATAGCCATTCGAACGCAAGGTGAATTTCCTGCGAAATGGAATGGGCAGGGAGATTTTATCATGCCCGGAGTCGATAGCAGTTACATGTGGCAATCTATGATACCGCAAGATGAAATTCCTTTTCAATACAATCCAGAAAGGGGATTTGTCAGCAGCGCCAATCAGCGGCCAACCGATACTGCATATCATTATTATTTAGGAAGAGAGTACCCCTCACCACGAGGGCTTATCATCAACAGGAAGCTTGCAGCGATGAGTGATATCAGCCCTGAAGACATGATGGCCTTACAAACCAATAATTACAATGTCTTCGGGGAAATGGCTACTCCTGTTTTTACTAAAAATATTGATATATCTAAATTGAGCGTACAGGAAAGGGAAATGTTTACTCTTTTACAGGACTGGAATTTTACTAACGATGTTAAATCAAAAGGCGCCACTGTTTTTGTTTTGACATGGAAGCATTTTTTGGATACGGTTTATGCCGATGAATATGCCCGTGCACCAGAACCAATCCTACGCCCATTTTCAAGTACTTTATTGGAAGCTGTTTTGAAAGACTCCGCATATAAATTCCTGGATGATGTTAATACAGCCCAAAAAGAAACGCTTGCTGATATGACAACAATTGCATTTAAAGCTGCTGTAGCTGAACTTGAACTTGCCAAATCAACAGGAAAACTGGAATGGGCGAAATTCAAGGATACACATATTACCCACCTGTTAAAACAAGCTGCCTTCGGCCGGGAGCATTTAGCAATTGGTGGGGGAGTCAATGTTATAAATGCTACAACAGCTGATCATGGCCCAAGTTGGCGGATGGTTGTGAGCCTTACTGCCAAGACCGAAGCGTATGGTGTTTATCCCGGCGGACAAAGTGGCAATCCCGGCAGTAAGTTCTACGATAATTTTATTGATCAATGGGCCGCAGGAAAATATTACCCGCTTTGGTTAATGACAAATGAGGAACAAAATGATCCAAAAATAAAATGGAAAATGAGTTTTAATAAATTATAGTCATTTCCAATTACAGCCAAAACCAAACACTAAATTTTCCAGGATGAAATTCATACTATCTCTTTTATTAATGGCGCTGTTAAGTTTCACCGCCTGCTTATACATGGATTGGTGGAGCATTGCCCTTGCATGCTTTATTGTCGCAGCGTTTATCCGTCAACGTCCGGGCATTGCATTTTTAACGGGCTTTCTTGCTTTGTTTATGTTATGGGCTGGTATCAGTTTTTTTATCAGTAATAACAATGAACATTTGCTGGCACACAAAGTATCGATCTTACTACTTAAAACCGACAACCCTTTGTTATTGATTATTTTTACAGGATGTATAGGAGGGCTGGTTGGTGCTTTTGCTGCTCTAACCGGTAGTCTTCTAAGAATGAAACCTTCAGCAAAGATCAAATCATAATTTTTCGCAAAAGTTAAGCAGGCAATTCCCGTAACCTAAAGTTTTATGAGAGTCATAATCGTTTATTTCTTTTTAGTTTTTTGCAACACAACATCGGCACAAAGGATATATGGAACCGTCTTTAGTGATAAAGGTGACTTGTTGCCATTTTCTTCCATCACTGTAAAAGGCACTTCCACTGGAACAAGTGCAAACAATCGCGGCCAGTTTTCTTTTTCGCTTCCTCCGGGAGATTATACCCTCGTTTGCCAGCATATTGGGTACGCTGCTACCGAAAAAACGGTGAGCCTGAAAGAGGAAACAGAAATTACATTTATTTTAAGTGAACAAAAGCTTGTGATGAAGGAAGTGATCGTTAAGAGTGGGGCAGAAGATCCAGCTTACGAGATCATCAGGCAGGCAATAAAGAAACGTTCTTATTATAATACACAAGTTGATGCATTCACCTGTAGTTTATATGGAAAGGATCTTGTGAAACTGCGCAGCCTTCCGACAAGAATACTTGGAAAAAAAATTCCCCGGGAAGATAGAAAGGATATGGGGTTGGATTCAAGTGGGAAGGGGATTATTTACCTCTCGGAATCAGTTTCAAAGGTATCTTCTCAAAAACCGGATAAAGTTAAACTGGAAGTGATTAGCAGCCGGGTGAGCGGCAGTGGGAGCTTTGGTTTTACCTTTCCCACGTTCATAAGCTTATATACAAACAATGTAACTGTGTTTTCCAGCACTTTTAATCCGCGGGGTTTCGTATCGCCCATTGCCGACGGCGCTTTGAATTATTATAAATATAAATTCCTGGGAACCTTTTTTGAAAATGGGAAAGCGATAAACGCCATAAGAGTAATACCCCGCAGGAATTACGAACCTCTATTTTCCGGCATCATTAATATAACCGACGAAGACTGGCGTATCCATAGTTTCGACCTGCAGCTTACTAAAAAATCACAATTGGAAATAATGGACACACTCCAAATTACGCAGCTGTACGTTCCCGTGAGCGGCGATGTTTGGCGTGTAAAAAATCAATTGCTGCATTTTAATTTCTCACAGTTTAAAATAGACGCAGTGGGCAATTTCCTGACAGTATATTCTGATTATGATCTTAAGCCTGTGTTTCCAAATAAATTCTTTAACAATGTTGTGATCAAATATGATACCGCCGTAAATAAAAAATCCAAAGCTTATTGGGATACCATAAGGCCCGTTCCTTTGGAAACGGAAGAGCTAAAAGACTATCATGTAAAAGACAGTGTGTATGAGGCTACAAAGGATTCGTTGTTAAGTAAGCGCAGCATCGATTCGTTAAAAAAGATGCAGGGAAAAGTGAAACCACTCAATGTATTCTGGAGCGGCATTCACAGAACTCATTATAGCAAGTCCAATACTTATCAATGGGGCATAGGATCGTTGCTAACGGGCCTGGAATATAATACAGTGGAAGGAGTTGTTACCAACGTGCATTTGTACTTTGATAAATATTTAAAAAAAGCAAAAACAAACCTAAGTATATCGCCAACTTTTCGATACGGATTTAGCAACACACATTTGAACGCATGGGCAGATATAGAGTTGCGGACCAGAGACTGGAGCAGTGATAAAAAAATTAAGCGCCAGACCTGGTCATTCTCGGGTGGTAAGCGTGTGAGCCAATTCAATAAGGAAAATCCTATTCCAGCCTGGCGCAACAGTATCACTACTTTGCTGTATGGGGAGAATTACATGAAGATATACGAGAACTATTTTGGAAGGGTGGGCTTCAATAAAAGATTTGAAAGTGGGCTCCGCATTGGTATCAACAGCCTGTATGAGGATAGGTTACCACTGGAAAATACAACCAGCTATACTTTTACAAGAAAAGATTCCGGCAACATAACACCTAACTTCCCTGTAGTGAGAAACATGGATACGATGCAATTTACCCGGCACCAGGCAGTGCTGCTTAGTTTTGATATTAGTTTCAAGCCTGGTCAAAAATATATCCAGTTGCCAAACAGTAAAATACCATTGGGATCAAAGTACCCAACATTCAGTTTTAATTATACGAAAGGAATTTCGGATATACTTGGTAGTGATGTAAATTTTGACAAATGGAAATTCAGTGTTTATGATGACAAGAATTTAAAGCTTGCCGGCACGTTCAAATATAAAATGAGCGTTGGCGGATTCATCAATACGCACCGGGTTTTTATACAGGATTATATGCATTTCAATGGAAATGAAAGCAAACTTGCAGCAGGTGATTATTTAAGCAGTTTCCAGCTTGCCAAATATTATGAGCACAGTAATACAGCAGACCTGTATATGCTCGCAAATGTTGAACATCATTTTAATGGTTTAATCACCAATAAAATTCCCTTATTCAAACGGTTAAACTGGAACCTGGTTGCGGGCACCAATGGTTTTTATGTGAATGGAGACAATAATTACATCGAAATATTCGCCGGTATTGAAAATATCTTTAAAATATTCCGTCTCGATATTGTAAGTGGTTATGAGAACGGAAGACAGAGCCGCACCTCATTGAAACTTGGCACAGGCGGGTTGTTAGGATCAGGCCTCAAAGGCGGGGGCTCAGGGAGAAGAGGAAGTTCAGTGACTGTGTCTCTTTAAAAATTAAATTCGTTATTGTTAATTTCTGCCACAACACGGAATATAAAACGTCCTTTACATTATTTATATTTGCGGTTAAATAATTTGGTTTGCCCTGCAAGCATCCAATCTTTCATGATTTCCCTGCAAAGGGATCAAATTAAATACTTATGGCCGTTTTACACAACCGTGTTTCACAGGCGGAGCTAAAAAAGCGCCTGTATGAAGAATCAGAACATCGCATTACTGTTTCATTCTACCATTATTTTTTTATTGAAAATCCACCTGCGTTCAGGGATGAACTGTACAGGGGATTAAATGCATTGAAAGTATTTGGTCGGATCTACATTGCAAGTGAAGGTATCAACGCCCAGGTAAGCATACCCGATAGTAATTTTGAAGCTTTCAAAAGCTACCTGTATAGTGTAGAAGCATTAAACGGGGTTAGATTGAATATAGCTGTTGACAATGATGGTAAATCATTCTGGGTGCTTAAAGTGAAAGTGCGTGAAAAGATCGTTGCTGATGGAATCACCGATCCGTCTTTTAATATGATAAATAAAGGGAACTACCTGACCGCCTCAGAATTCAATGAACTTACTGATGATCCAAATACGGTAGTCGTTGATATGCGAAATCATTATGAATACGAGGTTGGCCATTTTGAAAAAGCGATAGAAATTCCCAGCGATACATTTCGTGAACAGCTGCCAATGGCAGCCGATATGTTGGCAAAGGATAAGGATAAAAACATCATCATGTACTGTACCGGCGGTATCCGCTGTGAAAAAGCAAGTGCGTACATGCATCACCGTGGATTTACAAATGTTTTTCACTTAGAAGGCGGTATCATTAACTATGCAAACAGAATCAAAGCTGAAAATCTGCCGAACAAGTTTCACGGAAAGAATTTTGTATTTGATGACAGGTTAGGCGAACGCATAACCGATGAGGTGATTGCACATTGCCATCAATGCGCTGAACCAGCTGATACACACACCAACTGCAAAAATGAGGGCTGCCATTTATTGTTTATTCAGTGCCCTGCATGTGCATTAAAATACCAGGGTTGTTGCAGTGAGGCTTGCTATCAAATCATCCAGCTTCCGCAAGAAGAACAGGCTGCTTTAAGAAAAGGAATTGATAAAGGACAGATGGTATTTAATAAATCAAAAAAAAGGTTGCGGCCGCAGTTGAATGAGCAACGCAGGGAAAAATGAGCTGTTGCCAGGTAGAAATTATCAAGCCGCGTAATAATCGGTCAGCATCATTCACAAAAAAAAGCATCCACTGTTTATGAATGCTTTTTTATCCTGCAATGGTAAAACTTATACTTTTGATTCGGCGTATTTATTCAGCTTGTTTTTATATTGATCCACAGCTTCTTTTCCTTTCTTAGTCAATTTCTTTCTAAGTTTTTTCCCTTTGTCAGTTGTCATCAGGTACGCAACACCTGCAATAGCAGTTACTGCTACCAAACCTAAGATTACATTTTTCTTGCTCATAATAATTAATTTTTAATAGGTAAATATAAATGATTTATAGCACATTCCGGTTGCCGGATATTATCCTGATCAGCACCACTACGACTGCGATGACCAGTAAAAGGTGGATTATTCCTCCTGCATGAAAACCTAAAAATCCAATTGCCCAGGCGATGACCAGTATCACTGCGATGGTATATAAAAGGCTGCTCATGAGAATAAATTTAAATGATGAAAAGTTGATTGATAATGGGTATCCGATCAATAGCTTCGGTAACCAGGTTTTCAAAAGCTATGCCAGTTTGATATCCGGGTAATCATTTCTGATTGGTAGATTCAAATCTTGCGTATGAATAATATCTTTGAAGAATGAAGAAGAAACAGTTGTTAGATGAACTGATGTATAATACACTGGTTGCCTTAAAGCCCTCTCCCGTGGCGGGAATTGGCGTATTTGCATTAGCTGATATTAAGCAGGGGCAGAGAAATATTTTTTCAAATGATACAAGTGAATGGATAAAAATAAGCAGGGAAGAAGTATCAGGACTCCCATCACATAGCCGGGCTTTGATTGAAAACTTTTGCCTTTACGATGAAGAAAATTATTTCGTACCCGAGTACGGTTTTAAAATAATGGATCTTGTTGTCTATTTAAATCATTCCGACCAACCCAATATTGTTTCTATAAAAGACGGAGAAAACTTTGCAGCCCTGCATGATATAAAGGCAGGAGAGGAGTTGTTTATTGACTACGGCGAGATTGTCGATGGAAATGGTGAATGGTGACTGGTGAATGGTCAAATCTTCGGCGTCCCTGATTTTGGGGGAAGATTGGTGATAAAACCTGTTGCAAGTTTGTACAAGATTCAATTTGTTTTATTCGGATCCGTTTACCCGCAAATCATCCATTTCACTATTCACTATTCACGATTCACCATTCACCATTCACAATTCACATGCTTCCCCTAAGTTTCTTCAATGACTCCAGGATTCGCTGCTCTGTTTCCGCTTCTGTCAAATGCAACGGCAGAAATTTTTCGTCAATAAGTTTTTCATACAATTCAATATACCGCTGGCTGATCGCATTGATCCATTCGTTTGTCATTACAGGGACCTGCTGGCCTTCTTTGCCCATAAAATTATTTTCTATCAGCCATTCCCTTACAAATTCTTTACTTAATTGTTTTTGTTTTTCGCCTGTAAGCTGGCGTTCTTCAAAACCATCTTTCAAAAAATAACGGGAAGAATCCGGAGTATGAATCTCATCCATTAAATAAATGTCATTGCCGATTTTTCCAAATTCGTATTTTGTATCAGCCAGGACTAGTTGTCGCTGTGCAGCTATTTGTTTGCCTCTTTCAAATAACTGTAATGCATACGTGGAAATTTGTTCCCATTCTGTGGTTGATGTCAATCCCCCTTTAATGATGGCTTCTTTACTGATATCCTCATCGTGACCTGCCGCCGCTTTGGTAGTTGGCGTGATGATCGGAACAGGGAAGAAATCATTTTCTTTCATTCCTTCTGGCAATGCAACGCCACAGAGTACCCTTTTACCTGATGAATAAGTTCTCCAGGCATGGCCTGTCAGGTTAGCTCTTACTATTATTTCTACCTTATAAGGAATACATTTTTTACCAATACTCACATTGGGGGCCGGTGTATCAACCAGCCAGTTAGGGCAAATATCCCTGCACGCATTCAGCATGTATGCGGCAACCTGGTTCAACACCTGTCCTTTGTATGGGATCGGATGCGGAAGAACAACATCAAATGCCGAAATGCGGTCACTTGCCAGCATCACAAGTATATCATCGGAAATACTATAAACATCACGTACCTTGCCTTTGTAAAAACCTGTTTGATTTGGAAATGTATAAGTTGCCATATGCTAAAGATATCTTTACTCCTCAATAATTACTTTTTTAAGTACTTTAAGATTTCAACAGCTGTTTAAAATAAAATTTCATATCCAACTTAACTATCCTTATTTTGCCTGTTAATATTGTTAAACCAAAACATGCCAATATGAGAAAACTTACAAGCTATTTGGTTACATTGATCATGGCCAACATCCTAACTGTTACTGCCTTTTCACAAAATGTAACCATCAGCGGTAATATCCGAAACAGCAGTTCCAAAGAAACTGTTGCAGCCGTATCCGTTACCGTAAAAGGAGGCTCTGCAGGCACTTTTACAGATGACAAGGGAAATTTTAGTATACCAGTCAAAGCTCTTCCAGTCACGCTTATTTTTTCTTCCGTAGGTTTTGAAGTACAGGAGGTAATTGTAACTGAACAAAAGAAATTAGAAATAGCGTTTATGCCTGCCAGTTCGCTTGGACAGGAAATCGTTGTCTCTGCTTCCCGTGTTCCAGAACGGATATTGGAATCCCCTGTTTCCATTGAGCGCATTAGTGCCGCAAATATCCGAAATGCTCCATCATCTAATTTTTATGACATAGTTTCCACTTTAAAAGGTGTTGATGTTAGCACTGCTTCTCTCACATTCAGAACACCAACAACGCGTGGTTTCGGTGGAAGCGGTAATGTTCGGTTCAATCAGCTTGTTGATGGAATGGATAACCAGGCACCTGGCCTTAATTTTTCTGTTGGTGCGATTGTGGGTTTGAACGAACTGGATATTGATAATATCGAATTACTTTCAGGTGCTACATCAGCGTTATATGGTTCCGGTGGTATGAATGGAACCATGTTAATGACCAGTAAAAATCCATTTAAATTCCAGGGATTGTCGTTTATTGTAAAGGAAGGGATCATGCATGTAGATGGAAAAGAAAGAGATCCGTCCGCTTATCACAACTGGGCAATCAGGTGGGCTGAAAAAATAAATAACAAATTTGCTTTTAGGTTTAGTGGCGAATTTGTACAAGCCAAAGATTGGCTGGGTACAGATTACAGGGATTATGACAGGTCTGCAGCTAAACTAAGAGCTGGCGACAGGCGCACAGATCCGAATTATGACGGTGTGAATGTTTATGGTGATGAAACTACTGCTGATTTACGCCAGGTATTGAGCGGGATTGCACAACAAGCTCCGTTCTTAGCTGGATTCATCAATACATTAACAACAAAGCCCATTAATGTATCCCGTACAGGATGGACTGAGTCTGAACTTATTAATCCAAACACGATCAACTTTAAGGTGTCAGGTTCATTACATTATAAAATCACGAATAATACAGAAGCAGTTGTTGCCGCTTACTGGGGAACTGGTAATACAATTTATACCGGAGCTTCAAGGTATTCGTTGCGGAACTTTAAGATGGGACAATATAAAGTAGAATTAAATAATAAGAACTGGGTGATCCGTGCTTATACAACCCAGGAAAATGCGGGGGATAGTTACAACCTTGCAGCAACAACACAAAATTTTAATGAATCATGGAAACCAAGTGCAGGAAGTACTGGCTGGTATGCACAATATGGCCAGGCTTTTTTAGGCGGGAAACTCAATGGTTTGTCTGACCAGGACGCACATGATGCAGCAAGGAAAATGGCTGATGTTGGAAGGCCGGTGATTGGTACAGCAGCATTCAATACGGAATATGACAGAATTCGCAAATTGCCTGTTCCTATTGGTGGCGCTTTGTTGGACAGGTCTGATCTTTATGCAATAGAAGGAAATTATAATTTTTCAACGTATACTCATGCAGTTGCTGATATCATTGTCGGTGCAAATTTTAAGGACTACAAGTTGAATTCCCAGGGAACATTGTTTGCAGATTCAACTGATCCAATTGGCATCCACGAGTTTGGTGCATTTATCCAGGCATCACGTGCGTTTACAAGTGCCTTAAAAGTTACAGCTTCCGGCAGGTATGACAAAAACGAATATTTCAAAGGCAGGTTTACGCCAAGGGTAACAGCAGTTTATACAGTTGCAAAAAATAATAATATCAGGGCATCTTACCAAACTGCCTACCGTTTCCCATCAAATCAAATGCAGTGGATCAACCTTGATCTTAATTCTTACAAACTCATTGGAGGAAACAAAGATTTTGCAACGCTTTATCATTTTGATACTAATCCAATATATGACAGGGATTCTTTGGGTGCAGGAAAAAATATCACACAAAGTTTCGGGGAGTTGAGACCCGAATCACTATCGTCTTTTGAACTCGGCTATAAAGGATTGTTGTTGGATTCTAAATTGCTGGTTGATATTTATGGATATTATGGACAGTACACAGACTTCCTTTCACGCAGGGTAGTGGCTCAATCAAAAACCGGTGGCCCGATTGTAGCTGCTGATGCTGATACAGGAAATATTTTTTCTGTGCCGGTAAACATTACAGAAAAAGTAAAAACATATGGATGGGGGATTGGACTTGACTACAGGTTACCTGCTAATTTCACCATTTCAGTAAATGCTTCTTCTGATAATTTAGATCATGTACCGAAGAGTTTCATTGCATACTTCAACACTCCAAAGTACAAAGCGAATGCTTCTCTGTCTAATTCCGGATTTGGTAAGAAGAAACGTTTTGGGTTTTCAATCGCTTACAGGTGGCAGGATGCATTTTATTTTGAAGGAGACCTTGCTAACGGACACCTGCAACCGGTGACAACACTGGATGCCCAGTTTAGCATCAAGCTGCCTAAAACAAAAACGATATTCAAATTAGGTGCAACCAATTTGTTGAATCAATATTATTACAACACAATAGGTAATTCAAATGTAGGGGGCTTGTATTATGTTAGTTTAGGATACAACCTTTATTAATAGATAAGCACAAAACCTGTTTTAATACTTAAAAAAAGTGATTATGAAATACATATCAAAAATGAATAAGATCAGCTTTTTGTTAGCGCTGGGAACAATGTTGATTTTATCTTCCTGTAATAAAGATCTTGAAACATTTTCAGAGCCAGCACCTGTTACACCTACAGGCAATTCGCTTGGCGCAACCTTAGCGGCTAACCCTGATGATAGTTTATACCTCGTTCTCGTAAGAAGAGGCGGCTTGCTGGAAACAATTAATAATACGGCGGCTACATTCACCATGTTTGTTCCCGATAATAATGCGATGCGGCTGTTTGTGGCGGCAGTCTCAGGCGGTGCACTTCCTCCAGGTACACCAGACCAGGTGATAGCAGGCTTTTTAAGTACAACATTTCCTGCAGATCAGGCGGCTGCCATTGTAAGTTATAACATTGTACCACAATCGTTGAAAATAGCAAATATACCAGCGGCATTTCCAAACTTGCAGTACGCAACTATTTTAAACCCGGAACCAACGCTTAGTGATCTTTTAAGGCTTACTACATTTCCGAGTGCAACGGCTGCTGCCGGCCCTTGGGTGAATAATGTGCCATTGACCAACACAGACATTGCTGCATCAAATGGCGTCATACATAACACCCTGGCTATGGTTGCACCACCACAACGTTTTTTATGGGAAAGAATCAGTACGGACCCGGGGCTGACATATTTGAAGGCTGCCATCATTCGTGCAGATAGCGGAATTGTTCCTGCACCTCCCAGCGGTGTTCCAAATACTTTGCAAGGTGCATTGGAATCAATCGGGGCAAACCTGACTATTTTTGCACCTACGGATGCTGCTTTCCAGGCTACACTTACAGGAGCCATCACACTTGCGTTGATAGACCTTGGAGTGCCTCCCGCAACGGCCGCGGCTCAGGCGGCTGTGCTGGCATCCACACCTGATGTATTTACTAATCCACTTTTGTACAGTGCCTTAACCGCACAAAAAGTTCAGGGAATTGTAACTTACCATATTCTTACAAGCCGTGCATTTACAAATAATTTTCCGACGACGGAGACTTCCTATCCAACATTGTTGAGTACGGTATTTACTGCAGCGCCTACGAATATTAAACTAACAGCAACTTTTGGTGTTCCATTTGTAACTGCGGCTACGGTACAGGGTAATTATAATGCAACTCCAGCCAACGTGCTGATCAATGCATCACCTTTGCTTCCTGATCCTCTTGGTACAAGTGACCAGCATTTTGTAAATGGTACAATACAGGAAATTGACCAGGTGTTGATTCCGCTGCCATTGTAAAAAATATCTTTTAATAAAAAGCCGCATCTTTTGATAGATGCGGCTTTTTATTTTGTGAATGGTGCATGCTGAAATGATTGGAGTGTTTGATTTTTTAATCAGAATATCAACAAAGACTCACTGAAAATGATGAACTGCAATTTGCATTAAGAACTCTAAAGTTTTCACCATTCACCATTTACCATTCACCATTCACCTACACATTAAATCTAAAATGCATTACATCCCCATCCTGCACCATATATTCTTTTCCCTCAATTCTCAACCTCCCGTTTTCCCTGCAGGCAGCTTCTGATTCATACTTTACGAAATCATCATAGGAGATCACTTCTGCTTTGATGAATCCTTTTTCAAAGTCCGTATGTATCACACTCGCAGCTTGTGGGGCTTTCCATCCCTGCCCGATTGTCCATGCCCTTACTTCCTGCACCCCGGCGGTGAAGTAGGTTGATAAATTAAGAAGTTTATAGGTAGAATGAATCAACCGATCCAATGCAGGTTCCGTCATTTTATATTCTTCCATGAACATAGCCTTGTCATCCGGGTTTTCAAATTCAGCGATTTGTGCCTCGATGGCATTTGTCATGATGATCACTTCGTTGCCTTCGTTCTTCACGGCCTCTATTAACGCTTCGCTGAATTTATTACCAGTATGCATACTCGCTTCATCTACATTGGCAACGTAGAGAATATGTTTATCTGTTAATAAGAAAAGATCAGCAATGGCAATTTTATCATCTTTGCTCAAACCAAGTGTGATGATATTTTTTCCCTGTTCGAGATGTGTTTTACATTTAACAAGTATCTCAAGTTCAGCTTTTACCTTAGGATCTGTCCGGGCCATTTTTTCGGACCGCTGAATTTTTTTATCAACACTTTCAAGGTCCTTTAATTGCAATTCTGTTTCAATGATCTCTTTATCAGCAACTGGGTTAATTGGCCCTTCTTCTCTTAAGATATTATCATCTTCAAAACATCGGATGACCTGTATGATCGCATCCACTTCACGGATATTTGCCAAAAATTTATTGCCCAAACCTTCACCTTTACTTGCGCCACGTACGAGGCCAGCAATGTCGACGATCTCGATCTGCGTCGGTACAACACGATTTGGCTTCACCAATTCTTCCAGTTTATTAAGCCTTGGATCAGGCACATTTACCAAACCAATATTTGGTTCAATGGTGCAAAATCTATAATTGCTAGCCTGTGCCTTTGCACTATTGCTTACTGCGTTAAAAAGTGTGGATTTTCCTACATTGGGTAATCCTACGATGCCTGCTTGTAATGCCATGATTTAAGTTATGATTTTTGAGTGCTGAGTTATGAGTTCGATTTCAAGTACGAAGCTCATAGCCGATTCTTTGAAACGGGTGCAAAGGTAAGGGTTGGAAGGAAATAAAGGACTGCATTCTGAAACAGTCTGAGACGTAAATGTAATTGGCGAGATGTCAACCCGGTGAGATGTCAACTGGGCAAGATGTCAACCGGGAAAGATGTCAACCGGGCGAGATATCAACCCGGTGAGATGTCAACCGGGCGAGATGTCAGCTGGACGAGATGTCAACTGGACGAGATGTCAACTCAGGGGAGATGTCAACTCGGCGAGTAACAGGAGACAAAGTTCGAAATTCGAAACGCTGCCAATTGCTTTAATCTTTGATTTCACATCGTTTTCCACCAATTAACTCTCAATGTAAATAACAAATTCGTTGAATAACAGGATATAATATTAATTTCCGCCCTTTAATACACAAGTATGGCATTAAGCAGGATCTGGTCGGCTTTTATTATAATAGCAATTGTTGTTGCAGGAATCAAATGTTTTGTACTTACGGGTAACAAAACCATTTTTGCCAACATGGTAACCGGGAAAACAGGAGATACCGTCAAAATTAGAACAATCGACAGTAGCAATGCAAATGCATCCATTCTAAAATTCCTTGATTCAAATAAACTGTACAAGGCCGGGGAAATCATGACTATGAAATCCGCCAATGGGAATTTAACTGAATTTAAAATTCAATCTGCCGATGGAATTACTGAAACCTGCCAGACAGCTGTCACACTTTGTTTGAAACTGATCGGTTTTCTTGCCCTCTTTATGGGCTTTTTAAGTATTGCTGAAAAGGCAGGCGGTGTGCGTTTTCTTTCACGCATTGTTGGCCCATTTTTTTCAAAATTGTTTCCTGATATTCCAAAAGGGCATCCTTCGATGGGACATATGATCATGAATTTTTCTGCCAACTTGCTTGGTCTCGACAATGCAGCAACACCCTTTGGCCTAAAGGCAATGGAAAGTTTACAGGAGCTCAATCCCACCAAAGAAAGGGCATCTAACTCGCAGCTGATGTTTCTTTGCCTGCATGCATCAGGCCTTACGTTGATTCCGGTTTCAATTATTGCGCTTAGGTCGGCGGCTAGAGCGGCAGATCCAATGGATATTTTTATTCCCTGTATGATTGCCACTTTTGTCGCCACAATTGCAGCAATGCTGATCGTGAGCATCAAACAAAGGATCAACCTTTTGCAACCTGTGATCCTGGGATGGGTATTGGGAATTTCTGCTTTGATCGCAATGTTGGTCGTTTATATAAAATTACTCAATACAGAAGAGGTGCAGGTGTTTTCCGGCTCATTGAGCAGCGGGATGGTACTGTTTATTTTTATCATCATTGTTCTAGGCGGCATTTATAAAAAGATAGACATTTTTAATTCATTCATCGAAGGTGCAAAAGGTGGTTTTGAAACTGCTGTTAGAATTATTCCATACCTCGTCGGAATGCTGGTGGCCATAAGCCTGCTTCGTACAAGTGGCAGTTTTGATGCATTGATCAATGGAATAAAAAGTTTGTTTGGACTAATGGGTACAGATACCCGGTTTGTTGATGGCTTGCCAACAGCGCTTGTAAAACCATTCAGTGGCGGTGCTGCAAGGGGAATGATGGTTGATACGATGAAAACATATGGCACAGATTCCTTTGCAGGAAGGCTTTCATGCATACTGCAGGGATCGTCGGACACCACATTTTATGTGATAGCAGTTTACTTCGGGGCTGTATCGGTAAAGGATACACGCTATGCCATCGGGGCTATGTTATTGGCAGATTTAGTAGGGATTCTTACATCTATTGGGCTGGCTTATCTTTTCTTTGGGTAGGCCGCTTGTTTTTCGAAGTTTTTGCGGTAATAAATGTTCAATATTCAACGTACAATCTTCGGTGCTCAAAGGCAAATGCATTTATTTCGTATACCATTGAATATTGTATGATTTTTGAAAATGAAAAAATAACACCTCGAGTATTCAAAAACGGTTTCAGGAGAGAAATTACAGACTATCGAACAAAGCGGACTAAATATCGAATCAAAACCAGTGCTGGAAAACTTATTTTTTTCTTTGTGAAATCAGCTCCTTGAATATTGTACGGTTGAATATTTTTACCATTAAGAGCAGCAACTTCAAAAAACAAGAAAAACTTCATCCTATCAATTTCAGAACATATTAAACGCGAAAATTGAAACACGAACAAGTCCTTAGAATGTTTATCGCCTTCTATGCCTAACAATTCTTTTACGGGCAGTACCGCCTGTAGAATCTCCCGCTTTCCCACGTTCAGCTTCATCTTCTTCACCCGAAACATATTTGGCACCCAACAAAGGCGCAAGCGTTTTCGCTTTATACACCGCTCTTGTATAACGATTACCCATAACGATGATCGTTGCATCTTCATCTATCAACCGGATAAAAGATGCATTGCATCCATGCCACCATCCATTGTGGTAGATCATCTTTTTGCCATTGGGATAAATATTCATTCGCCAGCCGAGGCCGTAATTCCTGATGCCAGGCTTTTCATTACTGTAAGGCGTGTACGCTTGCATGAGTGTTTCGGCAGTGAAGATGAGGTTGGTCCTGAGTGCCCTGTCCCACAACAACAAGTCTTCTGCAGTTGAATAAACATTTTTATCACCATACACGAGGTCCAGGAAATTGAGTGGGATCATTTGTCCCCGCCAATCGTAACTTGGGTTAACCTTAGCCGAATCTTCCCTTGTGAAAATAAAACTATGTGTCATTCCCAATGGGCCAAAAAATTCTTTTTGCAGGTATTCGGGAAAAGATATGTTGCTTACCTTTTCAACAAGCAAGGCCAGTAAAGCGTAATTGGTATTGCAATAAGTAAATCGCTTGTCTGCCGCACCTACGTTCAATGCTGCCTTGTGGTTTACCAACCAGTCATAAACATCCTGGTTCTTTATATAAACAGATTTGTTCCAACCAAGATCTTCCATAAAATAAAGATAATTTGGCAAACCTGTGCGATGATCCAGCAGTGTTCTGATCGTTACGCCCGGATAATTGAATGACGGAAAATATTTGCTCAACTTATCATCAATATTAATCTTACCATCCTGCCACAATTTCAAAACTGCCATGGCAGTAATCGTCTTACTCACCGAAGCGATATGAAAGGGAGTAGTATTTGTGATGCTATCGGTGGAACCAAGGTGGCCAGTTCCTTTGAATTTTTCAAATACAATATTACCGCCCTTCGCAACAAGCACGGTGCCATTAAAACCGCCTCTTTCTAAAATGCTGTCGTACCAGTTCTGGCAGGCATTTGCAATTGCTGTTTTTTCAAATGGGCTCATAACCTTCGGTTCAGGCAAACTGATCGATGTTGTGTCCCTTAACGTTAAAGCAACATCTTTTTTTTCCGAAGAGCTGCAGCCATTTACAACGCTGAGGCTGAGTATAAATAAGCTGTGGATCATTATTGTAAGGGCTGTATTTTGCCATAAGAAACGGTGTAGTCTGCGATGATTGAACCGGGGTCTGAAAGATGGTATCATATAAATATTAAATACTGGGATATATTTGTGCAAAATACGTTGCAATTTTTATGCGAAAGAAAAAATTAACAAGTTATCCCAAAGAGAAAATAAATATCCTGTTCCTGGAAAATATAAGCGATGTTGCCGTAGCACAGTTTACTAAGGGTGGATACAGCAATGTAAAAAAATTAAATGCTGCGATCAGTGAAGCCGAACTTATAAAAGAAATAAAGAATGTGCACTTATTGGGCATTCGCAGTAAGACATATGTTTCTGAAAATGTGTTAAAGGCTGCAACTAAGTTACAAGCCATCGGTTGTTTTTGTATCGGTGTGAACCAGGTGAACCTGCAGGCTGCAACTAATGCCGGCGTTGCTGTATTTAATGCGCCATACAGCAATACAAGGAGTGTGGCTGAATTGGTAATTGGTTCATCGATCATGCTTGTTAGAAAAATTACAGATAAAAACAAAGCTGCTCATGAAGGGAAATGGATGAAGGACGCAAGCGGTAGCCATGAACTTCGTGGAAAAACCCTCGGCATCATTGGCTATGGAAATATTGGGAGCCAGGTGAGTGTGCTTGCAGAAGCATTGGGAATGAAAGTAATTTTTTATGATGCGGAAACAAAATTGCCACTAGGAAATGCATCAGATAGTAAAACGTTGAAAGAATTATTGATGCAATCAGATGTAGTCACTTTGCACGTTCCCGAATTAAGCTCAACCAGAAACCTGATCAATAAAACCAACATCAAATACTTTAAAAAGGGATCCGTATTGATCAACTATGCAAGAGGAGAGGTTGTGGATCTTAAAGTGCTGAGAAAAGCATTGCTGAATGGAAATCTTTCTGGTGCTGCTGTGGACGTGTATCCTGTTGAGCCCGAAAAAAATGGTGATCCTTTTTCTACTGTGTTGCAGGGATTACCCAATGTGATATTAACGCCACATATTGGCGGGAGCACACAGGAAGCACAAAATAATATTGGCCTCGACGTTAGTAATAAACTTTACAATTATCTTGAAAAAGGAATCAGTACTGGTTCGCATACCGTTCCCGCACTTGCGCTACCTCCCCAGGAAGGAGCGCATCGCATCCTTCATATTCACTATAACAGGCCCGGCGTTTTAAGCCAGATAAATACCACGCTTAGTAAAAATAACATAAACATCCTGGGCCAGTATCTAAAAACAAATGAAGATATTGGTTACGTAGTATTGGATGTAGATATGCATCTGAGCAAAAATGCAGTTGAGTTACTCAAACATGTAAAGCAAACAATCAAGGTAAGGTTATTGTATTAACCAGACAGTCTTCACGTCTACCCGACAGACTTATGCTGGCACTTTTTCCCAAATAAGCTCGTCGAACAGTTTGGTGAAGGTTGTTATGATGTTAAATAACTACTTGTGATAAATAAACAGGAATTATTTATTCTAAACTTTCAATATTTATTGAAAAATCAGTAAATTTGTTTTTGAAAATGATTCATTATGAAAATAGTTATTTTAGGAGCGGGGTTTGGCGGTTTAAAGCTTGCCCGGAGCCTCAATAATAAAACGGGGTTTGATGTCACCTTAATAGACAGGTTTAATTTTCACCAGTTCCAACCATTGTTTTACCAGGTAGCCACAGCAAGCCTAGATGCAAGTAACATTTCGTTTCCCTTGCGAAAGGCATTTCAACACTCAAAAAATGTACGTCTCAGGTTGGCAACAGTGCAAAGAATATCTATTGCTGAAAAAAAAGTAATCACTGATACAGGCGATTTTGAATTTGACAGGTTGGTGATTGCCATGGGGGGAGATACGAATTTCTTTGGCAACAGGCAATTAAGTGAAAATGCTTTCCCAATGAAAAGTACCGTGGAAGCCTTGCAGTTAAGGCACCGGCTAATGACCATTTTTGAAGAAGCTGTGAATGCCCAGGACTCAAAAGACAGTGTTTTGTTCGAACGCCTGATGAATATTGTGGTGGTAGGAGGGGGGCCTACAGGTGTTGAACTCAGCGGAGCCATATCCGAGATAAAGCGTTATGAGGCACCGAAAGATTATCCGGAACTTGATATGGCAAAGATGAAAATTTATTTGCTGGAAGGAGGGCCTAAAATTCTTGGTGCCATGAGCGAACAGTCCAGTATAGATTCGCGAAAATACCTTGAAAGGCTAGGCATTACCGTTATGACAAATACCACGTTAAAGGATTATGATGGGGAGAAGGCAACTTTGCAAAATGGTGAGACAATCAATACAGCCATGGTGATCTGGGCTGCAGGTATCAAAGGAAATGTGCCTGAAGGTATCAGCAAAGAGTTGGTTGTAAAAGGGAATCGTATAAAGGTTGACAGGCATTGCCTGGTAGCCGGCACCAATAATATTTATGCCATTGGAGATGTGGCCTATATGGAAGAACCTGCCTGGCCGAATGGTCATGCACAATTGGCGGGAGTTGCGATTCAACAGGGCAAACTGCTGGGAAAAAACCTGGTCAGGGAATTAAACAAGGAACCATTGAAAGAATTTGTGTACAAGGATAAAGGTACAATGGCAACCGTGGGAAGGAACCTCGCAGTGGTAGATATTCCAAAACCAAAATTACATTTCAAAGGTTTTATTGCCTGGATGATCTGGATGGGATTGCATTTGTTTCTTTTGCTGGGTGTAAAGAATCGTTTCGCTGTTTTCTTTAACTGGATATATAAATATTTTACCCATGATCAGAATCTGCGTTTGATATTTAAGCCATTTTACAGGGACACGAAGCATAATGATATTAGGTAACCTTGCAGCTAAAGAAATAGTACAAATGATAGTCCTTCGTCATAATTTATTTGTTATTATTTTCAAAATATAGAAAGAAATAATTTCCTCCTCAGCCTCTGTGCCTTTGTGTCTCTGTCTTTCAAACCCTCATGTATTTTCCTGAAATACAGAGACACGAAGACACGAAGCAAAAATCACAGGATTAAAATTGACGTTTGAAATTTGCTTAAATTACCTAAATAAATTCTTTAGGAATGAAAAATATTTCTATCATCTTTCTCCTGCTCTTTTCATTGCCAGCCATCAGCCAATTGCCAAAGGTATCCAGCGGAACATTGAGGAGATTTGAAAATTTCCCATCACAATATGTTCAGGCACGAAATGTAGATGTATGGCTTCCGGCAAACTACGATTCGTCCAAAAAATATGCAACGCTTTACATGAATGATGGCCAGGCTTTATTCGACAGCAGTATTATGTGGAATAAGCAGGAGTGGCAGGTAGATGAGACCATTTCAAAACTATTGCGTGAAGGCAAAATAAGAGACTGTATTGTGATTGCGATTTGGAACAACAGTGCACAACGTTGGTCAGAATATTTCCCTGAAAAAGTTTTAATAAATATTCCAACAATTCAAAGAGAAAACTTGTTAAGGGAGGAAATGACCCGCAGGGCAAGGGGAGATGATTATCTACGTTTTATTGTGAATGAACTGAAACCTTTTATTGACAATCATTTCGCCGTTTATTCCGACCAGTCTAATACCTTCATTGCTGGTTCCAGCATGGGAGGTTTGATATCGCTATATGCCGTTTGCGAATACCCGAAGATATTCGGCGGTGCTGCCTGTATTTCCACGCATTGGCCCGGTAGCCTCAAAGTTTTTGATAATACCATTCCTTATGCAATTAATCGTTATCTGCAACAATCCTTACCTGGCCCAAAGACGCATACGTTTTATTTTGATTACGGATCAGAAACGCTCGACAGTTATTACAAACCATTACAGTTGAGAATTGACAGCACAATGACAAATGCTGGTTACGATAGCAGCAACTGGAAGACAAACGAATTTCCCGGCGCAGAACATTCTGAAAATTCCTGGAGCAAGAGGCTTGATGTTCCTGTGCTGTTTTTATTGGGGAAGAGGATGGGTGAATAGGGATGGGGAATAGTGAGTAGTGATGAGTGAATGGTGAATAGTGAATAGTGAATAGTAAATGGTGAATGGTTAAGAACAAAAAGAGGAAGGGGGAAGGCAATGCGGGGGCTGTGGAAGTTGGCAAACTATAAAAGTCTTTCATAAGATGCCTGGTCATTTACCCATTATAAACAATTGCAAACAGTAATTCAGTGGCAAATTTTTTAAATGCAGAATGGAAGAATCTTATTATGGCAAATTATATTGTTGAACCATCCCTTCTTCTTAAATACCTTCCATACAAAACGGAGATTGACACTTACATGAACAATGTGTACATCAGCCTCGTCGGGTTTCTATTCAGCGAAACATCCGTGCTTGGCTTTCGCATTCCATTTCACATCAATTTTGAAGAAGTAAATCTTCGTTTCTATGTTCGTTACAATGACAATGGAAGATGGAAGCGGGGAGTGGTTTTCATTAAAGAGATTGTGCCCAAACCTGCCATAACTTTTGTTGCCAACAATTTGTATAGGGAGAATTACTGTACCATGCCCATGAAGCATGAATGGAAAGAAGAAAAAGATGCCTTTTCATTCAACTACCAATGGAAATATAAAAACAAATGGAACAGCATGCGGGCTACAACCGGGACAATAGCTTTGCCAATGCCCGAAGGCAGTGAAGCAGATTTTATCGCTGAACACTACTGGGGCTATTCAAGGTTCAACGATAAAACAACTTTTGAATATGAAGTGCAGCATATACCCTGGAAAGTTTTTCCGCTAAACGATTATGAAATAGATTGTGATTTTGAGGAATTATACGGCAGGGAGTTTTCCATCCTGAAAAATTTAAAACCTGCATCTATTTTCGTAGCGGAAGGATCAGAGGTTGCGGTGTTGAATAAAAAAAAGATAATATAGTTTTTAAAGGGCGACTTCATTTTTTCAAATGCTCTCAATTATCAATGAAGTGGCGATTGTAATTTCAACAACACGCTATTGTTTTCCAGTTATAGAATTGCCACAAAGGCTCTAACGCAGAAAGCTACACGAAGAAAGACGTTTGAATAATTAATTTTCCTTTTGGTTGCTTTTTGTCTTTGTGCCTTAGTGGCAAGTTAAAAAAATACGGAAAACACTTTCCGTATGTCGTAAACGTGGACTGTGTACGTAAATGACGGGTTTATTTTTTTTCAAATTGCTTCAACAACTTTTTTCCCCTGCTTTTGAATGCAGCAGTCTGATCCTCCATCTGGCTTTCAATTAACAATTTTAATTCAGGTATTATTTCAGGATATTGCCTGGCAAGATTGCCAAGTATGGTAAGTGAAAATGCTTTTACTGCTACTTCTTCTATAGGTGACTCAACAAAGGAAAAACAAATATTCATGATCTCGCCCTGGTATTTTTCCGGAATATCAAGATCCTGCAACAGCCGTACCGTATTGCGTTTTACCGCACCATGCAGGTTTGGTTTCTGGACATTTTTTATAAGATTGGCCCAATGTTTTTTTATAAATTTCGGTTGCCTCATTATACAATTACTAACGGGCCAGCCTGCCCTTTGTACAACGCGGTATTCATCGTGCAAGAATAAATAAAATAATTCATCAAAGCGTTTTTGGTCATCCCCGATCCAGTTCACTATTTTTATGCATTGTGCTTTTGAGTGTTCTTTGAGTATTTCTGCTCTTAGGTTCATTGGGAATTATTTTGGGGCTTTCTTTTTTACCACAGAGTTAAGTGAGTTTAATTCCTTTTAAGTTGTGCCGTTCTTTAATTCATCCACTTCTGTGATAGAGAAAAGGACTCTTAATTATCTGTTTAGCTCAATCTTCTCCGCAATAGGATGCTGCGCTTTAAATTCCATTCCCAATAAATTTGCAATGGTTTGTGCAAATTGTTTTTGATAAAACTGTACTGCATTTTTTACCTCACCCTTTGCTTTTATTCCCGGCCCCATGGCAGCAAACCATATCTGGTAAGAATCTTTTATGTCATCGTGATGGCTTGTCCATTCTTCTGCAATACCCCGGCCATGGTCAACCGTTATAAAGATGGCTGTTTTGTCTTTGTATGCAGCATCATTTTGTAAAAAATTCCAAATATCATTCAGCCATTTATCAACCATGTGCGCTGCGTTTAAGTAATCTTTGTATTTGCCGCTGTGAGCCCATTCATCGGTTTCGCCATAAGAAATGTAGAGGACCTTTGGTTTTTTGGTTTTTAAATAATTCATTGCCGCATAATGAGTAAAGACATCCAGGCATTCCTCATCGTCAAAGGGCCTGTATGAATCCTCCCTCATTGCATTGATTAACTTTTCTTCCGGAGAAAGGCTGTTGCCGCCTGTCTTATCAAATGCTGAATAGACAGGGATACGACTTCTTTCTTCATTCAGTATCCTATCAAATGCATTCCATGCCCCGAAGGCAGCAACTTTATTTTCATATCCTGCCTGCTTGTTTATAAATTCCAGCAGGTTGGTATTTGGATTCGGCGGGTACTTGTTACTGTTAACTGCAGTATCGGGGTATCCTGTAAATATTTCATTGTAGCCAGGGTAGGAGAACCAATAACGATTTGCATTGTCAACTTTATTTTGCAGTTCCCTGTTGCCGTAGAGTTGCCCGTGCTTTTCAACTACACTCCACAAAAACGGCATTAATTTCTTTCTTCTTTCAGCAACATTATTTGCCCAGTATTTTTTAAAAATAGCAGCGCTGTCATCCTGGTTAAATTTTTTATTGTTGGCTATGCTACTGTCCATGCCTTTATAAATTTCCTGCCAGCGAAAACCATCTGTGGTAATGATAATAACGTTTTCAATTTTTTGAGCATTGACAATGGATGAGATAAATAATAATGATAAAGAAAGAAACTGTTTCATTTTATTATTTTAAGCGTTTTATCCCTGTGCCTCCGTGTTCCAGAGCCAGCGAGCGGACAAAGAAACACAGAAACACGGAAGAAGGCAATTAATTAACTTTTAGCCCGTATAATATTTTTTTGATGTTTTTTATTTCGTACTCATCTACAGTTACGCTTTGTAATTCCTCATTCATTTTTTCATTCCTGAATTTCATTTTACCAGGTATCACTGTTCTGGCGGATGTATGAAATTCCTTAGCTTTCGTTTTCAGTGCTATTTCAACAATATTCCCGGCACGAACCCCGCTTCCCGGCATAATGATAATTCGTTCTGCTGCTTTTTCTATTAATTGGGCAACAAGTTCCACTCCATCAATTACAGAAGGTTTTTGCCCGCTTGTAAGGATCCTTTCACAACCAATTGCAATAATAGCTTCCATTGCTTTTAAAGGATCATTCGTTCTGTCGAAGGCCCGGTGAAATGTCACTCCCAGTGGATAAGCCAATCCGACAAGTTGACTACATCTTTCCTGGTCAATATTTCCGTCTTTATCCAGCATACCTATTACAATTCCATCACAACCTGATTGTTTGCAAATGATCACATCATTTTTCATGATCTCAAATTCATCGTCAGTATAAAAAAAATCTCCACCGCGAGGGCGAATGATCGGGTATAGTTCAATGTTAAGTTTTTTTCGTGCAGCTTTTATGAAACCATAGGATGGTGTTGTGCCACCTTCTCCGGGATTGTCGCAGAGTTCTATCCTGTTTGCGCCGGAGGATTCTGCGATGATGCAGCTATCTATAGTGAAGCCAATTACTTCGAGTTTGTGGTTCATAAAAAAGGGGTTAGCTGCAAGATGCAACCTGTTAGCCTGTTACTAAATAATTGCAGCTTCTTTTAAATATTAAGATGAGTTATAAAGCAGGTTATAAAAGTTATTTTTTTGAATTTTTATAGGTTAACAAACTTAAAGCTCAAGTTAGCAGCTTGCGGCTGGTTGCTCCTTAAATTAAAAATTTCGATTTATGAATTTGATCCTCATCATTGCTCTTCACACTAAACACAAAGCCGTCCAGAATTGCGTATGCTCCGTACTCACCATTTTTATTTACCGCAATAAACCCCACCTGCAATTCTTTTGCTTTTACAGGGTCTCTTTTTACAATGCGCTCCACTGCTTTTTTACAGGCAAGCTCAGGAGACGATCCTTGTCGCATGAACTCTACCACCAAATGAGTACCGCAGATGCGGATCACTTCTTCACCAACGCCGCTGCTTGTTGCAGCACCTACTTCATTATCTACAAACAAACCTGCACCTATGATGGGAGAGTCTCCTACACGCCCGTGTACCTTAAAGGCCATGCCACTGGTGGTAACTGCACCAGATAAATTCCCCTGCATATCAATTGCCAGCAATCCCATTGTATCATGATTTACGGCCCCATCATCAAAAAAATGTGGTGCAAATGGGCCATGGCCGTTTTTTTTATTTTCGATATTGATGATTGGCTTGTATTCGCTTTTCTTCAACCATTCCCAGTAGGCTTTTTTTGCATCATCAGAAAGTTTTTGGGGTTCTTTTTTAAAACCGTTTTCCAATGCAAATTGCTGAGCACCGTTTCCGACTAATATAACATGTGGAGTTTGTTCCATTACTTTTCTCGCTACCGAAACAGGATGTTTGATCTGCTCCAGCCCGGCAACGGCACCGCAATTAGCATGTTCATCCATGATGCAGGCATCCAGAGTTACAATGCCATCCCTGTCCGGGTAACCACCAAGTCCCACGCAACAGTTTATCGTATCTTCTATTTGCATGGCACCTGCTTCTACTGCGTCTACGCTTTTACCGTTAGTATTTAAAACTTTCCATGCAGCTGCATTTACGGCCATACCACTATCCCATGTAGATATCACCAAAGGTTTTTGTGCTTCTGATTTTAATGAGGGTAAGCTAAGAGACGTTAAACCAAGGGAGCTTAGTTTAATAAAGTTCTTTCTGTTCATATATTTTTTTTAAAACAACAGGCTGTGCGCCATAAGTTGGAAACTGAAGTAAGCATTCTTGGTTTGATATAATGACCTTTGTTAATAACTGCTTGCGGGGTCTGCACCCGCCGACGGGGTTTGTCCCCCGGTTACGAAGTATGCATCGTAAGTTTCTTCAGCATTTCATCCGATGCTGCATCTGCATATGTACCAAATGCCTCGGTCAACACGCCCTTTGTTTTTCCATCCTTCGATTCCACAGCATACACAACATCTTCATCCGATGGATTCGTATCTCCTTCAAAGCGGTACACTTCCGTTATTTCAAAATCTGATGGCTCAAGCGAGATCTGCGTCTTAGTGCATATTAATTTATCAAAAGCCAGGTTGAAGTCGATGCTGTAGCCTCTTTGTTTAAGCCCGTTAATTGCCGCGACTACTGTATCGTATATGTACATGTTTTTTTATAAAGTTAGGGAGAAAACGGGAACGGATGAGGCAGCATGCATCCGACAGTTGGGCGCAAGGTGAAGGTAGATATAGCAATTGTGTAACAATTGGTGAACTGTTGCCGATCAGGTTGAAGAATCATGATTTCTTTCTATCTATATCAAACATCCCGCATCCCGCATCCCGCATCCAGTATCCAGTATCCAGCATCCAGCATCCCGCATCCAGCATCTCGCATCCCGCATCCCGCATCCCGCATCTCGCATCCCGCATCCAGTATCCCTTATATTGCTTATCTTGCAACAAGAAATTTCATATGAATGCTATGATAGCATCGTAAAATAAAATATAAGAAGTATCTACAAACATGAGTAAACCAAAAAACAGCGCTCCAAAAAAATCTTCTCAAACTCAAATTTTAAAAGGAAAACTCGATATCAGCAGAAGCGGCATGGGCTATGTGATCGTCGAAGGTGTTGATAAAGACATCCTGGTTAGGCCCAACGATTTTGGAAGGGCATTCCATGGTGACACAGTGAAGGTGCAGCTTGCATACGATGCCGGTAAAACAAAACGTGCCGAAGGAAAAGTGATAGATGTTACCGAAAGAAAACAAACCGACTTTGTAGGCAATGTGCAGGTTAATAAAACGGTTGCTTTTTTTGTTGCGGGAGGCGAAAAGCCCATACCAGATTTCTATATTCCATTCGAGAAATTGAATGGCGCCAACGATGGTGAAAGGGTGGTTGCCCGTTTTACAAAGTGGGATAAGTCGGATAAAAAGCCGCAAGGGGAGATCATTTCGGTGATCAAAGCAGAAGATGAGGCTGACATGGCAATGAAGGAAATATTAATTGACGCCGGATTCCCATTGTCATTTGAAGCTGCTGTTGTAAGTGAAGCAGAAAAATTATCCGGTAAGATTAGCCGTGAAGAATCAAGCAAAAGAAAAGATTTTCGTGACATACTTACATTCACAATTGATCCCGTAGATGCAAAGGATTTTGATGATGCGATCTCGATAAGAAATCTTGACAATGGCAATTATGAGATTGGTGTGCACATTGCAGACGTGAGCCATTTTGTTACGCCAGACAGCATCCTTGATAAAGCAGCATATGCGAGGGCAACCAGCGTTTATCTGCCCGATCGTGTAAACCCGATGTTGCCTGAAAGGATATCTAATGAACTTTGTTCATTGCGCCCCAATGAAGATAAATATACCTTTTCTGTTGTTTTTCAAATAACAAACAGGGCCGAGATAAAACATAAATGGCTTGGCCGTACCATCATTCATAGTAACCACAGGTTCACATATGAAGAAGTACAGCAAACCATAGAAACCAAAGATGGTCTGCATTACAAGCCTATTCTCTTATTGAATAACCTGGCGCAGCAATTCCGAAAAGAAAGATTTGATAATGGCGCCATAAATTTTTCTTCGACAGAAGTGAAATTTCAATTAGATGAAAAAGGTAAACCGATCGGCGTAGTCATCAAAGAAAGTAAGGAAGCCCATCAGTTGGTGGAAGAATTCATGTTGCTGGCAAACCGTTCAGTGGCAGAATATGTTTCAAGGATAAAAAGCAACAAAGAATCCATTCCCTTTCCGTACCGCATACACGACACGCCCAGCGAAGAAAAATTAAAACCCTTTGCGGCATTTGCAAAGAAATTCGGATATACATTTCACCTTGATAATGAAAAGGAAGTTGCCTCTTCGTTTAACCGGTTGCTCGCAGATGTACAGGGAAAACCTGAACAACATGTGATGGAACAATTAGGCATCCGTACTATGGCAAAAGCAGTTTATACTTCACAGAATATTGGCCATTATGGATTGGGGTTTGAAAACTACTGTCATTTTACATCTCCCATTCGGCGCTACCCCGACGTGTTGGCGCATCGTATATTGCAGCAATGCCTTGAGAAGAATTTGAAGATCGATCAGAAAATGGAAGAGAAGTGCAAGCATTGCAGTGATAGGGAACGATCGGCGATGGAAGCAGAACGTGCAGGGAATAAATACAAGCAGGTAGAGTTTATGAAACAATTTTTGGGCGACGAATTCGACGCTGTTATCAGTGGTGTTTCTGCGTTTGGTTTTTGGGCGGAAACGGTGGCGCATAAGTGCGAAGGCCTGGTGAGCGTCAAGGACCTGAATGAGTTCGATGACTTCCGTTTGGATGAAGCCGATTATGCCCTGGTAGGGATGCGCAGTGGAAGGAGATTCAGGATGGGCGATAAGATAACCGTAAAGCTTGTGGCAGCAAATCTAACAAAACGCCAGCTTGATTATCAGTGGGTGCAGGCTGCTGCATTGAATGAAAAGGTTGATAAGAAGAAGAAAACGAAGAAAGGAAAATAAGTACGGGTGAAGCGATGCAGATGCGTGATCCGCCGATGAATGTTTTGATCATGCTTGCGTAACCGATATTCCACCTCCCGTATCATCAAAACAACGATTCATGCATTCCTTCACTGCTTTGTCAATATTATTTGAGCAACAATTCAACAAGCGCCATTTCCCGCAGGAGCCACACAATTTATATGATGCATCACAATATATTCTAGGTATTGGCGGTAAAAGAGTCAGGCCGGTGTCTGTTTTAATGGGCAATGAACTATTCAGTGATATTGACCCGGACGCTTACGAAGTGGCAAATGCCATTGAACTTTTTCACAACTTCAGTTTGATACACGATGATATCATGGACAAAGCGCCAATACGCCGCGGTATGCAAACTGTTCATATAAAATATGGCGATTCAACAGCATTGCTCGCTGGTGATGTAATGCTTGTGGCTGCTTATGAATATATCAACAAGATAAAACCCTTGCATCTTCAAAAAATCATTGCGCTGTTTAACAGGACTGCGAAGGAAGTTTGTGAAGGGCAGCAACTGGACATGGAATTTGAAAACAAGCCGCATGTAAGTTTTGTGGAATATGAACAGATGATCACGCTGAAGACCTCAGTTTTACTTGCCGCAAGCCTGCAAATGGGAGCGATACTGGGAGGGGCCGGCCTCGGCAACCAGCAACATCTCTTTGAATTTGGAAAAAAACTCGGCATTGCATTCCAGGTACAGGATGATTTTCTCGATGCATTTGGCGATCCTGAAAAATTCGGCAAGATTCCCGGTGGTGACATTCTTGCGAATAAAAAAACCTTCCTAATGATCCATGCTTTGGAAGTTACATCGGGGAATGAGAAAGACGAGTTGACAAAACTGATGAAGCAGCTCAGTGTTGATGAAACGGATAGGAAGAATAAGGTAAATAAAGTATTGACGATATTCAAAGATTGTAAGGTAGACGAGTGGGCAAACCAATTGAAAGAAAAATATTACGGGGAAGCGATGAAGCACCTGGAAGAAACAGCGGTCTTATCATCACGGAAAACAGAACTCGAAATCCTGGCTAAATATTTATTGCAAAGAGATAAATAAATGTAAAAGCAACCCCGGTTCATCAAAAAAAAAATGATTGCCAGGCAATCTCTTGCTGGCTTTTTATTATATAATCACATATGGCAAGGCCCCCGGTTCCAGGAATCAGTTGTATCAACTTTTTTTTGGGTACTGGCCCATATTTTCATAGCTGATGCAGAATTTTTTTTAACTTCAATCATAAATGATTTTAAGTGAATTTTAGTGGCGTTGATCGGCAATTAGAATTTCTTGCAGGCGAGGGCGAGATGGCCCGGCTGACACGTGCAAAAGACTGGAGCAAAACTTTCGTAGGTGATGTTGAGCTCTGGCCTCCCGGGTTACGCATAACCGTTAGTATCATCTTGAATTCCAGGTTTCCAATGTTTCTTTGTTGGGGGCATGAACATGTTTGTTTTTATAATGATGCTTTTCGGCCTGTTCTCGGAATAAATGGAAAACATCCTTATATTCTTGGTATGAGGGCTGAGGAGGCATGGCCCGAAGTATGGGCTACAATTTGCCCCTTTATTCAACAGGTGATGGAAGGGAGAGGTGCTACATGGGCCGATGATCACTTAATACCTGTTTACAGGAACGGTCAAATGGAAGATGCTTACTGGACCTTCAGTTTTAGCCAGGTAAATGATGAATCCGGCAAAGTTGCAGCTGTTTTGCTGACAGGGCGAGAAACTACAGACAAAATAGCTGCTTACAAAAAATTGAGCGGATGCAAGGGTGAGATCAGTAACGCAGGTGAACTTGCAACCTGGGAATTGAATTTGGAAACAAATGGCGGTCCAGGTAAGCCAATAAAGAGGATAGCGGCAAAAGAAATCACAGAGCAAAAAAAATATCAGGAAAATCTTCAGGAGACAGAACAAAAATTCAGGTTACTTGCCGATTTGATGCCTCAGTTCATCTGGACAGGGGATTCGGAAGGAAAGCTGAATTATTTTAATGAGACCTTTTATCAGTACACTGGATTGACCCGGGCTCAAATTGAAAAGGATGGTTGGCTGCAAATTATTCATCCAGATGAAAAAGAAGAAAATAATGTTCAATGGATGAGGAGCATTCAAACAGGCGAAGATTTTCTTTTTGAACATCGTTTTCGTTCCGCAAACGGCGGCTACAGGTGGCAGTTAAGCCGGGCCATCCCCCAAAAAGATAGCACTGGAAAAATTCAAATGTGGGTGGGCGCAAGTACTAATATTGAAGATCAAAAAACGTTCACGCGTAAATTGGAAGAACTTGTTCAGGAACGTACCAAAGAACTTAAACAATTAAATGAAGCTTTAACGAAGAGTGAAGAAAGGTACCACCTCATGGTTGAGGAAGTGCAGGATTATGCCATCCTTTATTTGAATAAGAATGGCATCGTTGAAAACTGGAATAAAGGGGCTGAGAAAATAAAGGGTTATACATCCAGGGAAATCATTGGAAAAAGTTTTTCAGTTTTTTATTCCCCTTCCGACCAAAAAGAAGGATTGCCTGGAAGATTATTAGATATTGCAGCCAGGGAAGGAAAGGCAAGCCAGGAAGGTTGGAGGATTCGTAAAGATGGAACCGCTTTTTGGGCAAGTGTTGTAATTACTGCTGTGCATGACGAAGACAATAATGTGATCGGTTTTTCAAAAGTAACGCATGACCTTACACTAAAAAAACAGGCAGATGATCAGTTGAAAAGAACTGCAAATGAGCTTGAAGTCAAAAATATTGAACTACAACTCATGAATACGGAACTCCAGTCTTTCGCTTATGTATCAAGCCATGATTTGCAGGAACCGCTGAGAAAAATTCAGGTATTTGCAACTATGATCACCCAGGATGAGACTGAGCCCCTATCTGGAAAAGCAAAGGATTACCTGGGACGTATTCAAAACGCAGCTTCAAGGATGCAAACACTTATCAACGACCTTCTTACTTATTCCCGCACCAATATCACGGAAAGAAATTTTGAAAAAACAGACCTTAATAAGATCCTTGATGATGTTAAAGGAGAATTGAAAGAAGAGATTCAACAAAAGAATGCAATCATTGAATCAGATGGATTATGTGAAGTGCCTGTGATCCCATTTCAATTCCAACAACTTTTAATGAATCTTGTTGGAAACGCATTGAAGTTTGCAAAGCCGAATACTGCTCCGCTTATTTCAATAAATGCCAGCAATGAATCTCCGGGTTCATTAGATAACCCTTCTTTAAAAAAAGATACCGCCTACTGCCATGTCTCCATATCTGATAATGGTATCGGGTTCGAGCCCCGGTACAGTGATCGCATATTCGAGGTCTTTCAGCGATTGCATGGGAAAGCAGAATACAAAGGCACTGGCATTGGCCTGGCAATTGTAAAAAAAATTGTAGAAAACCACAATGGTGTCATTAAAGCAACCGGAGCATTGAACCAGGGTGCTACTTTCGATATTTATCTCCCCATTGAACGATGAATTATATATGCGGACGAACCAAAAAGGATTCAAAATTACTCCGGGCTTCTAAGTTTACAAGTTCATATTAACCATACAATAAAAAATTTTTCCTGTAACCGAATATTTCGCTATTTTCCTTGCTCAAACCAAACTAACATGGGTAATTCTTTGTTCAGGAAGAAAAATATTTCCAGTATTCTTGCTGAAGGGCCAGACGATTTGCATGGGCCGGGCCTTCACCGGGTATTGACCGTTAAAGACCTTACTTTCTTTGGTATTGCGGCTATTTTGGGAGCGGGAAGTTTTAGTAGCCTTGGTTCTGCAGTGTTTCATGGCGGGCCTGGAGTGGTGATCCTTTTTGTGATTACAGCGATAGCCTGTGGATTTACAGCTTTGTGTTATTCTGAATTCGCCAGTCGCATTCCCGTTGCCGGAAGCGCATATACGTATGCGTATGCAAGCTTCGGAGAGTTGTTTGCATGGGTAATAGGTTGGGCTTTGATCATGGAGTATTCCATTGGTAATATATATGTTGCTTATAGCTGGAGTGATTATTTTACTTCTTTTCTCGAAAGGTTGAACATTCATATCCCTCAATATTTGTGTACCAGCTATATGGAAGCCAAACATGCCGTAGAAGGAGGAAGCACGAACCTGGATGAACTTGCTGCATGGAACAATGCCCCGCTGATCGGGAATTTGAAAATCATACTCGATCTGCCGGCGCTGCTGATAAATTTACTTATAACCATGCTGGTGTACCGTGGCGTAAAAGAGAGCAGGAATTTCAGTAATGTGATGGTGATATTAAAACTGGCCGTTGTTGCATTGATCATTTTAGTAGGCGGGTTTCTTATTTTCTCTCATGGATCCACTGCTAACTGGACACCGCCGGATGACGACGGTGTAAGATCGTTTATGCCTAACGGTTTTAGCGGTGTAATGGCTGCAGTTGCAAGTGTATTTTTTGCATACATAGGTTTTGATGCGGTGAGTGTTTTAGCAGAAGAAAGCAAAAACCCCCAGCGTGATCTTCCAAGAGGAATGATACTTTCACTGGTTATATGCACAGTTATATATATATTGTTATCACTGGTATTGACAGGCGCCGTGAATTACAGGAATTTCGACGGAGTAGGTGATCCACTTGCATTTATTTTTGAAAAACAAAATCTCAATGTTGGATGGATGCAATTACTGGTTTCCGTTTGTGCGGTCATAGCTATGACAAGCGTATTGCTTGTATTTCAAATGGGCCAACCACGCATGTGGATGACAATGAGCAGGGATGGATTGATGCCACCAGTATTTCAAAAGATACATCCCAAATTTAAGACCCCATCATTTGCGACGATCATTACCGGGCTCGTTGTAGGTGTTCCGATTTTGTTTACAGATAAAACATTTGTGCTAGACTTTACAAGCATCGCTACTTTGTTTGCATTTGTGTTGGTTTGCGGCGGTGTATTGCTAATTCCTAATAAAGAAAAAATACCAGGGCGATTTCATCTTCCTTATGTCAATGCTCAGTTTATTTTCCCGTTAATAACCATCATTGCAATCGTTGCAGCCTCCTTGCTCAGTAAGGGTTACTTCCAGGATAAAATTGATTTTTCATTTGAGAAAAAAGTTGAAGCATTTTCAACCATAGTTCCAAAAACGAATGTTGATACTGCGAAGGCAGCCACTGCGATCGAACAATACCTTGTTAACTCAAGGGAAACGGATTCGAATTTCGTTAAACTAACCGATTCTGTGAAAGCCAGCACCAGTGTAAGTAAAAAATTCACAGAGGCAGCAGATTTTATTTCGGGTAATGATCCAGTTCAAAGCAAGACCAATAAAGTATCGCTTGTAATCTTTTGGATAATTATGGTTTTACTTTCTTTATTAGCATTTATTAAAAAATATTCTCTTATACCGCTGATGGGTGTAAGCACTTGCCTGTATTTGTTAACTGGAATGACACTTAGCAATTGGTTGTGGTTTGGTGGATGGCTACTGCTGGGCCTCATCGTTTATTTCATGTATGGAGTAAGAAAGAGTAAGCTGGCTGGCTCCTAAGTAGAATTAAAATCAATAATGAATATGTAACCCCAAACCGGCAGTTGTTAAAAAACTACCGGTTTATTTTTAATATAAATGGAAACGTAACTTTGCACTTTATTAATTACGAAGAAAAGGTTGCCTCGCAGCTGTTTAATGCGGATGAAGGGGCCAGGTCTCCTGGACAAAATATAAAGATGCGGCATGAGATGACAAATTAATGTTGCGGGAAAAAAATAAAATGAAATACGAGATAGGAGATAAAATTATTGTATTGCTTACAGACGAAGAGGGTACTGTGGTAGAAATCTTCAATGAAAAAATGCTGATGATAGAAGTGCGTGGTGTGAAGTTTCCCGCTTATATGGACCAGGTGGATTTTCCTTATTTCAAAATGTTTTCACAGAAGAAAATTGTGGAGAAAAAGAAAATTCATGTTGATAATGTGAAAAAAGAAAAACCCGTTCAAAAAAAGAAAACAGGGGATGGGGTCTGGCTTAATTTTATTCCCATATTTGATAAAGATATTTTTGATGATGATGTAGTGGAAAAACTGAAAGTGTATCTCGTAAATCAAAATGAAGAAGAATACAGATTCAATTATGAACTTGTCTTTAACGCAGAAACTCATTTCGAATTGAAAAATTCAGTGAGAGGGCTGAGCGATTTTTATTTACATGACGTGCAGTTTGAAGACCTGAGCGATAATCCCCGTTTTGATTTTGAATTTTCATTGGCAAATGAACATAAAAAGAAAGCCCCTTATTACGAGGCGTCTTTAAAATTAAAAGGAAAACAGATTTTTAAAAAGATCGAAGACCTTAAATTAAAAAATGAACCATCTTTTTCCTATGAGCTATTCAAAGAATATCCTGATAAATTAGAAGAAGAAAAAGTGGACCTATCAAGGCTGGGCAATGCGGGCTTCCGTATTTATGATGCATCATCGTTCCGCGAAAATCTTGCTCCGGCAAGATCAGTAATTGATCTTCATATTGAAAAACTTACCGACAACTGGAGGAATTTATCAAAC
>JBDSBG010000090.1:0-3023 GCA_039921685.1 Ferruginibacter sp.
TGTTGCAAATCCGTCGGCGCCGCTTGTTCCTTTCGCAATGATCTGCTGTTGATAATCCATTACTACGAGTTCAATACCACTCAATGGTTCTGTAGTAAGAATACTTGTAAGGGCAACAATCAGGTCGTTGTTATTTCCGTGTTTTGCAGTGATACCAATATTGCTTGCAAGAATATTCCTGGTAGCCCATCGTTCTTTATTGTAGTAGGATTTACTGGCAGGGTCATCTTTGCGTTCCCAGTTATATCCATAAGGATAATAATTGTCATAACGGCTCCAAAATGCATCGTCTTCGTCTTTTGCATACTGGGAATAGGAATCGTATTCATCGCGGTAACCTTCTTCTTCATCCCCATCATTTTTAGTTGTATCAACTTTTGTATTTGTATATAAAGAATAGTCGGGCCTAAAGCCAATGGTTACACGATAAATCGCCCCGGGTTCTGTTTTCAGGTATTTATCGATATCCAGGGTGAAACGTTGTTTTTTATGTAGGTCCAATGCTTTGTCATCATCAAGCCTTAATGTTTTCTGTACAACGGGCATACCTACACGACGTAATTCATTATCCCCGGACAGATCATTCTGCTGCAGGAATTGGGGAACATTGTTTTCATAGATTTTAATAATGCTGATATCTACCGCATTTAAATTGATGGATTCAAAAGGCAAAACCAATTTCCCTGAACTGGGAAGAATATTTCCTTTGCCATGAATTTTTACAGAAGGCAACCTGTTCTCAAAAATAATATTAGATGTGAATGATGCAGGAAGGCTTGTTCCCCAGGTATTCTTTATCCCTTCATTTGTATTGATGGTATAATTTCCGTCAAGGTTACCGCCAACAAATACTTTAACTTCACTACCGTTGATGGTATAAGAAACATCGGGTTGATTGCTTACTGTTATCAGGCCGGTGAGGTCCTGACCCACAGCAATTGGATCACTGAATTGTACAGACGCATATTGCTGCACATCATTCACAGCCATTACATTTAAAACTTTAAAATCGCCTATTGCAGGTATAGCAAGTGTTTCATTGCCGGTGTTCTTAATACTCAATGAAGCTCCGTCCCATTTTAAAATCAAGGCCGATGCATTTTCAGAACGTTTAATATCATTGATGGTAAAATGATGTGTCCTGTTTGCGTCAGTATGCTGCCAGACGATCCTGTAAGCATTGTTGTTTTGTGATGCTGATAAAAGCTTTTCAACAACTGCGGCCTCCTCGGCGTCTGCAGTAAGTAAGTCCCCATTTAAAAACATATTGCTTTTATCACCGCTGCTACGCAAACCTGATTGAGTTACCTTGAATGCAGGTTTTGTTGTTTGAATATTGAATTTAAAATTTTTGTATTCAGTGGGAACTTTGGTAACATCGCCCAATTTGAAATTCACTTCATATAATTGATCGGGTGCTAAATATTTGGCAGGTTTAAATTCAATTGTCCTGGCATCCAGCCAAACCGTTGTTCCCTTCACTGAAGGAGACAGTTCAAATAAATCTTCCTTTATTGGCTGGCCAATTGTGTGCGTGGTTGCTGCATCTGTTGCAAGCTGTACCCTGATACTACTGGTTTTTGAAATAATTCCTGTGCTGTATGCCTCAATGTATTTTGCATAAGCGGGATCAACATCAACCCATTTCTTATCATTTTTTTTACAGGCAGAAAAACTGAAACCCAGTAAGAGCAAAAAAGAAAAATAAAAGATGTTTTTTTTGTTCGGGAAGGGCGCATAAGCGGAGTCCATAATTGTAAGTTTTTAGAGCGGTGTATTTTCGCTTTATAAATGTTATAAGAAATTTTGATATCAACAAACATTAATTTGCGTGTGGTCGTTAATAATTAACTAAATGCAATACCTCACCCCCGACCCTCTCCGAAAGAGGAGAGGGGAGCGTGAATATTTGGCAATATAGTTTTTAGAAAAAGTGTTGGACAGAATAATCGGTCAGGAAAGCGCTTGGATGTTTTGAAAAATAATATTACGTGATCTACAATGTAATCTTTTTGGTTACTCCCCCTTCGGGGAGATAGAGGGGCTTTTATAACACCTGGTTCCTAAGTAAATCTTCAAACTCATCCCGTTTACGAATAAGCGTTGCTTTGTTGTCTTTCACCAGTACTTCGGCTGGCTTTAACCGTGAGTTAAAGTTGGAAGCCATTTCAAAACCATAGGCACCGGCATTGTAAAAAACGAGGAGGTCGCCTTCCCTTACTTCCGGGATAGTGCGGTCCCAGGCGAAGGTATCGGTTTCACAAATATTTCCAACAACGGTATAGATCCTTTCAGTGCCATTTGGGTTGGAAATGTTTTGTATATGGTGGTAAGCATCATACATCATGGGGCGGATCAGGTGATTGAAACCACTGTTTACACCAACGAAAACGGTTGCAGGTGTTTGTTTGATCACATTGGCCTTCACCACGAAATAACCAGCCTGGCTAACCAGGTACTTACCCGGTTCAAACCAAACCTGTATTTTTTTTCCTGTTTCGCTTTCATATTTTGAAAAAGCTTCTGATACTTTTTCTCCGAGCAGGTTTACGTCCGTTTCGGTATCGCCCGGTTGGTATGGTACTTTAAACCCGCTTCCTAGGTCAATGTATTTTAATTCAGGAAAATGTTCGGCCATACTGAACATCACTTCCAGCCCCATTAGGAAAACATTGATGTCTTTAATTTCACTTCCGGTATGCATGTGCAGCCCCGTAATATGCAGTTTGGTTGTTTTCACGATCCTTTCAATATGCCGCATCTGGTGAATGGAGATACCGAATTTGCTGTCAACATGGCCGGTAGAAATTTTAAAATTTCCACCGGCCATAATATGAGGATTGAGCCTGATGCAGACCGGGTAACTGGCGCCAAACTTATTTCCAAATTGTTCGAGAATAGAAATATTATCAATATTGATATTTACGCCTAGTTCTTTGGCTTCAAGTATCTCGGCAAAATCAACACAGTTCGGCGTGTATAGTATTTGCTCCTTTGTAAAACCTGCCATCAATCCAAGTTTT
>JBDSBG010000091.1:0-10949 GCA_039921685.1 Ferruginibacter sp.
AGTAAAGATCTGAAGCGGTACGTATGGGTGATAGCAAGATTAGGGGGATGGAAAGGATATGAAAGTAAAAGGCATCCCGGAATTACCACTCTTTGGATAGGATTAAAATATTTTAAAGCCGCTATGGGCGGATGGGAAATAAGGAGAAATGTGTCCACACGATAGGATGTACAATCGGGATGAACGCGAAAGCAACTAATTTACGGTGCTAACCAGACCAGTGAAGGCTATGCACTTTTTCTACCAAATCCTATATTCAAAGTTCAATGATGAAAAATTGAACCTGCCTGGATAGTGCCGGGTTATTTAAAAGTAAAGTCTTCCACATGCTGCCAGGGCCCGTTTAAGTATAGAAATGTGCTGATGCCTACTGCTTTGATATCAAATTGAACGAAGGATTCTTTTAGTTGCTCGTACAAGGTAAGGGCCTTAAATGCGGTTACCTTATTTTGAATTGTGATGTGAGGATTCAGCGTCTGCCGGTCCTGGTTAGTAAGCCAGGCCGCGAAACTTTCCTGCAAGGACTTATGTAAGGCCCCTAATTCGCCGGATTCGATCGTATACACAACCCCGTTACCAATATTCTTAACTGCTGCGACTTTCATGCTGAACGCAGGGCGCTGACTTAGGGCAGCCAATGTATTTCGAATGATAGGTTCTGAAGCAGGCAGTTTATGAAATAATGTACAATGTGCTTCCAAATAATTAACATGTTTGGGGAAATGTTCTTGTCTTAAACGATTAAAAAAGAATTGTGTTTCATCGTCGAGCTTCAGGGTGATGATCAAAGGAGCATCCATGTTTTTCCTTTCAGTTTGAATTCAATTGTTTTTCTGCCCATTCATCCAAAGACCTTTCGATCACTTCCAATGGCATACAGCCATCTTTTAAAAATTCATCGTGAAAAGCAGAAATGCTGAATTTGTTCACGAGCATCCTGCTGTATTTATCCCGGAGTTCCCGTATCTTTAATGCGCCCGTTTTATAACTCAATGCCTGGCCCGGATAGACAATGTAACGCTCTATTTCTGCTGTTGCGCCTTCTTCAGTAACAGGCATATTGTCCATCATGTATTTTATTGCTTCTTCCCTTGTCATCTTTCCTGTATGCATGGCCACATCAACAACAAGCCGAATGGCACGCAGTATTTCATCTCCCAATGCGCCCATATGCTGATAAGGATCTGTGTACAATCCAAGTTCCTTTCCAAGGCTTTCACAATAAAGCGCATATCCTTCACCGTAAGCTCCATACCAAATGAAGCGCCGGAACTTTGGTAGCTTTTCATTTTCAGATTGCAAAGAGACCTGGAAATGGTGGCCCGGGATCGCTTCATGCAGGAATGTACTTTCCATGCCCCCTGTTACATTGAATTTAGCAGGATCAAGAATGGGTATATAATAAATACCAGGCCTTGAATTATCAGGTAAACCGGGATAATATTCAGCACTTGCACTTGCTTCCCTAAAAGCTTCTGTTTCCCTGACCTCAAATCTTGTCTTTGGCCGTATGTTAAACATTTTTTTTACATTGGGTTCAATCCTTGCCTGGATATTCCTGGTGGCTGTCAATACTTCTTCAGCCGTCTTGTAAGGCATAAACTGTTTGTCTGTTTTCATAAATTCGAAAAAAGCTTTCAAGTCTCCTTTGAATTGAACCTGCTGCTTTATCTTTTCCATCTCAGAACGTATGCGTGAAACTTCCGACAAACCGGTATTGTAAACTTCTTCAGGGGTTTTGTTAGTGGTAGTCCAGTACTTCACCTGGTACGCATAATATTTATCTCCACCTGGCAAAGCATTTACACCGGTACTGGCCCTGGCTTTGGGCAGGTATTCTTTTTCCAGGTAAGCGGCCAGCTTTTTATAAGAAGGTACAATGTGTTTGATGATCATGTCGGTGTAATCAATAGCAATCCGTTTCTTATCTTCTTCACTAAATGTTGAAGGCAACAATTTCACAGGTTCAAAAAATAAACTTTTTGTTGCACTATCGGTAACCAATGCCTGCATTTGAGGTATCATTTTTACAACGATAGAACGGGGAAGCACAAAGTTTGCAGCTATTCCTTTATTAAAATAAACAATGGCGCTATCTGTCCACGCAGTAAATGCTGCAGCTCTTTTCAGCCAGTTGTCGTAATCTTTCAATGTCTTAAAAGGCTGGTTGCCGGACCCGCTGCCCATTTGTCCCATCTGCAGTGGCAAGCCATTGAACTGGTCGAATGGAAAATACCTGTTGTCTGCAAGGGTTGTGCTTCCCATATAACCCAAAGCGAGTCCATCCAAAGCTATTTGCATTTCATACTGAAAAATGTCATAGCTTTTTTTATCATTGTCATTCAACTGTTCCCTGTTATACTTTGCGATCAATGCCTTATACCGTGTGAAAAAATCCTTGAGTTTCTCCCTGTAACTGTCTGTAAAATCAGCCGGCAACAAATCATTGACTGCACTATCACCATTGGCAGTTGCTTCCAGCGGATACAATTGCATACGTTCATTATAATAATTTTCAAGTAGTGTTGTCAGCTCTTTGTTATCATTGGGCGGTTCTGAGCGTGCATTCTTTTGCGTGTTGCAGGCCGCAAAAAGAAGGGGGATCAACAGGAACAACAGTCTTTTTTTCATTTTTCAAGATTATGACGTGAATATAAATAAATATGGAGGAACCTGGGGATGATATTGATGAAAGCGGCAGTGGCGTTCTGCGATATAAAAGCGAACAGAATGCATCAGGTAACTGTTTAGCTACCGGGTCTGATCCTCAATAAGCAAAGGAAATGTTTAAATATTCATATATTATGAATAAAAATAACCGGTTAGGATAAAAACAATTAATTTTAATTTTTCAACCCTGCGCTTTTTGATTTGACACAATTCAATCTTAAAAGCTCAATTCCGAAATGTAATTTTATAATTTGAATGAAGCCATACCTGTTTGTTTTTCTATTTCTCTTTAGCACGAATACCCATGCGCAGCAATGGTTTGCCGAACTAACCGCAGGCACATCATCCTACAATGGCGACCTCACTCAGAAAGAATTTTCCATCACGCGTATTGGCCCCATGGTTGGCTTTAATCTGAAGTACAACACAGGTGATTTTGTGAACATAAGAGCAGGTATTTCATATGCTAAATTTGGGGCAAACGATTTGGATAATCCTGATCCCGGTTTGCAAAGCCGCCGCCTTAACTTTAAGACCAATGTGATTGAATTGAATGTTTGTGCAGAGGTGAATGTATTCGACCCTGAAACTTATTATTCTTATCCCTATATTTTTGGTGGAGTGGGGTTGTTCCATTTCAATCCATATACGTATACTGATAATGGCCAGAAAGCTTTTCTACAACCTTTGGGCACTGAGGGACAGGGATTAGCCAGCTATCCCGACAGGAAAAAATATTCACTTTACCAGGTTTGTTTCCCGGTTGGTGGTGGGTTTAAACTTAATCTCAAACAGGATTGGGAAATTTCTTTCGAGCTGGGATATCGTATACTCGTTACCGATTATTTGGATGATGTAAGTAAAACGTATGTGAATCTGAAAGCACTGCAGGAGTCTAATGGGACTATAGCAGGAGATCTTTCCTATCGCAAGCAACAACCTTTTTTAGAAGAGGGAGAAAAGAGAGGTAACTCGGGTGTAAGGGACAGTTATTTTTTTACCGGGATTAAAATTGCAACCGTAATTGGCAAAAGAAAGAATGCGGGGTGGGGTGATTAACTAATAACCGCAATATATCACGCTGGTTAAATAAGCATTTCTTCAGTTAAAGAAAATAAAGATCCCGGGCATTTACCCGGGATCTATATTTTTATTTAAATCCTGTCAACTCTTTGATCAGGAATCCCTATCTATTTAACTGTTATAAGCAATGGTTCAAAAACATTTCTTTTCAACCTTGCTCTACCAATGAATTGTGTATTGTTGATCTTGCTGAAATTAGCAGGAAAGAGCATTACATCTTCTTCCCTGGTATCAAACAGCAGCTCTTTTGACAAAACACCTTTAGGGTCAAGTTTAGCAACCACAACCTGGCCACCAAAACCATCCACGTGATATTTAGCAACATCATCTTCCTCCATATCCATGTTCTTCTTGTTGTCAAGGTAAAGGAAATAATACCCACTCTCATCGGTGATCAATTTGAAACCCATTGTACCCCGGTATGGTTCTTTCCTCAGGTACACATCTTTGTCGGTACTTTTTTGCTTTTTAGGAATTTTTCGAAGCCATTCAAATTTGCCATCTGCAGCTATCTTTGCCGCAAGGATATCCTCATAAAAGAACTGGTAGGTATAGTTTGAAGAGGTCATTCCCATTGTGCTCATACCGCCAAAACCGCCACGATTACTATTGTAATGCTCCACTACATAAAACTCTTCGCAAGCGATAAATACACTTCCGTCGGGTTGAACGTCAACGCTTCTAACTTTGATGTTTGGCGCTTCATAATTGTCCTTTTTTTCCATCCTTCTTTTGGCCCTTGCAGATTCAAATTTTGTTAATTCATCTAAAGGGAATTCATAATATCCATTCTTATATTTAATTACTTTACCTGTTTTGTCCATTTGCGAAAGAAAGATACCATCTGTTCCTTTTCCCCTTGATTTCTTGCTATACGTGCAGGCAATAAGCATTTCGTGTGAAACAGTTTCAATCAGTGTTGTTTCTTTAATAAAGTTATCATCAACCGCAACTGTTGCACTTGTTATTTTCTTATTGTCCTTTGAAAATTTTAATACTTCAAAGTGATAGCCCGGCATACCTGTTTCTTTATCTTTCTCTTTCCTTTTTTCATTCTCGTACACTTTTGCAAGCAGGTAAGCATTGCCTTCAGAATCCATGGAGAAATCAGAGTTATCCATGATTTGTTCAGTGTAAGGCATGGAAAATTCACCTCCCCAAAGCTTTTGCATATTTTCATCAAAAATATAAAAGCCAAGCTTGTCATAGTTTCTCTTGTCGCTTTTGTCTTCCGGCCATAACCTGTATGTCACCAGCACCTTTTTGTGATCTGCATCGTAATCGTATGAATACTTTTGAACCGTTTTGATATTGAAGAAACCATTGTTGTGGTTAACGCCTGCTATCTTTGTAGTTTCAATTATTTTACGGTTAGGATCAACCAACTGGCCAGTATTAATATCAACTTTGTCGCAATACAGGATCTCTTTTCCTGCATCTTTGTCCCAGTCGCTGTGCAACCAAAAATAATTTTTTGGACCAAAATCGATCACCGTTTCGCTGTTAAGGTTGCGGGTTGCATCCGGAAGGGGAATCACCTTGTCAACATTCTGTGCAAGGGATTTTGGATCAAATCGTAAAATGGTAAGTTCTTCTTTTTTTAAAGAGAGGTTTACGATACCATCTTTGTCGTTTCCAAAAAAGGAAAGATCTTCAGATTTACGGGGAAGTTCATATTGTGCCCCCAGTTTGAATGTGAATTTTTTGCTTTGCCCGTACGAAAGCGCCGAGGATAAAGCCAGCGTTGCCAATAATAGATACTTCATAAAAAAGTTACATGTTTTGTTGCCGAAGCAGGTTTGGTAAAAAAGAGAGACGAATGTATTAAGAATGTGTTGGATGTCCTAATCAATTTTTGGCCAGTAAAAATCTAAGATTTAAGATCTAAGATTTCACCAGATCTGTTACGGGCGGGGAAACACGAAGATTAGATTGCACTTAATATATAACAGAATATCATGTTTTGATCCCCTGGTCAATTTTTCGCTTCAAAATATAAGATCGCATATCTAATATCTTAATTCTTAAAAGTCGGATCCAAAGGATGATACATCTTAAATCTTACATCTTAAATCATACATCCTGACACAACTTACCACATATATATGTGACAGCAAATTCCGTTCATGCAAGGAAAGCTGCATTTCATACATTTAAAACAAATCGCTGTAACATTTTGTTATTGTTTTGCGTAACAATAAAAATGAATACAATGAGAAAGATTATTTTACCCATGCTGTTTTTAATATTGCTTACATCTTTGCAATCCATGGCCCAGGGACCAGGCAAAATAAAAGGTACTGTAACCGATGATAAAAACAAAGCGCTTGCTGCTGTAACTGTATCCGTGCTTAAGTCTAAAGACAGTAGCCTTGTTAAAGCTGACATCACCGATGCTTCCGGGAAATTTGAAATACCTGTAATGAATAGTGGCAGTTACCAGCTTAGTTACTCATTAGTGGGGTTTGAAATAAAATATTCACCTGTTATTGAAGTAAACAACGGGGAAACAGTAACTGTACAAAATGCGGCACTTGCTGTAAGTGCAGTAAAAATGCAGGGAGTTACTATAACTTCTAAAAAGCCAATGATAGAAGTAAAAGCCGACAAAACGATATTCAATGTGGAAGCAAGCATCAATGCGACAGGAAGCAATGCCCTTGAACTATTGCAAAAAAGCCCCGGCGTGCAGGTTGACAATAATGACAACATAACGATGAAGGGGAAAACAGGTGTGAAAATTTATGTGGATGGTAAAATGATGCAACTGGATACAAAAGATCTTGCCGCTTATTTAAAAAGCATTAACAGCAACGATATTGAGGCAATTGAAATGATCAGCAACCCCAGCGCAAAATATGATGCAAGTGGCAATGCAGGTATCATCAACCTTCGCCTGAAGAAAAATAAAAAATTCGGAACCAATGGAAGTGTTAATCTTGGTTTTGTACAGGGTGTAACGCCAAAGGGTAACGGCTCGGTGAATTTAAATTACCGTGATAAAAAGATCAATATTTTTGGAAATGCGGGGGTGAATATCGGACGTTATGAAAATCAACTGAACCTGTACAGGATTCAGAAGGATACTTTGTATGATCAAAAATCAACCATGCGTAGCGATGACAAAAGTTTTAATATCAAAGCAGGGGCCGATTACTTTATCAATAGTAAGAGTACTATTGGCCTGCTTGCAACAACCAACTATGGCAAAAATGATTGGACAAGCACAGGCGGAACAGTAATTTCATATAATCCGAACGGGGAGTTTATCAAAAACTTAAAGGCGTATAACAGGGTGCCTGGCAATCGTACCAATGCCAATTTTAACCTCAACTACCGTTACGCAGATACGAGTGGAAGGGAAGTAAATTTTGATGCAGATTATGGTTTGTTTCGTGGCGAAGGAAGGAGTTTCCAGCCCAACGAATATTATGCAAAAGATGGCAGCCTGCTTTACAGCGTTATCAACCGCAACTATACACCAACGGACATAGATATATATACTGCGAAGCTTGATGCTGAACAAAAATTGGGCAAAGCCAAATTAGGGTATGGTGTGAAGGCTTCATTCGTTAGTACAAAAAACACTTTTGATTTTTTTAACGACAATTCAGGTGGCACGCCAATAAAAATACTTGAAAAGAGCAACAATTTTAAATACACTGAGAATGTGAATGCAGCCTATGTGAATTATAACCGTCAATTGAATACCAAATGGAGCTTGCAGGCTGGTTTAAGAACGGAACAAACAAACAGTGAAGGAACGCTAACGAGAGCAGATGGGCTTCAGCAGGCTGACAATAAGGTTAAGAAAAGCTACTGGGATATTTTTCCAAGTGCCGCCCTTTCATGGAATATCAACCAAAAGCACACGCTTAATCTTGCTTATAGCAGGCGAATCGACAGGCCAACTTACCAGGACCTGAACCCGTTTGAGAATAAGATTGATGAGCTGACCTATGAGAAAGGAAATGCTTTTTTACGTCCGCAATACACCAATAATGTTGAGCTCACCCACACTTTCAAGGGAATGATAAATACAACGGTGGGGTATAGCCGCGTAAAAGATTATGCAACACAAGCAACGGATACGATCAGCAATGCAACTTTTATTCAGCAGAAAAATTTAGCACAACAGCAAATCGTCAGCTTCAACATAGGCTCGCCGTTACCCATCAAAAAGTGGTGGAATGGTTATGTGAATGTCTGGTATAATTACCAGGTGTTTAAGGGTATCATCGGTGAAAACCAGGTGAATGAACATATTTCTTCTTATGGAGCCTACCTGCAACAGAGTTTTACTCTTGGGCACAACTATTCTGCAGAACTCAGTGGCTGGTTCAATGGGCCCAGTGTGTGGGGTGGAACCTGGAAATCAAAATCACAGGGAGGGGTAGACGTAGGTTTACAGAAACAACTGTTACAGAAAAAGGCTTCCCTTAAACTTTCTGCAACCGATATATTTCATACAGCTCCTTGGGAATCCACAAATAATTTTGGAGGGCTGTATATTAAAGGCCGTGGTTCATGGGAAAGCCAGACATTCCGCGTAAGTTTCAGCTGGAGGTTTGGCAACAGCCAGGTGAAGAGCTCGCGGGAAAGAAAAACCGGTTTGGAAACTGAGGCGAAGAGAATTAAAGGAGGAAATTAAAACAGTTTAAGAATGGTCAATGCTCTATGTTCAATTGAAAAAAAATTCATTGAACATTGGGCATTTTTTTTATGTATAATTTCCTTGAAACCGGCCCGAACACTGCTGAAGGTTTGCGCAGCGCAACGAATAACATCGGTAATATTCTTATCTTTAACAACCGGATCAAAGACCTGGTTTTTTTTCTAATTTTATTAAAACCTGATTTTATGAAAAACATTATGCTTAACATTTTCGTTGTTGTTTTTTTTATTGGAACTGCCTCGGGTCAAATACAACAAGGCCCCTCAAAAAAATTAGATTCGGTTTCATTGAAAGTGATCTCATTTTTAAAAAGCAAACAACCAGATAGCGTATATGCCCTTACTGGTAAGGCCTTCCGTGAAAAAATAACGAGTGAGAATTTCAACTCTATTACTACTAACCAGATATTCCCTCTAACCGATTTTCAAAATGTAAAATATGTAAGTACAAGCCAGGGAATTAACAAATACCGGATAGAAGGCAGCCCCGTATTGCAGCTGCTCATAGGGCTTGATGTAGATGATAAGATCCAGACCTTGTTGATACAAGAATATACAGGTGATTAAAAAACAATAATCCAGCACTCGGCTATTCCTCAAAGCCCAAATTCATACCGTACAAACACCCCCAAACGCCGGGTGAAAACACCCTAAAATTATACATTTGCCCGATTTTGGTATTTTAGGAAACAAAAAATTTTTATTATCAGCATCTTCAAGGTATTTTAGTCTGGAAGTTCAAAACATTTTTTTCACCCACTAAAACCCTAAATTATGCCAGTAAAACCAGGAGGAAATTTTATTGATCTGAGTTATGCAAGACAGCTTGCACAAAATTTTGTAGAAACCAAATTACAACCAGGAACAATTAGTACTGAAGATACCCAGGCAGTATGGTTTTCTAAAGAAAACATTTTGGCCTTGCTGGGGGTAGATACATCTCTTGGATCAGCTGAGGTGTCGGGAGTAAGGATTTATTTTGGTGCTTATAAGGATCATGAAGATTATCCTGCAAATGCAGCCGACCAAAATAAGATGACCCTCGTATTGGTAACAACGGGAATAGAAACCATAGAAGTCACCCGGGGAACTGTAACCGAAACAGCATACCTCGATTTGATAGAAGGTGATATTACAACTCCACCCGCATATCCTGTTAATAATACTCCCGTTGAAAAAAGTGCATACCTCAACGAAGGGCAATTGGTACCTCCGCCAAGTGATGCAACAGGCTTAGGTTTAATGGACTGGTAAAATTCGCATAATTTGTTTGACTTTATCTACATCTCTTTTATTGCTATTTCCATTATATGTGGCTTGGTTTTTACAAAAAAATCGAGCCACATTGCTTATAAATTATTTCTATTTTTTTTATGCGTCACATTTGTGAATGAGGTAATTTGCTACTTTTTAAAATCCCGGATGCACACCGTTATTTTCTATAACATTTATTACTATTTCCGGTTCCCTTTCCTGGCACTGGTATTTCAAACCATCTTATCAAAAAAAAACCCGTTCGTCGATTATTTCATTAAGTTATTTTACATTATCAGTATCCCCCTGTTTTTTATATGCTTTTATCTTTATCACGGCCTCTATAAACAACTTCACACCATTTATCTGTTAATTGGTGGTGTGTTTGTGATCATCAACTGCCTGTTGTTATTTTATGAATCAATAAAAAACGATGAGATCATCAATCCCTTCGCCTTTCCTTTCTTTATTTCAACAATGGCTTTGTTTTTATACTTCCTGGTAATATTGCCTTTTTTCGGCGTGATAAATTTCCTGGTTGCCAGTAAGACTATCATGGCAAGGGATCCTGCCCTGGTTGCAAAAGTGATGAGTACTATTTTTTATTCACTAATTTCAGTAGATTACTATTTACAATGGAAAAGAACGAAATCGCAATACTGATTTATACCTTTGCTATCATTCTGATTGTGCTGGGTGTTTTTTCATTGCTGTTTTATTTCCTCTTCAAGCAAAAACAAAAAACACATTTGTTGAAAATTTCTGCGTTAAATGAGCAACTGCTTACAACTCAAATTGAAATACAGGAGCAAACACTCAGGAATGTGAGCCAGGAATTGCATGATAACATCGGGCAGGTGCTGAGCCTTGTTAAATTGAACCTTGGTACTTTCCCAAAGTTAGATAAAGAAGCGGAGCAAAAAGTTTACGAAACAAGAAGCCTTGTGAGTAAAGCACTGGTTGATCTTCGCCAGCTCGCCAGCAGTATGTACGGAGATAAGATTGCGGAAATAGGACTACAGGATTCGGTAAAGAATGAACTGAAATTCCTTCAAAGCATTGGTAAATTTGAAACGCACCTAACCGTAGCTGGTGAACAATATGATCTTAAACCTAAGGTTCAAATGGTTATCTTTCGCATCATCCAGGAGGCCATTCACAACGATATAAAGCATTCAAAAGCGAAAAATATATACGTAGATTTTGATTATGGTTTAGGATTTTTTACCGTTCAACTTAGAGACGATGGAGTAGGTTTTGACATCAAC
>JBDSBG010000092.1:0-12812 GCA_039921685.1 Ferruginibacter sp.
TTTAGGGCGGCAAGTTACAGGTAAAATGCAGAATGCAAAATGTAAAATAATGAATGCAAAAGCCGATGAGCAATATCGTCAAATTATTTAATGATGCAGCATGTCTGTAATGCGGCAGCAGGCATACCCAACGGCTGTCCGCCGCTTGTTGAGTTGTTTAGCGCTATTAGCTGTCTCAGCCTTTCAGCCTACATTTGCATTATGAATTATTTTGAACTTTTTGGGTTGCCTGTTTCACCTGTTGTCAGCAAGACTTCGCTGTCGGCAAAATATTTTGAATTACAGAAGCAAAGTCATCCCGATTTTTATACGCAGGCAACCGAAATTGAACAGGATGATTCATTAAAGCGCTCAGCTGATATTAATAAAGCATTTACCATCTTCCGCGATGAGCAGCGAACGATTGAATATTTTTTGCAAACAACAGGCATGATCATCGAAAATGAAAAATACAATTTGCCGCCGGATTTTTTAATGGAAATGATGGAGATCAATGAGGCAATTGCCGAAGAGGATGCATCAGCAGTAGCAAAAAAACTTGCAGAATATGAAGCTTCATTATACGGCGTGGTCAAACCTGTGATAGAGAACTATGATAAACTTAATTCAAGCCAGGCTGACCTGCTTAAGTTGAAAGAATACTATTACAAGAAAAAATATTTAAATCGTATTTTGGACAGGTTGGGTGATTGATGTAATATTGCAACCCTTAAACGTTCCAGAAGCTGATAACGTTTCAGTGGTTTCAAAGGTTCTTAACATTTTAAACTCCTGGAACTTTTTAAAACTTTTGAACTTTGTGAGGCCCATGTGGCGGAATTGGTAGACGCAGCAGACTCAAAATCTGCCGTTCGCAAGGGCGTGAAGGTTCGATTCCTTTCGTGGGCACCAATTTAATTTATAGCCTTGTAGATCGATGATTTACGAGGCTATTTTATTTTAGAAACCAGTGACTGCATTTTCTAATTTACCTTCAATAGTTTCTCGATGCCTCAAGGTAAAAACAGTGCTGAAATACAGCCAACAAAATAGCAGAATCAGAAGCCGGAAGTTCTTCCTAAAATTGCAATCTTCAGAGCCGCTAAGGGTTCTAAAAAGGAAAGCCCCCGTGAAGGGGCTTATCAGATTTAAAGCGGTGCCGTCAACAGCGTTGTGAATTGAAAGAGATCTCATGTTGAAACATTTCCCCTTTTTTCGATCAGTTGCTATCGAAAGTCCTTTAGAATAAAAGGAAGTTTTCAGTAAAAACTTTTTTTGTTTTTTCCAGTCACTCAATTATTGCTGTTTTTCTGAATTGAACTTCATGATGCAAACTCAATCGACGACCAAAAGAAACCAGTAGGAGTGACCAAATAATAATAGGTAAATATAATATGTTATTCCTGCCTGCTTGCTTACAAGATTCACAGGTATATGGAATATGTTATATAGGTTTTGAAAAATAGCTGTTATTATAACAGCACCCAGGCCATGCTATATAGATCCCCAGTGAAACCATCTGCCATTTCCTACTGAGGTTACGGGCAACATGAAAAACTGCCTAAGAAAGTAAACCTACTGATACGGAGTATGATGTCAAATCGCTTTCCCCAATACCATGCCTTGTACATGAACTGCGTGTAAGAACTACTCGCCAAAGCCAAAGAGCTGCATTTTCCTTCTTTATTGACCCGATTGAGCAGGCCGAAGGCTCCTTTTTGCCGCAGAACCTTCGGAAATTTGGCTGAATATACAGCTTTGGCACCCATTCATCAGCATCTAAGGCCGCTCATCTAATTTGCACCTTGGGCCATTTGTAAGCGAGAACTTAATTATTCATTTGATAATCAATCGATAATGATGTCCACTTACTACCTACTACTACCGATTACTATCAATTACTTGGTACTTTGTTTTGCATAGTACTAAAAACTATTCTATCTTTGTTTTATCAAAGTAGGAAAAGTAAAATAAACTTTAAATACTGAAAACAACTTTTAAAAAATTATAAAAAAAAATCATGAAAAAGCAATCAGAAAACTTTAATCACACAAACAAAACTTCAACCGACAGCTTAAATGCAATTGGCGAAACGGTAGCAAAGAATTTGAACAATGGCCAGGTAAAGACATTCAGCTCTGTTGACTTATGGAACATCCAACGCCAAAGGAGATCAATCGTGATCAGGTAATCAAACGGGTTTGCCCCAGGATGACGAAACTGGATCCCGTTGCTAAAAGTCAACTTTAATAAAACCACATATTAATTTAACAACAAAAAATATCAATCATGAAAATGCAATCAAGAAGCCTATTTATTGAATTAAGCAATTCAACCAAAGAAAAACTAACAACACAGGTCGGGGAAACACTGGCTAAGGAACTCAACAAAGAAAAAACATTCGGCAGCATTGATCTTTGGAACATTCGCCGCCAGGGAAGACTGGCATCGGGGAGATAGTTATCTACGATGTTAACATTTAAAAAAATCTTACAATCAATAAGAGTATATAAAAGGGATCTAAAAGTTATACAGCCATGAGAATGCAGGACAAACTCTTTTACAAAAGAAAAATCAAACCGCTTGTTGTAAATTTTCCCAATATCCTTTTCGCCAGCCTTGGAAAATTTCTTGATCGGGTAAGAGGCTTCCTGAACTATTAATTCAGCTTTTTTTCTGTATTGAATTAACCGCGGCATCCCTGGTTATACTACCATATTTGATTTCGCAATCCTGCATCCATCATTTAGTATGCAATATCAATCATTCAGTATCCAACATCCCGCATCCAACATCCTGCATCCCGCATCCAACATCCCGCATCCAACATCCCGCATCCCGCACCCCACATCCATCATCCCGCATCCCGCATCCCGCACCCCACATCCCCCATCCACCATCCCACATCCACCATCCAGTATCCACCATCCAGTATCCAGTATCCACCCCCCACACTTTGCCGTCTCAACAAAAATCATTTACTTTAGTTCTTACCAGCAGGACAAAAACTTATGTCGAAGAAAAAGAAGTTAATTACCAAAACCGAAATAGAAGCAAAGCCGGCTGAGAATTTGAAGGAGCACCCACAGTTGCTTCCTGCCTGGAGTTTTAAATCGATGGCGCTGGTTGTGTTTGCCTTTGCAGTTGGGTTATATGTCAACACCATCACCCACGAATATGCCCTCGACGATGGTATTGTTATCACTGAAAATGCTTTTACAAAACAAGGATTTTCAGGAATCCCAGATATTCTTTCCCATGAGTCGTTTGCAAATGTGGCTACTTCAAAAGACGAACTTTCAGGGGGACGTTACCGCCCACTTTCTGTAGTTACATTCGCCATGGAATATGGTATTTTTGGGGCAAGGCCTTCGGTGAGCCATTTGGTAAATGTTTTATTGTACGGTTTCTTGTGTGTACTGCTTTTCTATTTTTTAAAACAGGCCATATTTAAGCATAACACCTCAGCGGCATTCATCGCAACATTGATCTTTGCGGCACATCCGCTTCATACCGATGTAGTTTCAAACATCAAAGGCCGCGACGAATTATTGTCTCTTCTCTTGTTGCTGGTTTGTTTGATATTTTACCAGGCATATTTTGAAAGAAAAAAGTTTAGCCTGTTGGTAGTTTCTTTAGCGGCTTATTTCTTCTCGCTCCTTGCTAAGGAAAACGGTATCACGTTTATCGCTGTCATCCCACTTATTATTTATTTCTTCAACAATAAAAAATTAAAAGAGTCTATCTCAGCGGCTTTCCCTTTCATCTTCGTTTTTGCTTTTTACTTTTTGATAAGGCTGAAGATAACCGGTCTTCCATCAGGCGGGACAAAGGAAGTTATGAATGCGCCATTTGTTCTTGCAAGTGGTGCTGATGCAGTCGCAACAAAGATTATGATCATGGGAAAGGACCTCCTGATGCTTGTATTTCCACATCCACTTTCTTACGATTACTCTTACAATCAAATACCTTATGTGTCATTCACTGATTGGAAATGCATCTTATCAATTCTTTTGAATGGCATCCTAGTTTTTTTCGCGATACGCTTATTCAAAAAAAGACATCTGCTATCTTTCGCTATCCTGTTTTATTTCATAACAATTTCAATTGTTTCAAACCTGGTTTTTGATGTGGGATCTCCTTTTAATGAACGTTTCCTCTTTCAACCTTCGATCGGTTTCGCAATTGCGGTAGCGTTTATATTAAATTATTTGGGAACACGCCGGCAAGAGAGTTCGTTTTACAAAGGAATAGCTGTTTCATTATCAATGATCATCATCCTTGCCGGAGGGATCATGACGATTCTCCGAAATCCTGATTGGAAAAACAACGAAACATTATTTGCGGCGGATGTTCTTCACGCACCCAACAGTGCAAAAACTCAAACTTACCAGGGTGTTGGATTACTCAACAAGGGAACTTTGGAAACGGACTCCATTAAAAAGAACAGATATTTTGATATGGCTATACCTTATTTCAACCGGGCTTTAAAAATACATCCAGGTTTTGCTGATCCCAATATTGATCTTGGTAATATTTATGCCCAACAGGGAAAACTGGACAGTGCAAAGAAATGCCTGCTGGAAGCAAAAGCGATCTATTCAGACATCCCCGCTCTCAACACTAATTTGCTCTACCTTTCACAACAATATGATTTGGCAGCAACAAAATACTTTGCACAAAATAATGTTGCAAAAGCAATTGAGTATGTCAATGCCTCATTGGAATGTAATCCTGGTAATGTGAATGGGCTGTATAACCTTGGTGGTTACTACCTGAATTTGCGTGAGGTTGAAAAGGCAAGAGAAGTGTGGACCAGGGCGCTTGCACTAGACCCCGGTAACAGCACTATTAAATATTGGTTGAATAGGATTTCGGTACCCCAGGCGCAAGGGCCAATCAAGTAAGGCCACTAATCTCAAACGATTCTTTTTGAAACCTGCTAACGATCGAAACCGGCATGTTGGTTATTGATGACTAAAAAAAAGGCCTTTAAGCAATATTAGATGCGTAACACACATTATAAAATGTTCACGAAGAAAAAAGGTAGAAATAAAAAAATTCAACCAGTGGCAAACCTCATTTCTGTAAAAATCTCAACAAAGCCGAAACATGTTTCAAAACAAAAAGATCGTAGTTGTTTTGCCGGCTTATAATGCTGCGCTTACGCTCGAACGAACTTATTCAGAAATTCCTCATGATATCGTGGATGAGGTAGTGCTTGTAGATGATGCCAGCAGTGACCACACGTTGGAGGTAGGCCGCAAACTTGGAATCAGGCATATCATTCGCCATGAAAAGAACAAAGGCTATGGCGGCAATCAAAAAACATGTTACAACAGGGCCATTGAGCTGGGAGCTGATATTGTTATCATGTTGCATCCCGATTACCAGTACACGCCCAAACTAATTCCTGCGATGGCCACATTGATCAGTAGCGGCTTATATCCCGTGGTACTCGGTTCCCGCATTCTCGGCAAGGGTGCGTTGAGGGGAGGAATGCCCGTTCATAAATTCGTTTTTAACAGGCTGCTTACTTTCATTGAGAATATTTTACTCAATGAAAAGCTTTCTGAGTATCATACAGGATACCGTGCTTATTCGAGAGAAGTACTCGAAACGATCAACTACCCGGCTAACTCTGATAATTTTGTATTCGATAACCAGGTGCTTTCTCAAATCGTTTTCCACCGTTTTCCAATAGCCGAAATCACCTGCCCCACAAAATATTTTGAAGACGCTTCCTCTATTAATTTAAAAAACAGTATCACCTATGGAATTGGTGTACTAAAAGTAAGTGTGCTTCACCGCCTTCAGAGATGGGGCGTCGTGAAGTTGGAAATGTATAAAAGAAGAAATATTGAGGATGGAAAGTGATCAACTCCAATTAACAGGCAAGGCAAATTCTCTATCAATTGTCAATTAATTAAGTTCAGCGTCCACAAAATACATATCAATCTCGCCAATATTTTTCGCAAATATTTTACCTCTGTGCGTGCAGGCATATTGGTGCTTAATGAGTTCATAAGTTGCTTCAGAAATATTTACCCGGCCGGCTTCACCGTTACTTTCCATCCGGCTGGCAATATTTACGGTGCCTCCCCAGATATCATAGGCATATTTCTTCTTGCCTACAACGCCAGCTACAAGAGGGCCGGTATTAATACCAATGCGTATATCCCATGGCGGTAGGTTCATGGCAACTCTCTTTCCATTTCTATCTTTTATGAATTCCTGTATTTCCAGGCTTGCTTTTATGATATTAATGATGTGCGCATCATCAGCCCTGGGGATACCACCGGCGCACATATATGAATCGCCAATGGTTTTAATTTTTTCAAGATTGTATTTTTCAATGATATTGTCAAACGCAATGAAACATTCATTCAACTCCGTGACAACTTCCTGGGGAGATAATGCATCGGCAAGTGTGGAAAAGCTTTTTATGTCAGTAAACAGTACAGAGGCCCTTTCATAATATCTCGCTGTAGCAACACCATGTTTTTGGAGCTCATGTGCCACGTCTGCCGGAAGAATATTTAGTAACAGTGTTTCAATTTCAGTTTTTTGTTCATCAAGAATTTTATTGGTCTTTATTTTGTTTCGATAGTTCCTGTAAATGATTATCGCAATGGTCATAGCTAGCGTGAGTCCACCTATCAACGCATTTCTTGTCAGCCTTTGCCTCTTTAGATTGACCTCTTGTAGTGCTTTGTCTTTTGTAAGAAGATCGATTTCACCCTCTTTCTTTTGCATGTTGAAATCAAACTGCATGCTCGCTATCTGTTGCGCATTTTTGTTGTAATTTATCGTATCCTTAAGCAGTGTATATGATTTTTGAAACTTGAAAGCATTGTCATAATCGTTTAGTTCGGCATATACTTTTGCAAGGCCTTTAAATATCTCACTTCTTTCATTTAATGCGCCGATTAAATTGGTTAATGTATCAGCCCTGTTATAATAAGTAATGGCATTTCTCTTATCTCCCATCTTTTCATATGTGTCAGCAAGGCTTATTAAGCACTTCGCCATGTCAAGCTTACCGTCCAATTTTTTTACCAGGTCATATGCCTCTTGCTGGTATTGAAGTGCTGTTATAAAATTTCCTTTTTTTGAATATAACTTACCCATATCAAGCATCACATAGGGAAGGTCTACCGTATCGGATATTTTAAGTGCTCTTTCCAAATTGGCCTGGGCCAAAGGGAAATTATTTTTGATCAGATACATTTCACCGAGGTTCACCGTACAATTGCTGATAAGGTAATCGTCTTTTATTTCTTCTGCCAGGGCCAATGCACGGCGGTAATATTGAATAGTACTATTGATGGTTTCATCTTTATTTTTCGTAGTATCCTTATTCGCATAGATAGACCCGATATTCGTCAATACGGTCGCCATCCTAAGTTTGTCGCCGATATCTTCGGATATTTTGAGTGCCTTTAAATAATAATCCAGTGCTTTAGTATTATCCGCCCTCGCAAAATACACCGCACCCATATTGCTAAGGATATTTGCTGAGCCGGTTTTATCCTTCAGGGAGTCAAAAAGTGCAAGAGAATTTTTATAATTTTCCAGTGATTGAACGTACAAACCTTTATTATAATAAGCAATACCGATATTTTTTAGCGCATACGCTTGCCCCGCAGAAAATTTAATCGTTTTTGCCAATTCATTTGCCTGTGTCGCATAAATAATTGCTTCCTCTGGGGCCGAACTAAAAAGGCGCCTGCTAATGGTCAACAATGTATTTACTTTAAAACTATCGTTTTTTTCAAAAGCTAAAAGCTTTTTCATGCTATCCAACTGTGCATCCTGAGACCAGCAAAACAAAGGAATGAAACAAAATAAGAAGAGCGAACAGGCTTTGCAGGTCATTTTTATCATTTATAGTAATGGTGGCTAAAGATACAAAAAGTTCCAAAGGTTGGGCCCTCCGGGAATCTGTGAAGTTGAAAAGCCATTTTGGCTGATTATCTACAACAATATTTATTGATATCTGTTGTATATTTATCGCCATGAAAGAACGTTTGTACAGGATCCTGAATATAAAGCATTCAGAGTCAAGCCAGGTTTTCGACCTATTAACCGTTCAGTTCTTCATTGGCCTGGCAAATGCGCTCGTAAGCGTAATAGCGCTCACTCTATTTGTATATAATCTTTCTGTTAGTTCGCTGCCAATGGTTTACCTGGTTATGGCAGGCCTGCTCATACTGCTCAATTTTATTTATGAAAAACTGGAGCACAAGATTTCGCCCTTACAATTGCTGAAATACATTATTGGATTTGGTGCGGTGTTGCTGCTGGTATTATGGGCTGGGCTCAGTTTTGGAAACCGCAATGATTTTATTTTCATTTTACTTGTATCAAGTGTTTTAATTTATATGGTGACCGGTTATGCATTTTGGGGGCTGGTGTCATTGTTATTTAATGTTAGGGAAAGCAGGCGGGTATTTTCTATTGTCGGTTCAGGAGATATTCCCGCTAAACTGATTGGTTATGTTATTACCCCACTGCTCATTCCGTTTATTGGGCTGAGCAACCTCCTTTGGCTGGCGATTCTTTCATTTTGTACAGGGTTTATTTTATTTGGACGTTTTATAAAAAAGAAGGGTTGGGAAACGATCAGGAACAAACCTCATATAGAACATCATCATGAAAAGCATAGTAAAAGGCATGACCTGGTTGCTTTCTTTTTTAAACATAAACTGATATTCGTTATTTCACTTTTATCCATTATCAGTTATAATGTATTCATACTTATTGACTATACATTTATTTTACAGGTAAAACTCAAGTTTGAGAATATTACGGATCTTGCAGCATATATTTCTCTCTTTTTTGCGTTTGGAAGATTGATAGCACTCGGTTTTAAACTGATATTTACCAGCCGTGTGATCGAAAAACTTGGAGTGATCTACTGTCTACTTATTACTCCCATTGCCTTATTCTTATTTTGTCTTTTGTTTTTTATAAATGGGGATCACTCAACTTATAACCTGTTTATTTTCGGGCTAATGGCGATGCTTACGGAAGTACTTCGTTCTACCATGCAGGAACCTGTTTTCCTGATTCTGTTCCAGCCCTTAAAGGAAAACCTTAGGTTGAAAGGCCATATCATTTCCAAGGGATACATGTATCCGCCCGCGCTTATTATTGTAGGCCTTTCGTTGATATTTCTTAACAGCACCGGAACCCAGGTCAGCATCATGCTTGCCGTTAAAGCGGTGATCCTCAATCTTTGTATCTGGGCCGGGATCATATTTTTTTTAAGGCGCACTTACCTGAACACAATTCATGCCTCCATAAAAAAGGGGATATTCAACAGTGAGGAGATTTTTATCACCGACCAGCAAACGGTCAATATCCTTCTTGGCAAAATTGAAACCGGGAAACGCATTGAAGTGATCTATGCACTTAATTTATTGGAGAATTCGGGTTACGCAGGCTTTGATGCTTTGTTACAAAAACAGGTGTTGGAAGGAAAAGATGTTGAAGTAAAAAAATATGCCCTTGACAGGATGGAATCCCTGGAGAAAGTAAATGTAGATACCTTAAGAAATATGCTCAACGAGGTGAACGATGATGAACTTGAACAAAAGATTGTGTCACTGCTTTGCAAATATGATGAAGAATTCCTGGAAAGGGTGTCTGAAAATATCAGTGCAAATGAAGAGCATATAAGAAAGATCATTATCATCAATTTACTAAACCACCGTGAGTTTAAATATTTGTTCATTGCCGGCCAGGAAATCAACCGCTTATTATATTCTGGCACTCCGGGTGAACGGGAACTCGCCGTAAGCATTATCAGTGAACTTAAGAATGTGCAGTTCTCCGCCGCAATTGAACAGCTTATCAATGACGAAGAAATTTCGGTTCAAAGAGTGGCTATAACGGCAGCGTGTAAACTAAGAATGGAAAAATTACTGCCATTGATCATTGATTTACTGGACCAGCCTGCGCATAAAAATATTGTTTTAAAAGGACTGCAGGTATATGGGGATATTCTTTTTGAAGATATAAAACACAGGGCAGTAAATATCCAGGCAAAATACATGACCGATCTTATTAAACTCGCCGGGAAAACAAAGGGAGAGCATTCAACCAGTTTCCTGGTGACAATGATCAATGTAGATGATGGATTGCCGAAGGATAATGTACTTCATTCGCTCTGGCTGAAAGAGTATGAACCGGTAGGTGCCAAAGAAAAAGACAGGTTTTGTTTCATCCTTAATAATTATTTAAAATCTGGGTTGGAAAAAATACAGGATTATAATCATGTTCCTGATTTAGAACAGCAGCAGCTGATAAAAAGATCCATCTTCAACGAGGTGAGAACCGACTTGCAGGCAGCGCTCAAAGCCTGTGCTATTTTATTCAGGAACAAAGCAATCAATAGGATACTGGAACTTTTGGAGATCGCTAAGCAGGAAAAACTGTATAATGCAATGGAGATGCTGGAACTTGTGTTGCCAAAAAAAATATCCAAAGACATCAACTTATTATTTGATTTTGTACTCGATCCATATAATAGCAGCAGGATTGCAGTGAAGATCGAAATAAAAGCGTTCTATCATAAAGCCATTTTCAATGCACCACTTTTGTATAATCCCTGGACCAAAGCAGTTTGTATCTATTCATGCTGGAAAAATAATGAAATTGCTTTGCTTATTAAGTTGAAGGATCATATACAAAAGGATGATCACTACCTGGTGCAGGAGACCATGGATTTCGTGAAGGAAGAGATAGGAGAACATGTTTAGCTTGTTAATGAGCCCTATTAAATTCGCTTTCAAATGAAGTTTTAGGTAAAAAAGTTAATGTAGTTAATTGTGTTTCGCAGCGTTACACCGGGCATATCTACAACTGCATGAGCAAAACAAAATATTGAAGTATGCTTATTATTGAAAAAATATTATTATTAAAGAACTCCGACATCTTTAAGAACTGTAGTGAAGTGGATCTCATCGAGATCGCCTCAATCTGTGAAGAGAGCCAGGTTGATAAGGATACCCAGCTATTTAAAAAGGGGGAGTCCGGCAACTGTATGTATTTTATTTATTCCGGTTCGGTGTCCATACACGATGAAGAGCACCAACTCGCCACCCTTTCTGACAATGAAATTTTCGGTGAACTTTCGTTGCTCGATTCAGAAACAAGGTCAGCAAGTGTAACAACGCTAACGGACTGTATATTTTTACGAATCGAGCAGGAGGCATTTTACGATGTAGTTGCTATTAATACAGATATCTTAAAAGGAATTATGAGAACCCTGTGCAGGCGATTGAGAGAGCAGGATAGGATAACGGTGGAGATGAAACGGAAAGTTTCTTAGATCTAAGATTTGTGATGTAAGATTTAAGATTTGTGCTTTACTGGGGGGTAAAGTATTCCAGCTCCAGGAATTGATCAGGTAATTTTTTTGATATTCACCTTTTTGATAGGTTCCCTGATAAGCTGTGAGGAATTTGTGTGGTATTCATGATGCTCAAGGAATTTCAACTGCATTTTTTGCCACTCACTTTCACTTGCCACTATTCCATAATTTAAGAATTCTGTTTTCAGCCGTCCGGCAATTTCATCAAAATCATGCCTGCCAAGATAATCAAGATCTGCATCACAAATAATTTTCTGCATCAATGTTTTAGGGTTTTGAGGCACCCTTGTAGCCATGATCAAATCCGTAATGATCTTTATCTCGCCTTCTTTAAAATGAAATTCTTTGCTATCTTCTAAAAATATCTCACAACTTTTCAACTCGTGGTCTTTGTAAGTATATAGAAAGCCGGTGTCGTGATACAATGCCGCAACCTTTAGCAGGTACAATTCTTTTTCGTTGATGCTTTCATCCATGCCAACCCTTGCAGTATGTTTTACTACATCAAGCGTGTGCTCTATACAATGGTAGGTTAACTCCGGATCCAGGTCCCTCAACTTCAAAAGAACATGTTTGTATATCGTATCAAAATTACGTTCGGGCATATGGGAGCAAATGTTTCGGTGTACTAATATAATTAAAATTCAATTAGATGAAAGGGTTATTTCGTTGCAATGAATTTTTTTTAACGACAGGATATGGTTTGCTGATTTCCACTTGTTATTAAACAGGCAATCGTTATTTATTTTGTTACACATTTTTGCGCTGCATTTTCCAGGGGCAGCGATTTCCCGCAAATTGTATCAAAAAAGTATAAAACTGTTCGAAATCGGACAGTTCTGTCTTTCAGCTTGTCAGTACAGTCACGTGTATATCAATGCGTTAGCACAATGGCACGGTTGCGGATTAGCTTTGGCACGAACATAATAAAAAACTTTTAAAAAGATCAAATTATGAAAATGCTATCAGAAATATTATTTAACGGGATGAGCAAAGCTTTTCTACAACACTTTACAGCTACAGCGGAAGAAACATTGTCCACTGAGTTCAATAGCAGCCAGCGCAGGCTATTTAGTTCGGCGGATCTATGGAACATCCAACGCAGGCGAAGATCAATTGTCATCAGGTAAACAACATTGAATTAATCACAAATAATAATCATGAAAAAGGTAGAAAAAGTATTTTTTAAATACATCATCAATCCAAAAATAGAAGTAACCCCGGAACCGACAGCGGTGAAAAGGCCAGCCAATAATACTGCAAAGATATTCGGAGCGGTAGATTTATGGAACATCCAGCGCAGGAAGCGGATCACCTTAATAAGGTAATTGATGGTAAATCATTGTTTGCACCGCATATTTTTCTATAATTTTATTTAAATTTAGAAACATGCAGAAGACAGTGATCGTCACGGGTTCAACCGGCAACCTGGGCCAGGCTATTGTAAAAAAAT
>JBDSBG010000093.1:0-9086 GCA_039921685.1 Ferruginibacter sp.
TTGCTGATACTCCTTCATATTGATTTTTATATGAGTATCAGTATTATATGTCAAAGAACTTCAAAAAGTGTAACCTATGTTGTGCTACGATAAAAAGTGTAACCTATGTTATGCTATTTATCAATTAAGGATTAAGGTGTTTTCCACTTGATATGCCAGTTTACTGTGTGTGTTCTACCACTATTCTGCTATGTATGTTGGGTTGGGGCTGCATGTTATTCATGCAATCAAACTCAAAACCTTTTATATGAGATTGAACTACAACATCCCTTGCAAGAGAGGGGACAATTCTGATACAATCAAAGATGTAAAATACTTTTAAAAATAAAGACAGTCTTTGAGTTAACTAATGACAGCAGGCAGATGAATCCTTGTTAATTATTGTTCTGAAAGCGGGCGTTGGGATATTGACCAATATTTTATCACTATGTCAAACATATCTTTTATTCCAGCAACAGAATTCGGTTTTATAAAATAACCTTGTACGTTAAGGCTATATGCTTCCAGTACACTTGCAGAAGCCCCACTGGTTGACAACATCAGAAATGGAATACATTTCAACCGTATTTCTTCATTATCAAAAATTTTCTGTTTGAGTTGAAAACCATTCATTCGGTTCATATTAATATCGCAGAATATAAAGAAAGACTTCCTATCCGTTGTAGAAATGTAATCGTAAAACTTATGCCCGTCAGTGAAGACCATTATTTCATTGTCAATTCCTAATCTTTTAAAACCTTCCTGAAAAAGTTCAATGTCTTCCATATCATCATCAATGATAATTATGGGATTTGAATTGCTGGTTGTTTCCATTAGTTCTAAAAAATTACAATAATGAAGCCAACAAATCAGCTTTTATGAATTGATAAAAGATTTTTTTTATAGTTTACTATGGAACTTACACTAATGCAATGCAAAAAAAACTCTAAATACCTTGATTTAATCTAAACGAATAGCCAAGACATCGGTGAAAGACCTTATGATAAAATACGCTGAACAGTTTAAAAATTCCTAATGAATAAAACATTTTCCGCTTCAATTGAAGCAATACAAACAGCTATAAAGACCCTAAATACAAAAGGAATAAAACCTACTCAAAAGAATGTTCAGGTTGAAACTGGTCTATCCCTTCGTACAGTCAAAACATATTGGGCAAGAGTGCAGAGTTCTTCAACTGATGAAGGTAACAGGGTGCAAGGTTTACCAATTGAACAGGATAAAAGGGTGCAGGTTTCACCTGATAGGGTGCAAGGTTCTAAACCTCATAAGACCAAAAGGGTGCAAAGTTCTAGGACACCTTTGGAACGATTGCAAAGAAGAACTTTCAATCAACCAATGGAAATCTTTCCTTATAAACCTTGGCTTAAATAGGGGCATAAACGTAAGCGTTCATTTACTGCACAACTTGGCATAATCCATATCAACATGCGGGAGTTATTCCATTTTCAGGGCATATAATCAGCTGGTTATGGCATATGACTTCATGCACTTTTGAATGCAGTTCAAATAAAAAAGACTTCCACAATCAAGTAGAAGCCTTGTCCTTACTATGTGGGCCCACCTGGGCTCGAACCAGGGACCCTCTGATTATGAGTCAGATGCTCTAACCAGCTGAGCTATAGGCCCTGTTATATTTTAATAACAGGCAGCAAAAGTAAGTAAAATCAGGTATTTACAAAACGTTTTTTAAATGAAGGAGAAATCGATCCTTTTTCCCAACACAAAAGCATCTGGTTGAAAAATCCGTGCAGGTAAATTTTTTATCTAAGTGATTTTTTTTACATAAATTGTTGAAGCTAAAAGGATTGCTAAAAACTTAAAACCGATTTGATGCTGAATGCACAAGAGTTTCAGGATCTTCAGCAAAAGATTGCTGTTCACGATGACCAGCATGCATTTTCCCAATTGTATGTTTCGGTAATGCCCTTCCTTTTACAGTTTGCCAACTCAATCATTAAAAACAAAGAACTGGCAGAAGAGATCGTTTCAGATGTATTTATCAAGATCTGGCAAAAACGTAGCAGCCTTACCGGCGTTGGTAATTTCAAACTGTACTTATACATCAGCACAAAAAATACGGCGCTGAATTATCTATCACGCCATTTCAGAAAAGAAACCATTTCGCTTGATGAAATGTCGTTGAACGTTATAACTACGCGTTACAATCCTGAACAACTGATGATAACTTCGGAGGCGGTTAAGAAAATAGATGCTGAGATACAAAAACTGCCAACCCGTTGTAAGATCATTTTTAAACTCGTAAAAGAAGACGGGTTGAAATATAACGACATTGCCAGTTTATTGAATATTTCTGTAAAAACGATCGATAATCAAATGGCGATCGCATTAAAGAAGATCAGCAGCGCAATCAACTTCGAATTGAAAAAGGCCCAGAAACATTTCTAAAGCGCTCCAAAAATTTATTTTTTTTCTTTTTAGTAGATTAATTGCAATGCTGTGTCCATGAATAAGAATATGGACCAGAATACCGAGCAAATATGGGCCTTAATGGCAAGGAAGCTTTCCGGCGAAGCAACTGAATTGGAGTTGACGGAACTGGAACAAAGGTTAGCAGAGAATCCCCGTGAAAATTATTCCCTTGAAATTATGCAGGATATTTGGAAGAATAAAGGCATCCCCGATCTGCAATATTCTGAGAATAAATATAAAGAGCTTGTATTGCGGATGCAACGTTTAGGGATAGATGATAAATTTCAAAGCGAAGCTCACTCTCTTCTAAACAATGAAGTGGCGCCGCGTTCAAAGAAAAAGCTAGCCTCCTATTTTTTTGGAATCCTGGGAGCGATTATTATTATTTTTTCAGGATTATTTTTTTATTACCGGTACGACAATCAGATTAAAGCCGTTGAAATGCCGGCCAATAATGAGATAAGTACCCGCTATGGTTCTAAAAGCAATATGCTGTTACCTGATGGAACTAAAGTGTACCTTAATTCAGGAAGCAAACTGACCTATAGCAAAAACTATGGCACAGAAATAAGAGAAGTGAACCTAACTGGTGAAGCATATTTTGATGTGGTAAAAAATCCCACAAAGCCTTTTATCATTCACAGCAGCAATATTACCATACGTGTATTGGGTACTGAGTTTAATGTGCGCTGTTATCCTGATGAAAAAAATACAGAAACCAGCCTGGTAAGGGGGAGCCTTGAAGTGACCGTTAACGAAGGTCAGCAAAAGATCATCCTTAAGCCAAATGAAAAAGTTACTGTAAGCAACAATAACATGATTATGAAGGAATCAGAAAATACAGGGAAGGATAAAACAGTTACTGCAATTAGGAATACTGTTGAGCTAAGTCATTTATCCATACTGGATCTCGATAGTTCCATCATTGAAACCTCCTGGGTAAATAACCGGCTTGTTTTCCGGAGTGAAACATTTGAACAGGTTGCTGATAAAATGGAACGGTGGTTTGGGGTGAGCATAGAATTTTCAAACGAAAAATTAAAAAGCCTCAGGTTTACAGGTGTTTTCGAAAAAGAAACCATTGACCAGGCTTTAAAGGCACTGCAGTTGACTACATTTTTTTCTTATAAAATTGGTAAGGATAGTATTGAAATCTATTAATTCAAACCAAAGCTTTTCATATGAAAGAACCATAAAACCAAAAGATTAAAAAGGAAATGCCCTGTTATTATGGGCGAACTATTTTTTACTGACCAAACCTATACACATGAAAAATAATAAAACCCGGAACCTAAAGTTTGATCGGGGATTTTTAAAAGTATTATTGCTTATGAAATTTACCATTATATTATTATTATTCAGCTTACAGCTTTCTGCCAACGTTTACTCACAAAACAGGATCACACTCAATATCAAATCCGTTGCTTTAAAAACGGCGCTTCAGCAGATAGAGAAAAAAAGTGCTTTCCGCTTTTTATATAAAGACGATGTAATCGATGGTTCTGTAAAGGTTGATATTGCCGCAGACAATATGCTCGTAACTGATATGCTGGATAATTTATTTAATAACATAAGCTTAGGCTACCATATCCTGAACGACAACCTGGTGGTGATCACAGATAAAAACAAACCCAGCAATGACGTGGCTATTACCGGTAAAGTAAGCAGCACAACCGGTGACCCGATTCCATTTGCAACCATCCGGGTAAAAGGTACTACAGCCGGTACTTCTACAGATGCGGGGGGAAACTACCGTATATCTGTACCCGAAGATGCTATACTCGTGTTTTCGTCGGTAGGATATGAAGATATGGAAGTTGCAGTGGGTGGCCGCACGGTAATTGATGTTGTACTAACCCCATCTACCAGGTCTCTTGACCAGGTTATTGTTGTTGGGTACGGTACGCAAAGGAAAAGAGATGTTACGGGGTCCATTGCAAGTGTAAAAGGAAATGAAATTGCAAGGCAGCCTGTACTCACAGCAACGCAGGCCATACAAGGCAAGGTTGCCGGTGTCCAGATCATCAGTTCAGGGTCGCCAAATTCGGCGCCAACCGTGCGCATACGCGGTACTGGTAGTATATTGGGTGGTGTGAATCCTTTATATGTTGTGGACGGGGTAATCACAGATGATATAAGGAACATCAACTCGGCCGATATCGTTACCCTCGATGTTTTAAAAGATGCATCTTCGGCGGCAATCTATGGTGTGCGTGCTGCAAACGGAGTTATTATTATCACTACAAAAAAAGGCCGTGGCGGTAAGATGCAGGTTAGTTACGACGCCAATGTGGGTATCAGGGAAGCGTCACACCTCATTAAGATGGCCAATGCAACAGACTATGCTAAATACATAAATGAAGCCAGTGTGAATTATGGCAATGGGTCGATATTGGTTGACTCTGCGTTAGCCAGCCAGCGTTCTACTGATTGGTTTGGAACGATCCTTCGCAAAGCTTTTCAGCAAAATCACAACATTTCCATCTCCGGCGGTGGTGAAAAAATAAATTATTTTCTAAGTATGGGTTATCTGACGGATGAAGGTATTGTAATTAATAACCGGTTTCAACGTTTCACATTACGTTCTAATAATGAATATAAGATAACCAACAGGTTGAAATTAAACACACTCATTTCCTATAGCCGGGGAACGACGCAGGATGTAAATTTAGGTGGGGCTTACAACAACGCATACCATGCTGCTCCTTTTATTCCATCAAAAGTAAATGGTAAATATGGAAACACATCCTCCTTCCAAAATGTAGGAAACCCGCTGCTGGATATAGAAGGTAGTAATAACAAGTATGCCGAGAACAGGTTGCAGGCAACTACATATCTGGAATACAAGCCCATTAGCTGGCTCAGTTTAAGAAGCAGTTATGGTATTGAAATGGGCTTTAATAACCGCAGAACTTACGGCTACCAGTATTCGAACGACACCATCACTTTTATTACTGCAGGAGGTGCACAACAAAATCCAAAAAGCAGCCTCGCAATCACCGAGGAAAGAAATAGTCGCTGGGTTTGGGATAATACCGCAACAATTCAAAAAACTTTTGATAAACATGATATTACCCTGCTGATCGGTACCACCGCGGAAAAATTATTTAATGAACAGAACAATGCTTCGCGGTCTGATGTACCACCCGATCCAAGTTTATGGTATTTAGGCCAGGGCGACCCTTCTACCCAGGTAAACGGTTCTTCTGCCGTTCAATGGAAAAGGCTGTCCTACCTGGCAAGGTTAAATTATGCTTTTAATAAAAAATATCTATTGACTGCCACTTTCAGGAGAGATGGTTCTTCAATCTTCCGCGTAAAATATGCAAACTCTCCGTCTTTTGGAGTTGGCTGGGTGATAAGCAGGGAGGGCTTCATGCAAAATCAACACATTTTTGACCACCTTAAATTAAGGGCAAGTTATGGCCGCCTTGGGAACGACAATATTACTACTGATGCACGTTTTGTTACTCTAAATACAGGCCTTCCTTATGCTTTTAACGGGAATGTAATTAATAACGGAGCCACACTTTCCCGTTTTGTCGATAAGAATGTAAGGTGGGAATCAACAGACGAGGCCGACCTTGGCCTTGAATTCACCATTTTAAAAAACAGGTTATCCGGTGAAATCGATGTTTACAGGAAAAAAGTAAAAAATGTTTTGATACAGGTGCCCACCGGTACTACGACAGGAACTCCATTCGTTTTTACCAATGTAGCATCCATTGAAAATAAGGGTGCAGAACTTTCCCTCAACTGGAATGACAAAGTTGGGAAAGATATCACTTATACATTAGGCGGTAACGTTAGTTATAACAAAAACAACGTTGTTTCCCTGAATGCCGGCCAACCTATTTTTGCGGGTTATGTCGGTTCAAAGGGCAGCACAACTTATACAAACAACGGTCAGCCCATCGGTAGCTGGTATATTTTACAAGCTGACGGCGTGTTTCACAACCAGACAGAATTAGCTGCATACAAAACGTCAACCGGGAACCCAATTTTCATCAATAGCCAATTGCCTAAACTGGGTGATCTAAGGTATAAAGACCTTAATGATGATGGGAAAATTGACGATAAAGACCGGGCTTTTTCAGGCTCGTATCAGCCTAAATTTACTTACGGCTTTTCTGCAACCGTAAATTACAAGGGCTTCGATCTAAGTATAAGTTTTTATGGAACTAACGGCGGTAAAATTTATAATGGGAAAAAAGCGGCGCGTTTCAATACATTGGATAATATAGAAGAAAGCGTTGTAAAAAATCGCTGGACTTTTTCGAACTATGCATCCAATGATCCCGCTGCCAACTACAATGCGCTTCCCCAATCCACTTATTTTTTAGAAACCGGAAATTTTTTGCGCATCAATAATCTTTCAATAGGATATACATTTAAAAATGCTTTTCTCACCAAGTACGGCGTTACAAATCTCAGAGGTTATATTACCGGACAAAACCTGGCAACATTTACAAAATATTCAGGCTTCACCCCGGAACTTTCAGAAGGAAACCCGCTAAACCAGGGGATCGAATTCAATGCTTATCCAACCACACGCACATTTGCTTTGGGTGTTAATTTAACCTTTTAATTTTTTGACATGACAACTTTAAATAAAAAAATAATCTTCCTCTTTTCAGTGGGCTTTGCTTTTATAATGACCAGTTGTAAAAGAGATTTTCTTGAACTTTCTCCCCAGGGATTATTAACCGATGAAGCTGCAGCCACTGATCCCCAAATTGCCAGGAAATTGGTGACCGGTGTTTATAATCAACTCTACCAGGGTGGATTTGGAAATGATGTACATGGAATTATTTTTTGTATGGCTACTGATGTTGCTTCTGATGATGCCGACAAAGGAAGCACTCTATCTGACCAGGCGCCAGAAGCGGTCGGCTTCGATAATTTTACATCGGACCTGAATGCCAATAATTTTTATGTAGACCGGTTATGGGCCGGGCACTATAAAGGCATCGCTGCCGCAAATGGTGCATTGGATGTATTATCAAGAAGTACATTTGATAATGTAACAACAAGGACGCTCATTGGTGAAACAAGATTTCTTCGTGCTTATTTTTACTTCAATCTTGTTCGTTTATTTGGTGATGTTCCCAAGGTATTACGGGTACCTTCCGGACCTGTTGACGGAAATTCGGATGAATTTACCACAAGGGCACCAAGAGATTCCATCTATGCAGCCATCATCAGTGATTTACAATTTGCTGCAGATAGTTTGCCCTCAAGAGGCAGCACGGATGTAGGGCGAATTGACAAAGGTGCAGCACAAAGTTTATTGTCCAAAGTCTATTTGTACACGCACAACTACCAGGGGGCCTACGACCTTTCCACGGAGGTTATCAATTCAGGTAAATACGGTCTGATGGCAGACTACAGCCGAAATTTCAGAACCAAGGCTGACGATAATAATTTTGAGTCTGTTTTTGAAATCCAAACAGGAACCAATGTAGATTGCAATGCTGCCATTCCTTTTTATACAGTGGCGCAAGGGCCTCGTTCTGGTGGACTGGGCGGTTGGGCAGACCTGGGCTTTGGATTGAACACACCAAGCGTTGACCTTGCAAATGCCTACGAACCGGGAGATCTCCGGGACTCTGTTACAATCATTTACATCAAGCCCGACAGTACGGTGCTTTGGGATGGATTTGTAGTGCCTGCAAGGAACCGTGTGCAAAATGACCGCTATAATTATAAGGCCTATTTCGGCAGGAAAACAGAGACATATTGCAATACAGGTAACACGGATCAGTTACCAAAAAATGTACATATAATAAGATTCGCAGAAGTATTATTGATAAATGCAGAAGCTGGCATCCAAATTGGGAATGTATCGCAGGCACAAACAGATCTTGATCTTGTAAGGCTAAGAGCAGGGCTTGCCTCTGTGACCGCAACCACCACAAACATCTGGAATGAACGACGAACCGAACTTGCGATGGAACAGGATCGGTTTTTTGACCTTGTAAGACAAGGGCGTGCCGGGATTGTATTGAGAGCGCTGGGGAAAAATTTTGTTGACGGTAAAAATGAAGTCTTTCCAATCCCTCAGCCGCAAATTGATCTGAGTGCCGGGAAACTCACACAAAATAACGGGTATTAATACTTTTTTTAAACCATGACTTAACCCTTTTTTATAATTATCTTTATCAATTAAAATTAAAAATTACTACGATGAACAAAAACGCAAAAAAAATCCTTATCAACGCTGCAGCTATCCTGCTGTTAAGCGCCGGTATTATTTCATGTGGAAAAGATGATGATCCTGTTGTAACGCCTCCAGATCCAATCGGCGGATTCAATAATTCCGATGAAGTTGGTGGTGCAAATCTTAAAGCTCATTGGACTTTTGATGGTACTAATAATGAGAAAATTTCTTCCGCTGCGCCAACGACAGCATATAGAAACAGCTTTGCCACAGGCCTTAAAGGTCAGGCGCTTAGCTTAGATAGTGGGTATGTCCTTTATCCAACGATTGCACCTTTGAGTGTTGCCAGCCTTGGAAGCGTTACCGTTTCTGCATGGATAAAAACTCAAAACCATCCTGCGGGCCCTACAACTGTTTTCGGACTTACAACTGGAACAGGTGTTCAGGCACAATGGAATGATGGTGCGGTGCTAATGTTCCTGGAAAATGGAAGGCC
>JBDSBG010000094.1:0-4065 GCA_039921685.1 Ferruginibacter sp.
CTTTCCGTCGGGTTGCGACGTAGTCGCAATTGTCCCGATGGCGAAGCACATCGGGATCAAACGGCGGAAAGCAGCGCCGGTGCAGGTACGCAGCCCGTCCCGATCTTCAATCGGGATGGAGGCGAAAGCAACGAATTTGAAGTACTAACCAAAGCGAGTAAAGGCTATGCGCTTATTCTACCTAATCCTATATTCATTAACCCTTTTGCAAAGGCATTTATTTGTGCTGCTTAAAAAGCCATTCAAACATCAAAGCATCGCTATAAGCAGCCAGCCATGAAAAATGTCCAACAGCCGGGTACAATGTAAAGCCCGGGTGGGCACCAACCTTATTCAATGCATTCAGCATATCACATGAATTCAGAGGGTTCACTGCAGGATCTTCGGCACCATGAAATATCCAGGTAGGTATATGTGCTATTAAAGAAGCTTTTGAAACATCTCCACCACCACATACCGGTACTGCAGCCGCAAACAGATCCGGATATCTTTCAATAGCATCGAATGTACCGTAGCCGCCCATTGATAGCCCTGTAATATAGATTCTATTTGTATCTACCGGCATTGTTTTAATAAGCTGTTGAACGAGTGCAATGGTAAGTTCCATTGGTTTTGATGGAGAAGCATTCATTTTTATTTCCCTGCTGTTGTTGATTTCCTGCGCATTCGACCATTGTAGTTCTGGTGGGCATTGTGGTGCGATCACGATTGCAGGATGCGCAGCCATCATCTGGTCCGTCGCGAAATTCATTACGCCCCATTTTAACTGGGCCTCATTATCAGTTCCTCTTTCGCCCGAACCATGAAGGAATATTACGAGCGGGTATTTTCTCAATGCATTTGCATCAGGAAACAGTAACCGGTAATTCAGCGTGTCTCCTTTACCGTTTGTAAACCTGTTGGTATTGAAACGGGATACTGACTGTGCGGCTGTATCTGCTATACTGAAAAGAAAAATGCTTATTAAGATAACCGTGGCTGTGAGGGCTGCTTTCATTTTTCCTTTAAATATAATTCTTGCAAGCTAATTCCTCAACAATTATATGAAATATTACCGATCGGAAATAATGGACCGCAACTGGTTAATTAAATGCTTCTTTTATTCACCCGCTGTATATTTTTGAACCATGAAATCAAAAAGCGAATCTACATCACTTACTCTTGCACGTTCTATTGCAATGGGCGTTCTTTTGACATTATTATTTTTCTACGGCATTCATGTTTTTGGTGAATGGCAGGTGGAGGATTACCGACCTGACCCCGAGACAACAAGTACCGTGTTGCTTCATAACAAGTGTGCTATTTTAGGAAGTACGCACACGTTAAGGCCAAATACCAATGTTTCAATGATGGGTAGTGGAATTGACGGCACAAAGCTGGGCGGAAGTTTTATGAACTTTACTGATGGCCATATTGCTGCAATGCTGATTGTTTCGCTCCTGTTAGGTTGGCCTGTTTTTCTAATTCGGAACAAACTGAAAAAAAGGCAGCAATCAAATGAATATAAGGTTGGACATGATTAGAAATTGTTCAATCTAATCTTTCCAGCTTTTATTCATAGATGGCTAGCTCCCTGATCATGTATCTTCCTCTCCCTCCTGGAATCCTTATTAGGATGCGATGGCTGGCATGATTTTATCGGCAGAATTAGTATGTTTAGAAAGATAAATTGGCGATACAGTATTGTTTCAGCCATTACAGCAGCCACTCTGTTTTGCATCTGTGCCTTTATTTACATAAGCAAGGCCGATTATAGCGTTTCGTGGATTTTATTCCTCGGTTCAGTGTTGTATTTTTTTACCGTTGCAACCGTTACAGTCATGGATAATTTCAAGCGTGGCGGTAATGAGAGTACAGTTGCAATGGTATTCGCATCCCATGTAATTACAATCCTGGGTATCCTGATATCAGCAATTGTATGTTTGATCATGCTAACGGTAATTGATCCTGGAACTATTGGTTTCGGCGCACCGGAAAAAGTGATGACGGGAAATCCTCCTTCATCTATCCAGGGGCGAACCGGTGGCCTTGTTTTTCGAATTATGTTTGCAGCAGTCGTATTAAATTTTTTTGGCGGTTCAATTGCCGGGGTGACTATCCCTTTTTACTCCAAGCGCAACCAGACAAAAGATGATAAGGCGCCCACCCCGCTGGAGAAACGGAAACGGGTAGACGAAAGTGGACAACCTAAATAAGGATAGGTAGACCAAAAAACGTTTAGTTTTGTTAGTCTCTTTCAGTTTGCATCCTGTTAATTGTTTTCGCCTGTTGAAACTCCTCTTTGGAGAGCTTTGTATCAGGATTAATTTTATTCCCGTCAGCTTTCGCGGCTCCCGCAGCTTTAGGCCGTTGGTTTTGCTCCTGACTTTTCACTTTATTGACTTTTTTCTTTACGGCTGGATTCTCTTTCTTCATGATTGCATTTTTTAGGATTCATGACAAAATCAGGCCAAGAAGTTTCATAATTATTTTGGAATCAATTGTCTTTATTGACACAGCAATTTCAGCAACGGGTAGCTGGAAAAGCCGGTCCCGTAATGATCATCACTGCGAACCAGAAACGCAGTAATTGAATTTGTCGGGTAATTTCGACAGGAATGGTACGATGGAGCCGTTGTTGTGGGAATAGTTTGTACTGAGGTGACGCTTAACTCAACAGTTTAGTCTGTATTTAGTTGGAAACTCAGTACAACAGTTGATAACGAAGGGAATCCGGTGAATTTAAGCGAGGTTGTTAAAAATCTTTTCATGCACAGCAGCATACCCCAACAGTACTTCAATTTCGAGTGTAAGCATTTGTAAACGGGGAACAGCTTTTAGGATTTTTTTCCTGCTTTTTTGATCATGGTATTCAAGCCAGTGATCTTCAAATTTGTTTTTGCCCGGTTGATTTTTTTTTGACAGCCCATTTATCAGTTTCATTTTCGCGTCTGACTGATCATGGGATCCTTGCATGATCGCCAGGCGTCGTTGTAACATTTTTGCTTTGAATAAATAATCTTCCCGTTTTTGTTTATGATGGTCCTTGATTTTTTTGAATACCTTATCATCTGTGTTTGCAGGGGTTGATTTCTTTTTTGTTTCGGTCCCCGCTATTACTTTTTCTATTTCGGCCAGCTTAAGTGCTGCAGCTTTTGGTAAATCCCTTAAACCTTGTTCTGCCATGTTTACCAGGCTCCTGGATACATCAAGATACTCAGCAAGGGCTTGCTGGCTAAGGCCCGCTTTTTTACGGATTGCGGTTAATGTTTTCATTCTTTTTATTTTGTGCCAATGAATGTTGTGCCAATTAAGTTTTGGCACAGCTGTAGTTGGCACAAATCTACAAGAAAATTTTGAGGTAGGGCAGGAGGTTGTGCAGTTATTTTGGTGCGTGAGGGCCGCACCTAGGCGCCGGAAGCCCAACAAACAGAAGCGTGACATCAGTCAATACTTTTGAAATGGTTGGATTTGTATTCACAGCACAATGGGTAAAGGAAGGAGGGGAATGGAAACTGCTGGTACTTCCTTCGCCCTCAATGTCAGCGAGGAAAAGTATTATGGATAAGGTACGCAGCCTTCGATTACACAGCCGAACGGGTAGTATTTATGTGGTTGCAAATCTGCTAAATCCATTGATACGGCGCTGGCAAAGCTACTACTGCCACTTTATCAAGAAAAGTCTTAATGACCTTTAGCGCTTTGTAAACAAACGGCTTGAGAAATGGTGCAAATGGAACAAACGACTAAACTTGTACAAGAGCCGCAGATGGCTAAACACTTTATACAAAATGCAGGCGGGACTGTTTGCCCACTGGAGCGTATGTCCAGCTTATTAAATTGAAAACGTTTTCTTGAAGAGCCGTATGAATCGAGATGTTCACGTACGGTTCTGTGAGGAGCAGGGGTTGAAAATCCCCTTGCTTAGTCGAGTGTGTCACGAATGAAAGAGGGTATAAATTCTTTTTCAATGCTTTAAAAGAGATGAAGGAAGTCCCTTCATATACGCCTTGCGGTAGGAGTATATAAACTACTTCATGGTGCTGTAATCAAAAGTTATGGTATTGAGCGATGAAGAAAAGGCAT
>JBDSBG010000095.1:0-24511 GCA_039921685.1 Ferruginibacter sp.
ATTTGAAAAAGAATTTAATATTTCTATTCCGGATGAGCAGGCCGAAACAATTACCACTGTTGGCCAGGCTGTATCTTACTTGGAAGAAAACGCCAAGTAATTATCTTTTTAATTATCACAGGCAAATCGTATGGATTTAAAGCGAGTAGTAGTTACCGGGTTGGGTGCCATCACTCCATTGGGTAAAACCGTTGCCGAATACTGGAATGGTTTAGAAAATGGTGTGAGCGGCTGCGATTACATCAAACAATTCGATGTTGCGAAATTTAAAACCAGGTTTGCCTGTGAGGTTAAAGATTTTGAACCCACCAATTACCTCGATAGGAAAGAAGCCCGTAAAATGGACCGCTATTGTCAATTTGCATTAATTGCAAGCGATGAAGCAGTTAAAGATGCGGGAATCTCCCAGGAGAATGTGAATCCCGAAAGGGTGGGCGTCATCTTTGCCAGTGGCATTGGAGGCCTCATTACATTCCAGGAGGAAGTGATCAATTTCGCTTCTGGAGATGGTACCCCACGATTCAATCCTTTTTTCATTCCAAAAATGATATTGGATATTGCTGCCGGGCAGATCTCTATGCGCCATGGTTTCCGCGGTCCTAACTATGCCGTGGTAAGTGCGTGTGCATCATCTACCAATGCGATCATTGATGCGTTTGACGCAATTCGTTTAAACCGGGCCGATATTATTATCACCGGTGGAAGCGAAGCAGTGATCAGTGCTGCAGGTGTTGGAGGATTTAACGCAATGAAAGCATTGAGTGAAAGAAATGATTCTCCTAAAACGGCCAGCCGCCCTTTTGATAAGGACCGTGACGGCTTTGTAATGGGTGAGGGTTCCGGAGTACTGATTCTCGAAAGCCTGGAACATGCATTGGCACGAGGTGCAAAAATTTATTGTGAAATAGCAGGCGGTGGCGGCACTGCAGATGCCTATCATATTACAGCCCCTCATCCTGAAGGGCTGGGAGCGAAAAACGTGATGCATGTTACTTTAAAAGATGCCGGCATGAAGGCTGAAGATATTGATTACATCAATGTGCATGGAACATCAACACCGCTTGGTGACCTGGCAGAAACAAAAGCCATAATGAGTGTATTCGGTGAACATGCATATAATTTGAATATCAGTTCCACAAAAAGTATGACCGGCCATTGCCTGGGTGCTGCAGGTGCATTGGAAGCATTGGCTTGTATCATGGCCGTTACAAAAGATGTAATCCCTCCAACCATTAATCATTTTACAGACGATCCTGAACTGGATCCTAAACTTAATTTCACTTTCAATAAAGCTCAACATAAAGTAGTGAATGCTGCACTCAGCAATACTTTTGGTTTCGGTGGCCACAATGCAAGTGTGATCGTGAAGAAGTATGTGGCGTAACGATTCGTCTAAGGTTTAAATAGTGTAAAGGTTTAAGGTTAAGATATCTATGTCCGAGTGTATCAAACTACAAGCTGCTTGTAAACTTCAAAGATTTCACCATTCACTATTCACCATTCACTTATTTATTTATTGCCGGTTCCCAATTGCCGATTCCCGTTTTTTTCCATTAATTTCGGCTAAACATCTAACTTCATTTTGCAGTTTTTAATAGATTTTTTTCAGAACGATAAGAAGAAAAAAGAGTTTAAAAAACAACTCAACAATATACTTGGATTCACGCCAGGTGATGTATCATTATATAAAACAGCGCTCAGTCACCGTTCCGTACGGGAAGGTGCAGACGAAAACAACGAACGCCTTGAATTTCTTGGAGATGCTGTTCTCAGTTCCATCATTGCACATTATCTTTTTAAAAAGTATCCATACAAAGGAGAAGGCTTTCTTACAGAGATGCGCAGCAAGATGGTGAACCGGCAAAAACTAAATGAGATCGCCCTGAAAATGGGACTTAAGAAAATCACTTTTTATAATAAGTTTGACAACGCACTTAAAATATCACAGATATTTGGTAATACACTTGAAGCATTAATTGGTGCTGTTTACCTGGACAAGGGGTATAAAAAAACAAACCAATGGGTAGAAGAATACATCATCTTTCCTCATTTATTCACAGATGACCTGGAAACAATTGAGATCAACATTAAAAATAAATTATACGGTTGGGCAAATAAGAACGGCAAGGCACTTGAGTTTGCAACACTGGATGAAAAATTTGAAAATGGGCGCAGGTTATTTACAATTGCGGCTACTGTAGACGGTGAGATTGTATCCCAGGCAAAAGGGTACAATAAAAAAGATGCAAGCCAGATTGCAGCACAATTAGCTGTCGACAAACTTGGATTATAAAAATCGTTTCTGGTTTCTCGTCTCTCTTCGTTTCTCGTTTACTTCAATTTTGTAGTTTCTTTATTTGTATAAGTTTCAAACATAACGCAGCAACGAGAAAGGATTTAACGGCAAACGAGAAACGAGAAACCAGCAACGAGCAACGAGAAACCAGCAACGATTTAACGAGAAACGAGAAACCAGCAACGATTTAACGAGAAACGAGCAACGAGAAACGAGCAACGAGAATCGAGAAACGAGAAACGATTTAACGAGAAACGAGAAACCAGCAACGATTTAACGAGAAACGAGCAACGAGAAACGAGAAACGAGAATCGAGAAACGAGCAACGAGAAACGAGAAACGATTTAACGAGAAACGATTTAACGCGAAACGCTTATGAACTTTGGAATATTAGGAAGCGGAAGCTGGGGAACTGCCCTCGCAAAGATCTTAACCGATAACGGTCAAAGTATCCATTGGTGGAACCGAAGCGAAGAAGCGATCCAACATTTTAAAACCCGTTTTCATAATCCACATTACCTCACTTCGGCACGTTTTGACATTGGTAAATTGCAGCTCAGTTCTAATGCAGGCGAAGTTATCAAAAATGCCGACTGTATCGTGATTGCAATTCCTTCTGCCTATGCGTTGGATGTTCTATCTACGCTTGACAAAAATATTTTTGCAGGAAAAAAAATTGTTTCTGCTATAAAGGGAATTCTTCCGGATCAAAATCTTTTGTTGAATGATTATCTCAAGGATCATTTCAATGTACAGCTTGAAGATTATTTTGCGGTGCTTGGCCCATGCCATGCGGAAGAAATAGCTTCTGAAAAATTGTCTTATCTCACTTTTACAGGCATTGATGAAAGAGCTACTCACGAAATTGCAGGTTATTTTAAAACGCCCTATTTAAATACAGTTCAGAACAAAGATATCTATGGCGTCCAATACGCAGCCGTTTTAAAAAATATTTATGCAGTTGGTGCAGGCATTGCACATGGATTGGATTACGGGGATAATTTTTTAAGTGTGCTTATTGCAAACAGCGCAGATGAAATGGCGGGCTTCCTTCGCAAAGCAGGGATCATCAATGCAGAAGTAGGTTACATCGAACATAAAAAATCCTCTGCCGGCATACAGGTTCATAATAATTATGCGGCATCTGTTTACCTCGGCGATTTGCTGGTTACCTGTTATTCTCTATTCAGCCGCAACCGCACTTTTGGCAATATGATAGGCAAAGGTTATTCTGTAAAAGCGGCGCAACTTGAAATGAGCATGGTTGCAGAAGGGCACAATGCCAGTAAATGCATGCACATCATCAACCTAAATATAAAAGCGGAAATGCCGATCGCAGAAGCTATTTATAAAATTTTATGGCAGAACGGTCAGGCACAAACGGAGTTTAAGCAGATTGAAAGTACTTTGATATGATAAGGCTATACCCCTTAATTAGATGGAAATAAATTGTTCCGCCGCTTTTTTGGTCGTAATTAATTCAATAATTTCCATCGCTGATAATTATTTTAGGCTCCAATTATTGCCGTTGGCTTCAGCCAACGGACAAAAAAGCAAAGCTTTTTTCCGGGCTTTAGCCCAATTGTTATTTATCAAAAAAACAGATCCGCCGCAATTCCGTCCGCAAATAATTTCCCTTCATTTGTCAATACAATATTTGCATTTTGTATGATTACTTTATTTGTATCAACATATTTCTGAATAGCCGCCTTCAAATCTTTCAAATGCCGCAGTCCAAATTCCAGGCTGATCTTTTCTGTTTTGATCCCCTCCATTGTTCTCAAAGATGTCATAATATATTCATTCAATCTTTGTTCTGTGGTTAACAATTCTTCTTCAAAAGGAATAGTATTATTTTTTATGGACTGTATATAAAGTGCATTATTAGCAATGTTCCAGCGTCTTTTGTTTTTTCCATCAAAAGAATGTGCAGATGGTCCAAAGCCGTAATAAGGTTTTCCCTGCCAGTAACTACTGTTGTGTTTGCTTCGCATGCCTGGTTTTGCAAAATTGCTTATCTCGTATTGTTCATAACCCTTTGAGGCCATCGCATTCATTAACAATAAAAATTGATCAGCTTGCTTCCCACTATTTACAGGCGGCGATTTTTTTTGTTCAATCTGTTTGTTCAAAACAGTCTTTGGTTCAACCGTTAATGCATAACATGAAATATGTGGTATTCCTTTATTAAAAATAATTTGCAGGTTTTTTTCAAGATCAGTATTGCTTAATAAAGGAGAACCGAATATGAGATCGACAGAAAAGTTGCTGATGCCCGCCTGCAATATTTCGTCTATGCTTTTTAGTGATTGCGACGCACTGTGGGCCCGGTTCATCCATTTCAATTCTTCATCATTAAAGGATTGGATGCCGAGGCTTAGCCTGTTTATTCCGATTCCTCTCCATTCATTCAATATCGTCCTGTTGATATCATCCGGGTTGGCTTCTAGGGTTAGTTCTGCATTTTTATCAATGGAGAACTTCTTATGCAGTGCTTCAAATATCATTGCTAGTTCAGCCCTTGCCAGCAGGCTGGGTGTACCACCACCAATGTAAATAGTATCGATCATTTCAGCAGCAACAATGAAGTTTTCTGCCAGGCTGATTTCTTTAATTAAGGATTCTAAAAATTCATGCTTTTGGGTAAGTAAAGTGGAAAAGTGAAAGTTGCAGTAGGTGCATGCCTGCCTGCAATAAGGAATATGAATATAAATGCCCGCCAAAGATTGTAAATTTACGTTTTCGAATAATTGATTCCTTCAACTGCATGAAAATGGCCTGTGCGCATTGGATAAGAAAATGGCTTGCAATGATTGTTTGCTGCGGCTTTATCAATTGTGTTCACGCTCAACAAGGCACTGATCCCAAAAATAATTATCTTCTTTCCATTCACTATGTCGGCAAAGATAGTTTGTTTAAGCCGCCTGATCTGAAACTTCAATCATCATTCAGCAGTGAGATTTTGGTATATGAGTATATGAACAAGCTACCGCAGCTGTTGGCTTCAAAAGGTTATCCTGTTGCTTCTGTAGATAGTTTCTGGAATATTGGATCAACCGTACATATTAGCCTTTACCTTGGTATAAGATATAATTGGGTTCAGCTCAGAACTGCGGCTATTGAAAAGAAAGCACTGGAGGAAAGTGGCTTCAGGGATCAGCATTTTCTTAATAAACCAGTTAATTTATTGCAATTGCAGGCATTGCAGCAACGCATACTAACGCATTATGAAAAGGAAGGTTATCCTTTTGCATCGGTTTACCTTGATAGTGTACAAATAAATGATGATAAGATCAGTGCGGTATTAAAGGCCGAGAAGGGATTGCTTTATCATATCGACAGCATAAGAATAATTGGAAAAGCAAAGATCAGTAATAAGTTTTTGCAACGTTATTTGTATATACCCAATGGCGCTGCGTACAACAAACAAAAGCTGGAGGATGTAGATAAACGGGTATTGGAATTACCATACCTGAAAACGGTACAGCCATCTGATCTTACGATGCTGGGTAGTGGTGCTGTTTTAAACCTGTATGTACAGCCTAAAAAAAGCAGCCAGGTAAATTTCATAATAGGGTTTTTGCCTGCTGCAAATAATACAGGAAAGTTGCAACTCACCGGTGATGTTAATCTCGATCTTAAAAATGTTTTAGGTTCGGGTGAAAGTATATTAGTGAAGTGGCAGCAGCTGCAGCCAAAATCCCCCAGGCTGAATTTAGGATTTACACAACCATATATTTTTAATTCTCCATTCGGATTTGATTTTCTGTTCGACCTGTTTAAGAAGGATTCAAGCTTTTTACAGGTGAATGCACAGCTCGGTTTACAATATTTATTATCCGCCAATAAAACAGGAAAAATATTTATACAATGGCAAAACACAACGCTTTTATCAGGTGGAATTGATACCAACCAGGTAAGAGCTTCGAAAAAACTGCCCCCAAACATTGATGTTAGTTCGGTAAATGTTGGATTGAATTATGAATGGATAAAAACCAACTATCGGTTCAACCCAAGGTCGGGTAATGAAATGAATATTGCAACGACGGTGGGAATAAAAAATGTGAAGAAAAACACAGATATCGTGAACCTGAAAGATCCTGCATTTAACTATGCTACTTTATACGATTCTATCAAATCGAGAAATTACCAGTTAAGAATAAAATTATCAGGTGCCCATTATTTCCCAATTGGAAAATCTGCCGTTTTGAAAACCTCGCTGCATACCGGCTTTTATGTTAGCCCCAGTATTTTCAGGAATGAACTTTTCCAGATTGGTGGTTATAACCTGATGCGTGGCTTTGATGAAGAAAGCATCTACGCAACCCGTTATGGAGTTGCCACAGCAGAATTCCGCCAGATCTTTGCACTGAATTCTTATTTATTTTTCTTTGCTGATTATGGCATGACCAAAAATAAATACCAGCTGGTAAATGTAAACAATCAGTTTATCGGCGCCGGGGTAGGGTTGCTGTACGAGGCAAAACTTGGACTGATCAATATCAGTTATGCAATTGGGAAAAGAGATGATGTTAAATTCAATTTAAGGGAAGCTTCAAAAATTCATTTTGGGTATATCAACTACTTTTAAAACAATTGCGGGTATTTTTACATCCCAAACAACTGAGCATGCTGAAACCGGCCATTATTATTTTTCATTTTCTTTTTTTATGGCCCATCATGGTTCATGCACAGCAAAACGACAGCCTGCTAAATTTGGATGATTCTGTGGACACAAATAGTTTGCAGGAAGATAGCGTTCACAAAGACAGCCTGCAAACTGATACGCTTCATCCGTCCCCTGTTACTGCAGTTCCCAAAAAATATTCAACCTGGACTGATATTGTGAAAGAGAATATCTTTTTGAATACGAGTTCACAACCTGTCTCACTCATACAAAGTCCGAAACGATTTGTATCCAAGGACCTTGTTTTTTATATCCTCGCTGTATTATTATTGTTCCTTGGGATCCTGAAGGTTTCATGGCCGCGTTATTTTAGCAATTTGATACGCGTGTTTTTCAATACATCTTTAAGGCAGGGACAGCTTACCGACCAGTTATTGCAGGCAAGGCTTCCATCGATGTTTTTCAACCTTTTCTTTGTATTTATTAGCGGCTGGTACATTTATTTATTATTAAATCATTTCGGGAAGATCAATTATGATAACTGGCAAATGTTGCTGTCCTGTATAATTTGTTTGCTCCTGGTTTACATTGTAAAATTTTGCACACTAAAATTTGCGGGTTGGCTTACTGGTTATAAAGAAGAAGCGGAAACATACATTTTCATTGTGTTCCTTATTAACAAGATCATATCTCTTTGCCTGGTACCGGTAGTGATCATCATCCCATTTTCAAGTGCCGGGTTGGTTAATATTACCATCATTATTTCTTACGTGATCATTGCACTGATGTTCCTGATGCGTTTTTTCAGGTCATACGGATTGCTTCAAACAAAACTGAAAGTAAGTGGTTTCCATTTCTTTCTTTACATAATCAGCATTGAGGTATTACCACTTTTATTGATTTATAAATATGCTTCTTTAGTTTTTATGAGGAATAATTTGTAATTTTGTGCCATCATTGGATATGTAAGTATGATAAAAAACGACCTTAAAAAAGCTGCCATTAAATCGGTTCAAAAAATACTTATTACCCAACCTAAGCCGGAAGGTGTAAAGTCGCCGTATTTTGATCTGGCGAAAAAATATAGCCTGAGCCTTGATTTTCATCCTTTTATCGTGGTAGAGGGTATTCCCGCAAAAGAATTTCGCAAACAAAAGATTGACATCGCTTCATTCAGTGCAGTTATTTTTACAAGTCGGAATGCCATTGATCATTTCTTTCGTATTTGCGATGAACTTAAAGTGACTGTATCACAGGATACCAAATATTTTTGCATCACTGAATCAGTGGCCCTATATCTACAAAAATTTATTTTATACCGTAAGCGAAAAGTTTTTTATGGTGCAGATGGTATTAATAAAAGCCTCTTTGATGTAATTAATAAACACAAAGACAACGAGAAATTTTTATATCCTTGTTCAGAATCTTTTGACAGCGAGATAACAAACTGGCTTAAAAATCACAATTGCGGCTATGCAACACCGGTTCTTTATAAGATTGTAAGCAATGATATAAAAGATGTGATCGCCAGGAACTACGACGTAATCTGCTTCTTTACCCCCGGAGGTGTTAAAAGCCTTATGGAAAATTTCCCCCAGTTCAAACAAAACGGAACAAAGATCGGTGCCTTTGGTGCCAATACATTTAAGGCAGCTGAAGATGCCGGGCTTACGCTTGATATTAAAGCCCCACAACCCCAGGCCCCCAGCATGATAAGCGCACTTGAAAGGTTTATCATGGAAATAAACAAAAAGTAATTATCCGGCCATTCTTTGATATTACTCAGCCATCACAGTACTCAGCCTCGTCTTCTGGCATAGTTTTGATTCTGTTAGTTCTCACAGAATCAGGAAAAAATTTAATCAGCTAAACATGCGGTATGGAACACGCCTTCACCAACGAACTCATCCACGAAACCAGCCCTTATCTTTTACAACACGCCCACAACCCGGTGGAATGGCATGCATGGAGCGAAACAGCTTTGGCAAAAGCCAAAGAACAGGATAAACCAATTCTGGTAAGTATTGGATATGCAGCCTGCCACTGGTGTCATGTAATGGAGAGGGAAAGTTTTGAAAATGAAGAAGTGGCAGCTTTCATGAATGAGCATTTTATCAACATTAAAATAGATCGTGAAGAGCGCCCCGACCTTGATCATATTTACATGGAAGCAGTACAGGCAATTGCAGGAAATGGTGGTTGGCCACTAAATGTTTTTTTAACAACAGAAGCAAAGCCATTTTATGGCGGAACCTATTTTCCACCGCAAAAAGCGTTTAACCGTCCTTCCTGGAAAGAGATATTATTTTTTATCAACGATACCTGGAAGAAAAAAAGAGAAGAAATAGAACAACAGGCAGAAAGTTTACTGGAACATATCAATGCTTCTACAAATTTTATTTCAAAGAATTCATTCAATCCCGGGTCGGCAGGCGAAAGTAATTTCACCGAAGAATCATGTAAAATAATCGCTGATCAGATTTTAAAATCAGCCGACACTGTTTATGGAGGCTTTGGCAATGCACCCAAATTCCCCCAAACATTCACCATACAATATCTGCTGCATTACGGTCAGCATTTCGGGGATGAGAAAGCATTGAATCATGCTGAATTTTCATTACGCAAAATGCTCGAAGGTGGTATTTACGATCACCTGGCGGGCGGCCTTTCAAGGTATAGTACAGATTCGGCGTGGCTGGTTCCTCATTTTGAAAAGATGTTATACGACAATGCGCTCCTGGTAAGCGTTTTGTCCGATGCATTCCAGGTAACAGGAAATGTTTTCTATCAAAATGCGATTGAGAAAACACTTGATTTTTTTATAAACGAGATGCAACATCCCGATGGAGGTTTTTATGCGGCACTTGATGCGGATAGTGAAGGAGTAGAAGGTAAATTTTATGTATGGGAAAAGCAGGAGATTGATCGCATCCTGGGGGAAGATTCCAGAATATTTTGTGAGTGGTATGGAGTAACAGAAGAAGGAAACTGGGAAGAAAAAAACATCTTACATATTACTAAGCCAGCTGCCGGGTTTGCATCAGAACATGGAATTTCTGTCGCTGAATTAATGTCTCTTATCAGGTCCTCAGAAAAAAAATTGTTGGCAGTGAGGAATGATAGAATTCCTCCTGCAACGGATGACAAAATATTATTGGGATGGAACGCATTGTTACTAACGGCATTTTGTAAAGCGTCGGCCGCCCTCGGCAATGATGTTTATAAAAATATGGCCGTCTCCCTTTTTAATTTTTTGATAGAAAAATTCAGTGTAGAAGGAAAGGTTGTTTACCATAGTTATAAAAATAAACAGGCAAAACATCCGGCTTATCTTGACGACTATGCCTACCTGATCCAGTCATGTATTTTACTGCAACAGATGATACCCGGGCAGGAGTTTTTAATGCACGCAAAGGATTTAACCACCTACGTTATTGATCATTTTCAAAAAGAAGATGGCTTCTTTTATTATACACACAAGGATCAAAAGGATGTAATTGCGAGGAAGCTGGAAATTTATGATAATGCAGTGCCGTCGGGTAATAGTGTTATGGCAGAGAACTTATTTTACCTGGGCATTGCATTCGATCAGCGTGAATGGTGGCTAAATGCTAATAAAATGCTAAAAAACCTCTCAGAAATAATAATAAAATACCCTACGTCGTTCGGAATATGGGCCAGCCTTGCCATAAAGCAGGTGGCAGGAATACAGGAGATTGTTATCACCGGTGAGCATGCAGAAACAATAGTTGCTGACGTTTTGAGAATCTATCTGCCGGGAAAAATATTTCACAGTGCGGTTGTACAGGGAGATCTGCCTCTTTTAGCCGATAAAATGTATGGCGCTGAACCGTTAATATATCTGTGTAAAAACTACAGTTGCAGCAAGCCCGTTAACAGTGTCACTGAATTAGAAAGTCTGCTAAAAGCGCAATAGAGATTAATGATAAAGTTCACAATAAATAGATAACTTAGTCGTTTAAGATAATTGGGCACAAAAATTTGTGTAAAAAATTTTATTGGAATCAAAAACCAAAATGATAATGAATCGAAATAATCATTACATTTGCCCATTACCCTCAAAGTATAATAAGATGAACAATCGGTTTTTCTACTTGATAGCCGTAATTGCTATCACAACTGCTACAAGCAGTTGTAAAAGTTCAAAAAGTAAAGGTAGTTCCCTACCTAACGATGGTCAGCTCCATGGAGTTGCACCGGGCACAAGGTGGAACTTAACCCGCCCTCCTGGAATGGTATATATACCACCGGGAACTTTTCATATGGGACCAAGCGATGAGGATGTAAACTATGCCTACACCGCCCGCAACAAACAAGTTTCAATCAGTGGCTTCTGGATGGATGCTACAGAGATCACCAACAATGAATACCGCCAGTTCACAAACTGGGTAAAGGATTCAATTGCTGCAAAACTCATGAACTATGTTAAGCAGGGTGCCGATGGCAATGAATATGTTGACTGGAAAAAAGCCAAGACCATCAAATGGGGAGATAAAGCAACTATTGAAAAAATAGATGCAATCATTGTAACCCCGGATAACCGCATTTTTGGTAAAAAAGAACTGGATGCAAATAAAATTGTGTATCAGTCTGAAATCTTCGATTATAAAGCCGCAGCTACAAACAGGGACGTTACAATACCACGTTCTGCATTTATTGTAAAGCAAAAGATCCCGGTATATCCTGATTCTCTTTGCTGGATTAGGGATTTCTCCTATTCGTACAATGAGCCAATGGCTAAAAAATACTACAATCACCCTGCATACGGCAACTACCCTGTATTGGGTGTTAACTGGAAACAGGCTACAGCTTTCTGCGAATGGCGCTCTCACTACCTGACTGCTTTCCTGGAATCAAAGAAAAGAACACCTGAATCTGACTTCAGGTTACCAAACGAAGCCCAGTGGGAATATGCAGCAAGAGGTGGACGTTCACAATCGCCTTATCCTTGGGGAGGTCCTTATCTTAGGAATAAAAAAGGATGTTTATTAGCTAATTTCAAACCAGGCCGTGGAAATTATCCGGAAGACGGCGGTTTATATACTGTAAGGGCTGATGCTTATTGGCCAAATGATTTCGGTTTGTATAACATGGCAGGTAATGTTGCAGAATGGACCGCTTCATTATATTATGAAGGTGGTTACAACTTCCAGCATGATCTTAACCCCGACATTCGCTGGAATGCAAAAGATTCTGATCCTCCACGAATGAAGCGTAAAGTTGTACGCGGTGGAAGCTGGAAAGACGTTGCCAATTTCCTACAAGTAAGTACACGTAGCTATGAATACCAGGACACGGCTAAATCCTATATTGGATTCCGTTGCGTTATTGATTTACCTCCCGCATCTAAAAAAGGAAAATAATAGACTATATTTCTAAAAAAATTGATTACTGATTTATAACCCGTTTTTAAGTAAAATTAAAAACGGGTTATTATTCTCAAATATTTTCAAACAAACAATCCCACTTAAAACCTTAAAATTTTAAAAAACATGTCAGTTAAAATTCCTTCTAACATTAGTAAATGGATGGATGTTGCAGTTTCTATCGCCGCATCTGCGGTAATCTTTGGTGCGTTACAAAAAATTCTTCACACACCCATTGCAGATCTTTGGTTGAAGATTGGTCTTTATACTGAGGCTTTGATCTTCTTACTTTATGGTATTCTTTATTTAATTTATCCGGCTGTGAAAGAAGATTTTGAAACACACGGAGCAAAGGCAGTTCCTGTAGGAAACCCTGCTTTGAACAACATGGATAAAATGTTGCAGGAAGCTGACATAACTCCTGCTAACCTGAAAAGATTGGGCGAAGGTTTCCAAAAGCTGGGAACTTCAGTATCAGGAATTACTGACGTAAGCGATGTAGTAAAAAACACCAGTGATTTCAGCGCTAAAACAAAAGAAGCTACTACCGCAATAGGCACTATGGCTACCGCGTTTACAAGTAGTGCAAACACAATGGCTTCATTTAACAATGCATCTGAAAGTGCAAAAGGATTTCATGAGCAGGTACAGGTTCTTACAAAAAACCTTGGTTCACTGAATACGATATATGAGCTGGAATTGAAAGAAAGCAATAACCACCTGAAGGCATTAAACGGTTTCTACGGTAAAATGGCAGAAGCAAGCCAGGCAATGATGAGCAGTGTAGATGATGCCAACAAAGTAAAAGAGCAAACTGGTACTTTGGCAACAAACCTTGGTAAACTAAATGCAGTTTACGGAAATATGTTAAATGCAATGCAGGGCAGGCAATAAGCATTGAAATTTCGATCCAAACAACATTCAATAAAAACATTTTAATACTAATTAGTTATGGCTTTACCTAAAGAGCCCCGGCAGAAGATGATCAACCTGATGTACCTGGTGCTTACCGCACTACTGGCACTGAACGTATCATCTGAGATTTTGAATGCATTTAAAGTAGTAGATGCGAGTCTTGTGACTTCCAATACTAACCTTACCTCAGGGAATCAATTGCTTTATTCCTCATTAAAAGCAAAAATGGAAGATCCAGGTACCAGGGAGAAAGCTATTCTCTGGAATACGAAAGCAGAAACCGCACGGAAGCTTTCAGCGGACATGGACGCTTACATCAGTAAATTGAAAATTGACTTAAAAAAAGAAGCAGGTTCTAAAATGGTTACAGTAGATGGTGTAACAAAAGAAGAATATAAGATTGATGACCTTGAAGCTGCCACTCGCTTGTTTGGTAGTGGTGAGGGTGGTCAAAAGCAAGGTCCGATCCTGGAGAAAAAATTAAAGGACTACAGGGAAGCCATGTTAAATGTGGATCCTGAGATACGGAAACTCTATGCAAATTCATTTCCGGTAGACGTAACACAACCGACAGGACAAGATGGTAAGCCAAAAGAATTCACGGAAGCATATTTTCATATGACTCCAACTGTTGCAGGTCTTACACTATTAAGCAAGTTCCAGAACAATGTTAAGAATGCAGAGAACCTGGTTGCAACTTATTGCCAGAACCAGGTAGGTGCCGTTAAATTTATCCTCAACAAATTTGAACCTATCGCAACAGCGAATTCAACTTACCTGATGCCAGGAGAAGAACTTGTTGTTACTGCAGGCGTAGGTGCTTTTAATGATGCATCAAAGCCTGTTATATCAATTGGTGGAACTCCTTCGCCCTTAAATGACAAAGGAGTTGCTGAGAAAAAATTCAATGTATCGGGTGGTGGTAATCAAAAAGTACATGTGTCTATTGCTTATACAAAGCCTGATGGAACACAGGATCACCTCGAAAAAGATGTCGAGTACACAGTAGGTACACCTGGTGGAGCTGCGGTTATGCTTGATAAAATGAATGTATTCTATATTGGTGTAGACAACCCCGTGACAATTGGATCACCTACAGGATGGGATAAAACCAGTGTAAGTATGACTGGTGGTACTATCTCTGGAACAGGATCTAAAAGGAATGTGCGTGTAACAGCTGTAGGGCCTGCAAGTATTACTGTTGCCCCACAGGGTAAAGGACTTTCATTTCCATTCAGGGTTAAAAGAATTCCTGATCCGGTGTTTAAAGTGGCATCTGGTAAAGTAAGGATGACATCTGTTGAATTCAAGAATCAACAGTTCTGCCGTGCTGAATTAGAGAACTTTGACTTTGATCTGAAATTTAATGTTGTTAGTGCTACCGTATATTTTTCCGGCGCTAATTTCCCGAACGTTGTAACGAGTGCAATTACAGGAAATAACCTGGCTGGTTTGGCTACTTTCATGGCAAGATGTGGTCCTGGTTCAGTTGTAACTTTTGACAATGTGAAGGTTCAGGGGCCGGATGGTGTAAGAGGTATCGATGGTAAATCAATCGCCCTATATTAAAAATAAAACTATGAAACGAACTTTTTTAAAAATCCTATTCCTGGCAATACTACTTGGTGGTTTTGCTGATGTCGCTGTTGCTCAGAAAAAGAAGGCTACAACCCGTAAGTCTACGAAAAGAACAACAAAGACAAAGACAAATACGAAGATCCAGCCAAGTGCCCCAACGGTAGATACAGTTGCGGCCATTGTTGAAGCGCCCCCTGTAAATGATAGCTTGCCAATTAAACTGGTAAAGAAATCAATGCGTAGGGATGCTGCAGTTGACGAGGCTGTATTGAAAGACAGAACCCCCCTGGAATATGAAAATCTCCGTGCCGACGATGCAGTTTGGCGTCATAAAGTATGGCGTGAAATTGATACCAGGGAAAAGATCAACATGCCTTTTAATTATGCTGCTGAAGAAGATAACGGTAGCCAGCGATTTATCATGATCTTATTGCAGGCATTGCAGGATAGTGCGGTGACTGCTTTTAGTAACGTTGATGACAGGTTTACTACTCCAATGACAAAATCGGAAATTGCAAAAGCAGTCGGTGGAGATGAAATAGAAATTCCTATCATTGATTCTAACGGTGTTACCACTGGGACTAAGAAAGTTCGCCCGGAAATCAACCTGGATTCATTTTATAAATTCAGAATCAAGGAAGAAGTTATTTTTGATAAAGAAAGTTCACGTTTATTCTGGAGAATACTTGGTATTGCACCTGTAAAAAATATCATTACTTCACAGGGTATTGACCTTGGCCCAAGTGAATTGTTCTGGGTTTATTATCCGGATATGAGGCCGATATTCTCAAAGTATGAAGTCTATAATGGTAAAAACTTTGGTGCTCGTATGACATGGGATGATTTGTTTGAAAGCCGCATGTTCAATGGCCGCATCATAAAAAGCACAATGGATAATCCATATGACCTCCAGATCAGGAATGTTCCCGGGATGCAGGACAATGGTATACTACAGTTACTGGAAGGTGAAAATATCAAAGAAAAGATATTTAACTACGAACAGGATCTGTGGAGTTATTAATCTAACAAAAGAATTATTTCAAAGCCCTTCAGAAATGAGGGGCTTTTTGTTATCAGTCAATAGCTTGATAGTTCTTTCAGCTTTGAACATGAACATTGAATATTAACTGTTGAATATTGATCATAGGATTAGGTAGACTAAGCGCATAGCCATTACTCGCTTTGGTTAGTACTTCAAATTCGTTGCTTTCGCCTCCCCAGCCGGCGGGCTGCGTACCTGCACCGGCGCTCCTTTCCGCCGTTTGAAAAAATATGCTACGCATTTTTTCAATTCCGACTTCGTCGGAACCCGACGGAAAGATGCGCCTTATGCAGGTACTGATAGAATTCGAACTTTATTACATTCGAAACTTAAGGCTGACTTGAGTTTGCGCTTATTCTACCTAATCCTATATTGATCATTTCTCCCAATAAACTCTAATGAACGAAGTCTCGAATTAATTTTCAATATTCAACGTACAACACTCAATACTTAGCTTAATCTGTGTTTCAACTTTGATAATACCCCATAGAGGGTATTGTTATGTTCTTCATGCAACTATACCTTTGTTTCGGTTTTTCATAGGATATTGGATTTTAAAGCGGGGCTGGATTTCTATCCTGGCCCTTTTTTATTTTCATTAGTAGCCCTTAATGCTTCATGAACAATTTTTGCCTTTGACCTTCCTACAACCTGCTCCAGTTCTGAAAGCCCTGTTTCTTTTATTTTTTTTACCGATTTGAAGGCTTTTAATAAAGTATCTGCTGTTTGCTGGCCAATGCCGTCAATCTTTTCCAATTCATTTTCAAAAGCAGCTTTACTCCTTTTGTTCCTGTGAAAAGCAATTCCAAAACGATGTACTTCATCTCTTATTCTTCGTATTAATTTCAGGCTCTCACTGTTCCAGGGCAATTGTAATGAAGCAGTATCTCCTGCAAAGAAAAGTTCTTCCTGGTTTTTAGCAAGTCCCACTAAAGTCGTTTTGCCTCTCAGGCCAAGGGCATGGATGCTGTCCAATGCTGCGCTTAGTTGTCCCTTACCGCCATCAATGATGATTAGTTGAGGTAAGGATTTGTTTTCTTCCAAAAGGCGCTTATACCTCCTTCTTACAACCTCTGCCATAGAAGCAAAATCATTGATACCTTCAACCGTTTTAATATTATAATGCCTGTAATTTGCTTTACTTGGCTGTCCATCTATAAAACAGACCATGGCCGCAACAGGGTTTGTTCCGTGCAGGTTAGAGTTGTCAAAACACTCAATATGGTAAGGGAGTTCAGGCAACTGTAAATCGGCCTGCAACTGTAACAATGCCGCTTTTTTTTCTGAATCCGTCTTGTCTTCCAGTTTCAATAATTTTTTTGCATGCAGTTCCTCCTTAAAAAAGTTTACATTTTTTTCGGAAAGTTCAAGTAGCTTCTTTTTATCTCCTGCTTTGGGAACCAAAAACGAAATTCCTTCTTCAGGATATTCAATTTGAAACGGAAGAATGATCTCCTTTGCTTCGCTATTAAACGTTTGGCGAAGCTGGGCGAGTGCAAAAGCAAGCACTTCCTCCTTTGTTTCTTCCAGTTTTTTCTCCAGAATGATGGTCTTGGTAAGAATGATACTCCCATTGCTGACAGCCAGATAATTAACATAGGCAGTATCACCTTCTTCTAAAATTGAACATACATCTACTGTCCCGGTATTCGTATTTACAACAGTGGATTTTGCCTGGTAGTTTTGAATTTGCTCAATTTTATTTTGGTAAATAGCGGCTTTTTCAAACTCCATTTTATCGACATGAAATTTTATTTGTTTTTTAAAATCCTGTACCACGGGTGCCATGTTGCCTTTCAAAATATTTTTTAATCGGTCTATACCGCCTGCATAATCCTCCGGAGATTGGAAACCTTCACAAGGGCCCTTGCAGTTTCCCAAATGGTATTCAAGACAAACCTTAAATTTTTTTTTGGCAATATTGTTTTCAGTTAGGTTGAGTTTGCAGGTACGCAGCGGAATATTTTGCTTAATAAATTCCAGCAGGTCGCTCACTTTTGCTACCGAGGTATAAGGCCCGAAATATTGTGAACCGTCCTTTACCTTTCTTCTTGTAAAATAAACCCTGGGAAATCGTTCATTTTTTACAACAATGAATGGGTAGGACTTATCGTCCTTAAGGTTAATGTTAAAAAGTGGCTGATATTCTTTTATCAATGAATTCTCCAATAAGAATGCATCCTGCTCACTATTTACAATCGTGAATTCAATTTTTTGAATACGCTGAACAAGCTCCGCAGTTTTATAATTTGTAAAGGTTTTGGAAAAATAACTGCTCACCCGTTTACGCAGGTGCTTGGCTTTGCCTACATAAATAAGTTGATTGGCGCTATTAAAATATTTATATATACCCGGTAATGCCGGTATCGTACCTGCAATTTGTGAGAATGATTCCTGTGTCATTATTTAAACAAGTTTGGAACTAAGAATCCAGGGCCCGGGATTCAAAGGAACCCAAAGTTAGAGCCGGTAATTCTTAAAAGCGCCATTTTATACTGATCTCTTTTTCAATCAAAGGCTTACCGCTTGAATCGGCTGAAACATTTTTTATATTACAACTTTTGCCTGTTTCCCAGGTTAGCAGCTGTGTTTTTTTGCCAGGTAAATTTTTTACCAAATAGACACGCCTTACCATGCTTTTGTTAGGGTCAACATATACGTCCCAGTGCCGAAGCACAAAACTATCCGGTAATGATTTGATTGGGTCATAGGTGAATGTAATAGCGTCAAGGGTTTGGTCCATGAATTTTTTTTCTGCAAACAACGTAGTTAGATTGGCTGTATCGATCTCCGGCGTCAAAAAATCTGAAACTTCCTTATTAATATCTTCCATTTTTAACCAGGCTGAATCCGTATGCTTATTGATTGTTACAAATTTCATTGGGTTTACACCACCGTTTTTAATTTCAAATATTTGCCCTTTAATGAAATTGGTAACAGGAAAGAAATTTTGGGGTTCAGCTTTTAAATGGCTGCTATCCATAGCTGTTATTTTGATCCTGTTGTCATCTTTTTCCTGTGATTTGCATGCTACTAGCAAGAACAAAATAATATAAAGAATATGACTGATTTTCATTCGGCAAAATTAAATGTAAACTGTGTTATACCAATTAAAATAAAACTGCCCTTGCAAAATGTTAGTTGGGTACTAACCATTCACTTCTTTAATAAACTGGCGTCAGTAGCACAGGTTTTAAAGTAGCGACAGAGATAAAAAGGTATCTCACTTCATTGACTAAAACGCAAAGTTACCACCCCAGGTTCTGGCTAATATAAAAACAATCTTCTTTGATTTGTCTTCGTTCCAGTGAACTGATCATTGGCTAAATGAAAAAAACCCTGCAATGCAGGGCTTTCATTAAAGAACATTCAATTAAAAATTTTGCGTGATTCCTAGTTTTATACCAACATTGTAAAGCTTTTCATCAAAGGAATATTTGCTGTCGTAGCTGGAAAAGAACTGGTACCTGAATTGAGGCCCTGCATTAAGCGTAATTCCTTTCTTTGTCCTGTAACTTACAAATGCCTCAACACCTGCATTTATATTCCACTTCCGTAAAAACTTTGAGTCATATACATAGTTCTTTGAATCGGCTGAAACAAGATATGCATTTCCGAATAAAACATAAGTTGGCTGCACTGTAGCTCCAACAAACCATTGAAGGTTGTGCTTTCCTGCAAATTTTACATCAGCACCAAAAGGAAGGGATAGCTGGAAAGTACTGCTGTTTAACTTCCTGTCATTTGCATTCCCTGCCAGGTTTGCAATACTCGTTGACCGTTGGCTTAATGTAACACCGGTGGAAGTATAAGGATCCTTCATCACGAGGTTAGTATAAGTTGAGTGGCCTAACTCGTGAGCATGAATTTTATAATTTGTAAAGTTCAACTGAACACCTCCTTTTATATGCATCGATTTTGATTGTGCATATACAACTGAATAGCCGGCTTCCAAATTAAAGGCTGGATTTTGTTGTAAAGCATTCGGGCCATCTGGTACACTTGTAACCAATGAAGGACGAGCAGGTGGACTGTATTTCGCACTTTGATTCAACGTCCTGAATCCTATAGAAGGGGTTAAATATAATTGGTATTGCAACCGCGATTTTAAAGAGGGGATTGGTTGATTGTGGAAAGCATAGTCTTCTATCCATTCTTTCTCAACATTGATCCTGTTGTCTTTTGATGATATTCCAGGGAGGATTACAACAGGAAATATTTTCTCGATTATGCCTAATTGATGCTGGTTGTTTTCAAGCACAATAGCGTTGCTGTTTTTTTCAATCAAACGGGACGAGAAACTGTTTTTCGTAAATACAGCATCTTCTTCAGCAACTGCAGCTGTTAACTTCATTGCAGATGACCGGTTCATCTGGTGGGTGAATTTGTTGTTGGTAAAAGACTCATCCTGTTCGTTTGTTTTCTCCTCAGTGCTGATTTTTACAGGGCGGGTATGGTTATCTGTATTGACAAGAGTGCTGCCTGATGCGATCAATGGGGCTATGTTTTTATCTTGCTGCCTGTTCGAATTTAAAACAGTTCCCATTCCTGATTCAGTTCCGGGAACTGCGTCGATAGAAGCAATTTTAGAAGAGCTGTTTGCCAACGATATTTTCTTTGAATGAGCAGCTTTACTATCCTGGTCAACCATTAGCGCATTTCTGCCCGCATCTTTCACTACAAGGTTTGAAGATCCTGTGATTTCATTTCTGTGTGAAAGGCCAATAAAAATAATCGATGATACCAATAAAAGACAAACAGCAAGTGATGGCCATTTGCGGCCGGGATGCAGGTTGTTATATAGGCTATTCCAAACTCTTTTTGAAGGGTACATCCTGAATTCATCTGTAGTGTCCTTCAAAAACTGCTCAAAATCATCCGTGTAAAATTTCTTTTCCATCTTATTCACAAAAGCTTTTAGTTAGCCCGGTAACTCAAATAAGAGTTGAACAAACTGACTTTTTAATTTTTTTATAATGGCGATATAGCCGTACCGAAGGATATTCTAGCCTTTGGCTTTATTATAATTTTCTTTTTTACCAAAACATCTTCCAACATTGCTTTCGCCCTTGTGTACTGGCTCCTGCTTGTGCTTTCCTCTATCTCAAGCATTTGGGCGATTTCTTTATGAGAATAGCCTTCAATTGCATAAAGATTCAACACCGTTCTGTATCCGAGCGGCAATAGCCGTATGCATTCTACAACTTGTTTTGCCTGCATGATAGATGGGATCATGTCTTCCTTCACGTGAATGCTGCTGGCATGAATAATATCAACACTGTCAGCAAACTTTTTATTCTTCTTCAAAATATTGATGCAGGTATGAACAACGATCCGCCTGATCCATCCCTCCAAAGCGCCTTCATTACGATATTGATGTAACTGAGTAAATACTTTAATAAAGCCGTCCTGCAGCATATCTTCAGCATCTTCCCGGTTTTTAGCAAAACGATAGCAAACCCCGAGCATTCGGGGGCTGAATCTGTTATATAATGCCTCCTGGGCGGCTGCATTATTTTTTATACTTCCGGCAAGCATTTGCTCTTCGGTCATAATTAAGGATTTTGTACCGTATAAATATAGACAATATTGCCTTACAGATGCTGCATGGGAATAAAAAAGACCCAATTTTGACATTTATCAGGAGAGCGGGGTTTTGAGCAATACCCGTGGCAGAATCACTTCTTTCTTTGAAGGCTATCGAGGGGGTAATTTGCTTTAAAACTATCCCGCAAGGCAGTTGCCCACCCGGCGATAACCTGCTTTTGTTCCGGATTTAACTTTGCATCCGTGTGAATGAACGTATAGGAGGGCAGCGGCATTTCATCCTTTTTTACCATTTCATTGATTTCCTCCAGTTTTCTATATTGCCTTCGAAGGCTATAACTGCCAAATTCTGAAAAATTCAACTCTGATTTACCTTCTTTTACATGATCACTGAGCCACATTGATACAGGCTGAATACTAGCGTACCAGGGATAACTCGTGTTGTTGCTATGACAATCATAACAACTTGTTGTTAGAATTTCATCAACAGGTGCAGGAACGGAATGATGAAGCGAGATATCATTGGCATTAATCATCGGCGCCAGATTGTTGTTCTGCCTTGGGTAAAACTGGAATAAAATAAGAATGACAACTATTATCCCGAAAAAAAATTTAAAAAATCGTTTCATGTTTTAAATTAAAATGTTACCAGTCATCTCAGCAGGAATGGAAAGTTCCATCATCGTTAAGATTGTTGGTGCAATATCACCCAATTTACCTGGTTTGATTGCTCCTTTCCAGTTTTGATCAATAATAAATAACGGTACAAGATTAAGTGTGTGTGCAGTATTTGGAGTGCCATCTTCATTGATTTCGTAATCTGCATTTCCATGGTCCGCCAATAAGAAAACAGCGTAATCTTTGTCCAGCGCTGCGGTAACAACTTTTTCAACACATTCATCCACCGTTTCCACGGCTTTTATAACTGCAGCCCAAATCCCTGTATGGCCCACCATATCTGCATTTGCAAAATTCAGGCAAATAAAGTCCGGTTCTTTGTTCATTATATCAGTAACAACTGCGTGGGTCACTGCGTGAGCACTCATTTCCGGTTGAAGATCATAGGTGGCTACTTTTGGGGACGGGATCATTATTCTTTCTTCGCCATTAAAAGGTTTTTCCCTGCCGCCACTAAAGAAAAAACTTACATGCGGATATTTTTCAGTTTCGGCTATGCGTAACTGTGTCTTTCCATTTTGTGCTAAAATATCACCGAGCGTGTTTTTAAGATCATCATTTTCAAAAACCACATGCAAATGCTGAAATTTATGATCATACATCGTCATTGTAGTGTAATGAAGATCCAGTTTATGCATGTTGTACTCTGGCATATCATTTTGCGTAAGCACTTCAGTGATTTCCCTGCACCGATCCGTTCTGAAGTTGAAGCAAAGTACCGCATCTTCATTTTGAATGCTTGTTTTAGAAAGCTTGTTATTTATCAATGGCTTGATGAATTCGTCTGTTACATGCTCATTGTAAGATTGTCCAATCGCCTCGATAAAATTATCCGTTCTGTGCCCTGTTCCATTAACCATTGCATCATAAGCAATCTTAACTCTTTCCCATCGTTTATCCCTGTCCATTGCATAATATCGCCCGGTTAAAGTTGCTATATTGCCTACCGTGCCCGTCATGTGATTTTGCAGGTCGTTGATATAAGAGATTCCAGCCTTCGGGTCGGTATCACGTCCATCAGTAAACGCATGTACCAAAACATCTGTTAAGCCATTAGCTGCACAGGCTGTGAGTAATGCCTTTAAATGATTGATATGGGAATGCACGCCCCCGTCGCTAACAAGCCCTACAAGGTGCAGTGTTTTATGATTTGTTTTGGCATAGTTGATCGCTGCTAAAATGCTGCTGTTTTGCTGAAATTCATTACTACGGATACTCACATTTATGCGCTGTAATTCCTGGTAAACGATCCTGCCTGCACCCAGGTTAAGATGACCTACTTCACTATTTCCCATTTGTCCATCGGGTAGGCCTACCTCCTCACCGCAGGTAACTAAGGTCGTATTTGAATATTTGTTATATAACGAACTTACGAATGGAGTACGTGCATGTTGGATGGCGTCACTTGACTTAATTTTGCCTAAACCCCATCCATCCATTATAATTAATATAATTTTCTTATTTTTCATTTCGTAAAGCTAAATGTTTGCAACTAAATGGGTTTGGATATTGTCTTAACCAGGGAGAAATAGTTGCATCAGGCAGCAATTTTGTTGTCGTTGGCACGTTTTTAGACAAACAGTTAGCGTAAAATTTTTTTATGAAACAAATTTTTACATCTATCACGGCTGCTCTTCTATTGTGTTCTTTTATGTTGGTTGGCAGTATTGACGAAATTATCACTGCCTTAAAAGCCGGCAATGCTTCACAAATTGCAAAATACTTCGACAATACCGTCGAGATCACCCTACCGGATAAAAGCAATAGCTATAGCAAAAGCCAGGGAGAAATGATCTTAAAAGATTTTTTCAGCAATTCACCGGTGAAAAGTTTTGATGTTTTACATAAGGGGGAAAATTCCGGTTCTCAATATTGCATAGGAACCCTCGTTACTGCAAGCGGCACTTACAGAACAACAGTGTTTATGAAACAGAAAGGTGAAAAACAGACGGTTCAGGAAATTCGGTTTGAAAGCAAGTAGCGCAAATAAAAGTTAACAATTAAAATAAATGATTAAAACTCCCTCCCGGGAGTTTTTTTTGTTTTCATTTTTGCTACGGATGCTTCAATCCTTAGCTTTGTTCTTATGAATTATAATGAACAGTTAAATGAGCTTATAAAAAATGCTTTGGCGGAGGATATTGGTGATGGAGATCATTCTACATTATGCTGTATTGATAAAAATGCGAAAGGAAAGGCCATTCTCAAAATTAAACAGGAAGGTATCCTGGCGGGCGTTGCAGTAGCGGAGATGATCTTTCGTTTTGTGCAGCCTGACATTAGTTTTAAAAAACATAAAAATGACGGTGAATCAATGGCCATTGGTGAAACAGCGTTTGAAGTGGAAGCCAATATTCATACGATCCTGAACTGCGAAAGGCTTGTACTCAATACCATGCAGCGGATGAGTGGCATTGCAACGTTAACCGGAAAATACGTAG
>JBDSBG010000096.1:0-32912 GCA_039921685.1 Ferruginibacter sp.
ATGGATTGAGAAGATCAGAGTGGGAAAAAGTTTCAATTATGAAATTAGCGAATGCGTTCGTGAAGGCACGAACGCAGGCAAGGGGAAATTAATTTAATTCAACAACGTCATGCGGTTCTTTTTCCGCCAAGCCAATTAGATTTTATTAAGGTTGAAAACCTACAGGGGAATTATGTGCTAAAGTTTTTGGATGGTTATGATTTATCATCTGTTATTACAATGGAAATACAATTAGCTTTTAAATTGGTATTTAATGATGTGAGTTTTAGAGATTGACAAGAATAAGAGTGAAGGAAGATTCAATTATTAAAATAGCAAAGGCGCTTGTGAAAGGTACGAACGGAGGCGGTCACTCACCTGACCCATTTTACTAAGCCTTTTCCTTATCGCTAACTACCACAACTTTTGATCGCAGCAGCATAAGGTGGTTTGCTTACTTCGTCTGTACAACGTAAGCGGTAGACCTACTACCATCTTTCATATAACATTGAAAAGAATTATCAGTTCTTTTCATTCGTGACACAGCGAACCACGGCGTAGGGATATTATGTGGCAATTTTATCGAAATGGCAATGTGGTTCGTGGGACACGAACCACGGCGTAGCTGCGAGTTCAACAGTGTTAGTGCATTAAACTATTTACTGATGAAAATCTTTTTCGAATATTGAAGCTTATCTGTTAGTACCTGCAACATATAAACGCCGGTAGCCAGCGTTTGCAAATTCAGTGTATATGATGCAATATTATTAGTTGCATTGGCTGACTTTATCAATTGTCCGTTGGCTGAATATAATTTTACCTGCAGGTTGTTTTGGTTTTTGTTGAATAATAATTGAATGCTGTTGCTTTGATTGTTGTACCATGCTATCACAGCTTCATTGGTATTCTTCAGTTCTACTGCTTCAACATGCGACCAGGCAAAATGACCATCAAAATCAACCTGCCTTAACCGGTAATAATTAATTCCATTTAAAGGATGCGGATCGATTAGTGAATAATTGTGCGGCAATGAAGTAGTGCCGTTTCCATCTACCCTTCCTATTGTATTAAAGTTGATGCCATCAACGCTTCTCTCCACATCAAAAAAATCATTGCTTATTTCAGCTGTTGTTTGCCAGTTCAATAATACCGTTTTGTTGCTTTGTAGCATGGCGGTAAAACTTAGCAAAGTAACCGGTACAATTTGGCCGGGTTTAATGCCTGCATCCATATTGCTGATATCATCCCCGGTAATTAGATTAAAATTATTTGTTCTCCCGGTTGCATCGGCTTTACTATTATCCGAAGCCGTTATACCACCTACATTTTGAGTAGTGAACTCATAGCCCGCAGGTTTTGAAAATATGATGTAGTAGTCATTGCCGGGTAAAATACTGGCAAAGGAGTAAGCACCATTTGCATCGGTAACTGTAGTAGCAACGTTGAACCCGACATTGTTGTACAATTTCACCAGGGTACCGCTTACCCCTAATTCGCCATTATCCTGTAAACCATTCTCATTTGTATCGAACCACATCAGGTTGCCAGCTTCGCCATAGGGTGAACAAATATTAACCTGAACATTGGCTGGTACTGTATTAGTACAACCGGTTATATTGTCTGTTATTTGTAAAGTATATTGAGTAGTACCAGGACTTGTTGTTTGTACTATTGGATTGGTAATATTTATATTACTCAGTGTGCCATCATCAGGGCTCCATAAGTATGAATAAGAACCTGCAGCAACCGAAGGAACCAGTGTAACATTATTATCGCCAACACATGCAACAATATCTGGAACGGATACCTGCACACCAGGAACTCCATTTACGCCTATCACAACACTGGTATTGGTTATACAACCTGATTGATCGTTTACAGTAAGTGTATAGGTAATAGACACGGTATCGATACAGGCAATGGGATTTGGTATATATGCATCTGACAAACCAATTGCGGGCGACCATTGATAATCTATACCTGCAACAGAACTCGTTCCAATCTGTACACAACTGTTACGGCAAATTGTTGGCGAACTCAAAGCCGGAACAATATCAACAACTGTTATTAAAACTGTATCAGTTACCGAACATGGGATACTGTTATCGGTTTTTGTAAGTACATATTCAAAGGTACCCGTTGTTGTTCCTGTAAACACAGGATTGGGACTGGCAGGATCATCAAGATCAGTAACAGGACTCCAGTTATAAGAAAGAGAAGCACCTGTAGTATTGGAAGAGCTTCCGATATTTGTTGATTGATCTTTACATATTGTTTTGTCAGCTCCTGCAAGGGGTCGTTCAATAGCAGGTATAAGTGAAAATGTATCTGTGTAGTTGCATCCATCACTACTGTATACCGTTAAATTAAAGACTGTACTTATATTAGGCGGAGGATCTGCAAAAGCATTCACTGTATATTGACCTGTTATATAGTTATCAGGTTGCCAGAAATAACTGCCGAGACCAGGCGAGACAGGAGCATTTGTCCCAAGTGCTACTGCACCGTCAGAAGGACAGAAATGGATATCAGGCATATGAAAAGAAATATCTTTAACGGTAACGGTTACCTGGTCAGTTGCAGGAAGGCTGCATGCGCCTGGAAAATTAGCTGTTACGGTATAGGTTGTAGTAACAGGTGGTGCGGCAAAAGGTTGTGAAGCTGTCGGATCACTCAATCCTGTTGCAGGAAACCATTGATAACTAACACCCGTAATCGCAGGGCTGCCAATGTATGTTCCTACATTCAAACAGGAAATTACATTTGCTGCGTCTGGAATTGTTGGTGAATCGTTTACAGTAATATTCATTTCATCAGTTGAAATACAACCTGCAGAAGAAGTAGTTGTGAGGGTATAGGTAACCGTTGTTGCTACCAATACATCAGGTTGTACAGAAAATTCATTTGTTCCATTCTGCCATGGAGCCGTTTGTGGTTCCCATAAATAAGTAGTATTTGGTATTTGTTCCGTACCTAATGTTATTATTGCATTGCTGCATACCTGCCTGTCTTCTCCGGCATTCGCCGGTATATCCTGCACATCAACAAGAACTGTCCCTGGTAAAATACAGCCGGTTCCGTTTCCTACGGCGAAATCATAATACTGCGAAGCAAATGTAGTTGCCACAGGATTACTAATTGTATCATTTGAAAGTCCGGTTCCTCCCCATGAATAAGTATAACCGGGTAATGAAGGTAACCCGATCATTACAGGTACATTTGAACAGGTAATGGTGTCGTGTGCAGGAAATTCGGGAAGCACATAAGAAAGATCATTTACGGGTATAGCCCTGCTGCAATGCATGCTAGTGTCAAGTGCATTTGTTACTGTAACTATGTAAGTCCTGGGTACATCATCTGTGAGACTAACCGTATTTCCGTTATAAGTGGATAACCCTTCCTGTGGTGTCCAGGCATATACAGCATTTGGAATGGTGGCGGAAACCGACAATGTTACATGACCATTATTAACTGAATAATCAGGGCATACATAAGGTGCTTTTATGTTTAAGAATATTAAGCATCCGTCGGATTGGCAATCGACCGGCACTTTTACTTCATCATAACAATTCACTCCATTGTATGAAACTGTCAATCCATAAATAGTACTATCGCCAACAGAAGCGGTTACCGGTACCTGTGGTAAATTGGTTGCGCCGGTGAAATTTCCGGGGCCGGAAACTTTTACCCATGAATAAGTTTCATTAATATTCGGTGTAATATCCGGCGCTCCGATAAGCCTCGGGCCGCAATAATCAAAACCGGCATTTGATATTATTGTTGTTACAACAACCCGGTCAGAAAACGAACAGCCATTTTTATAAGCGGTTACCTGGAATTCCCGCGGGGTATTTCCGGGAAACTCGTGATTTACACTGTAAGCGGAGTATGTTGTATAAGAACCATTTTGTGGCGAAAGAAAATTGGACAATGTCCAGGTATAAGAAAAACCTGCCTCGGCTGGCATTCCTAATTGCACAGCATTGTCTGCACAAGTTGTTTTATCAGGTCCTGCAAAGTTTGCTGTAAGTGGCGCTGCGATGGGCGTTACTTTCATTGTATCATATGTAATACAGGTTCCTCCTCCCGATTTTGGAATTGTAAGTGTAAGGTCATATTCAGTTTGTACAGGCGGGTTGGCAAATGGTTGTGCAACCGTTGTACTGGTAAGATCAGTTGCGGGCTGCCAGCTATATACAACACCGGGTACACCTGCTATCGGGGGATTGCCGATCCTCACTGGTGATCCTGCACAATTACTTTTATCGCTACCTGCATCAGCTTTATATGTCACTACAACAGCCTGGTCTATTTGCGTACAACCGGCAGCGTCAGTTACACTTAAGGTATAGATTATGTTGTTCAACGGGCTGACTGTTGGGTTGGCAATAGCAGCAAGGCCCTGGTCCCAGGTATAAGAAGTATAAGGAGGATTACCACCCGTTGCAGTTGGGCTGCCGCCAATTATTACCGGTGAACCGGGACAGGTAACAAATGTTCCGCCTGCATTTATGGTTGGGGCTGTTAGTGCATTTACTAACACAATAGCCGTATCACTGGTATGAATAAACGCTGATCCGCAGGATGCCGGCATGAAAGCACGCCTGCAATAATACTGATCAGCATCAGCAATTACAGGAAGATAGTTTTTTGAAGTTGCATAGGGAATATCTGTCCAGGGACCAGCTAGTGCATCTGCCTTTTGCCATTGATAAGTAGTTCCTTCGATGGAAGGCTGTAAGCTTGCAACGCCATTACGATATATCGGGGGTAAACTATCGCCGGGTAAAATGATATCCCGGCCTTTTATCAAAGCAGCCACACCATACTTACAAACAGTTTGGGTTTTTGGAAATAATGTATCATTGGAAATTGCGTAACCATCGGGACAAAAAGAAATCTTAGTCAGATAATAATCTGCCTCTCCCTGCAATAAAATATTCTCTGTAACAGGATAATTAGTGGACCAGGTGGTTCCATTAATATAGATACTTCCATTATCAACCTGTATATTTTGCATGTCATCATCAGAACTACCCCCTGTATAACCCCTGTAAAGCCTGGTTCCTTGCGTGTTTAAAACAATTACTAAATTATCGTCTAATCCCATCGGCAGGCTTCCGTCGGTAGAAAGATAATCCGCCGGATATGGGGTATAGGAAGAGATATACATTTTGTTGTTAAGAACTTTGAAATCCATCAGTAATGAGCGCCCTAAATATCCGGAGTAAATAATGTTGCCTGAAGGATTAAAATGTATGCAATAAACAGAAGCCATACCTGTGTAGTATGTTCCATCCGTTGCGGGACAACCAGATGCCATTCCTCCAAATGCCAGGTAAAGTTCATCATTAACGACCCTTGGCACTCCATAATAATTATATAGTTGGGGCCAGTCAAGGCTGTACCTTTTAAAGTACATCAGTGAGCCAGCGGCGCTGAATTTGTAAATAACAAGGGAATTATCGGTAGGATCAACATTATTGCTTACTGTTCCCATTGCATACACATTCCCGGTTGATGCATCCACAGATACAGTATCTAAAGATATAGGACGATAATCGTACCCCGGTATTGACAGGTAAGTTGAAAATGCTATAGTGCCATCTGTATTTAGTTTTGTATAAAACCCATCCTGTGCATTCAGTCCCGGGCTGAGAGATGAACCATTTGTAACATACAAATTCGGCGAACGCGTAATTCCATGCAGATATACTTGCCCGTTATGAACATTCAGGGAGCCCCGGTAAGTTTCAGCTGATTCTGAAACAAATCTTGCATACACCGTGCTGAAATCTGTAAGATTGATTTTACGAACGTATATATACCCGCCATAGTTAACCGGCAATGCAGAAGGTATACTCCCCATTGTGACAGGTAAGTTAAAAACAGCGCTATCGTTTGGGAAGCTTGCATAAAACAAAGCATTATTTTCTATCATGGGGTTTGTGCCCGGATTAAAATCAAGATATTTACCCTGCGTTATTGACCCATCGGATATTTTCATTTTTGCAAGAAAGTTGATATATGTGTCCGGCGACGCAGTTACACCGCCCATTGTTAATGGAAAAAAATCACCCGGTACTGTTGAACCGCAGAGTAAAATTTCATCGCCAAGTATTGGTATATCTGTTCCTTCATTTAAATAGGTAGAAGTCAATATCCTGGAAAAAGCAATGTCTCCTGTTGTGTTCAATTTTACAATTGCACAGGTGTAACCTAATAATACAACAATCACTTCTCCATTTACAACTTTGATCAGGGAATAGGAATAAGAAGAATCCAGGCTTATATTAGTTGTATATACGACAGAACCATCTGTTGCATACTTTATAATCTTCCTGAAATTATTAGCATAGTTAAAAGCATAATCTAATGAAGAATAAACCACGTAGGTTTCTCCATTCACAACCTGCATAACCTCGGCAATATTCCCCTGGTTGCTTCCGCTGGTTTTTGAAAATTCAATAAAACTCTGGGCATAAATTTTATTTGATAAAAAAACGGTTCCCGTTAAAATCAGGCAGTAAATGGTAAAATATTTTCTCATTTTATATTATTGCAGAAAGCTGGCAGCGTTGATTGAAGCAGTTTGTCATTTTATAAGATACACAATATAATCCGAACGTTGGCCTTTGTTTAGAAAAAGGCACAACCCAGTAGATAACAAGTAACCATTGTTTTACGTTAACCCGGGCCTAAAACTAAGAACAGTTAATTTTAAAACTCAAGGGCTAATAAAGATCTTTTTCGAATACCTTAATTTATCACTCACTACCCGCAACACATAATCGCGTGTGGCAAGCACCGGTAAATTCAAAGTATATGATGCAATATTGCTTGTTGCTGCAGCCGATTCTATGAGCTGCCCGTTGGAGGCATATAATTTTACCTTAAGGTTATTTTGATTTTTGTTGGAATTTAAAAACAGGGTAACCAATGCCTTACTCATTGGTAGAAATCCAAACAGTGCTATAGTTCAACTTTTATTGAAGATGAGGATTTACCGGTCGACAATATTATCATGAAGATAACGGGTGATGATAAATTTTTGCCCGGGTTGGTCTTCCCATTCTTATTTACAAACCAAGAGCTACTTCTCGTGAACGCAGCCGTCTGGTCTGGACCAACGGCGCAAATTAGAGAAAAGTGGTTTCCAATTCTCTTTTAGTAAATTGAGGATATGAAAAACTCGTACCCCCGTTTTTTGGTTTTTTGGCCTCAATATTATACAGCAACTTTTATAAATGGAAGGAACTGTTTTTAATCATATTTATAAAGATATTAATCCGGTAAGGGTATTTCTCGTAGTTGAACCGCAAGATTATGTTTACAGTAGCCCTGTAGATTATTACACAAATCGAAATTGGTCGTATCTTGATTGAGCTTTTGTAGTGCTAAGGCCGGTCACAGACCTGCGATCTTAACAAGACACAAGTGATCCTGCGGAACACTTGCGCCAGTGGCGGAAATTCGCATTCGTGTGAAACGAAGGCGGGCAAAAACGACAATCTGGTTCGTGAGGCACGAACCACGGCGGAGTCTAAAATGAATGCCGCTAAGAAAATTTAAAATTAGGATTTTCAAGATTTAAAATTGTCCTTAATAGCGTATCACAGTCTTTTTGTGTCAACCAACCTCCCTCCCTAGGAGATACTCGCCATTGGGGACTAAGCATTATTTGTGTCACCATAGCTTCCTGCCTGCCATCAATATATATATCGTACCTACCAGACAACTGAAAAGGAGTTTCAAGAATAATTGCCTTTACAGGTTTACTTAATTCAGCGATTAAAAGAGTTTGAATTGGCTTCATAAGCAGTATTTATGAAACTTACACAAATAAGGAGCCATTAGAAAAAATGAGACAAAATGTCAATAGAAGATTGTGATCTAACTCGAACTAATTATCCTGAGGTACGAACCTTGGTGGGAAGGAAATTCGCATTCGTGTGAAACGAAGGCGGGCAAAAACGACAATGTGGTTCATGAGGCACGAACCACGGCGAGGATTATTACACAAATCGAAATTGGTCGTATCTTGATTGAGCTTTTGTAGTGCTAAGGCCGGTCACAGACCTGCGATCTTAACAAGACACAAGTGATCCTGCGGAACACTTGCGCCAGTGGCGCTAATCATTTTAAAGATGATAAGTTATTGAAACGGATTAGATATCTCACCTGACTTCTTTGTTATTAAATTATCCTGGAAAGGATCAAATTCTTTTTTGTGCCATTTGCCCTTTTTAAAAACAAATGCATAAACCAAATTCCATTGATCGTAAGGGATATTCTCCGCTGAGGCCGGTTCCAAAGTGAAATAGAGATGTAGTATGTCGTGTTCGTTATGCTTTATCGGAACGTCGAAACAGTTACCCGAATTAAGTGCGGTGCGTAAACTTTTGATATTATATTCTTCATTCTCTTTACCAATGTCTGGCGGAGGCATTGTTTCACCCATTAGTATGGTAGAATCTTCGGTGGTGCGAAATAATTTCCAGAAATGTTTTAAACTTTCTACATCTTCTATTTTGCAGGAGCAGAGTTTTAGTTCGTTCGATACTTTACACATTTGAATAAATTAAATGGGGCGACATGTAAATTAGGGTATTGGATTAATGAAAACAAACAATGCATGGGTGAATTGAGAAGATGTTGAAGAATGGCAAGGAAATTCGCATTCGTGTGACACGAACGCAGGCAAAGGAATGGCAAGGAAATTCGCATTCGTGCGAAACGAAGGCGGGCGAAAACGACAACGTGGTTCGTGAGGCACGAACCACGGCGGAGGATATCCTGACGAATTAATTCCTAAAATCAAATCTATAGCTTCCATCATTCTGGCGAAAGAGATTAGCGCTAAATCTGCCATGTGTTGTGAAATAGATTATATTCAATTGAGAGCAATCATCTGCGTTACTGTATATCCTTGCCAGCACCGAGTCTACAGGCAGGTTACCGCCCCAATTGTTTTGAACAAGACCGCCAAGTGTTGAGGTAATATCCGCCAGATTCGCGAGCGCCTCATGATGGTAGTTCAACATCATTGCAAAAGCAACTGATTTGGGTAAGGGATCGGTAACAAAAACAGTATAAGCCAGAAAATTGCTAGGCGCAATTTCAATATTCACTTCGCCTTTTACTGTTCTGTTACTATCATCAATAGCGGGTAAACTAACTGTTGCTTTTGTCTGGGCGGCAACATTTGCGGGAGCCGTTATATATTGATAACCCTCTTTGTTGCTTAATTCCGGCTCAGAATAAGCCCAGTCGTGGTTGGCGAGGCTGATCACTTTCTCTGCAGAAGCGATGTAAGTTTCATTTTCTGCTTTATGTTTACCACAAGAAACAGCGGTAACAATAACAAAAAGGGAAAAAAGGTAACGGCGAAGCATACGAATTGCTTTTATAAGTAAAAATAAAATGAGTAAGCTAATATACATTATTTACTAAATAAAATGGTTGTAAACGCTTCGCTTAACAGGCTTGGCAACGCTCAGCTTTGACAACTTTTTTTAAATCCTGTACACACGATTGTATTTCATCATGCATGTCAAGGCTTCAAATTCGGCGGAGGAAATTCGCATTCGTGTGAAACGAAGGCGGGTAAAAACGACAATGTGGTTCGTGAGGCACAAACCACGGCGGAGGAAGCGGGCTGGGGAGCGAAAATCATCGACCGGCTTGCTGTGGATTTGAAACAAGAATTCCCGGATTTTAAAGGCCTCTCAGTTAGAAACCTTAAATATATGCGTGCTTTTGCTGAAGCCTACCCCGGTTTTGGACTACAGCAAATCAAATTAGTGCAGCAGCCTGCTGCACAACTGCATAATATTGAAAATCAACAAATTATAATTATGCTGCAAGGTGCTGCACAATTGCCATGGGGGCATCATCAAGTATTGCTGGATAAGGTGAAGCCAACTAAGGAACGAGCCTTTTATATACATAAAGCTGTAGAAAATGGATGGAGCAGAGATGTAATGGTGCAACAGATAGAAACGGGGCTTTATGCCCGAGCAGGTAATACCCTTACAAATTTCAAGCAAACGCTTCCCGGTGTACAATCGGACCTGGCACAGCAAACAATAAAAAATACTTATGTATTTGATTTTTTAGGTTTAACTGAAAATATAAAAGAAAGAGAACTTGAAAGGGGTTTGATATTGCACTTACAAAAATTTATGCTTGAACTCGGAAAGGGATTCGCATATGTTGGTAACCAAAAAAACCTGGTAGTTGCCGGAGATGATTTTTTTCTTGACCTATTATTTTATAACTACCAGCTACATTGTTTTGTTGTGTTTGAATTGAAGGTGGGGGATTTTAAACCGGAATATGCAGGCAAGCTTAATTTTTATATAAATACAGTTAACGAGCAATTAAAAGGAATTGATGATAAGCCAACCATTGGCGTGTTGTTATGTAAAACACCCAATGAAACTGTAGTAGAATATTCGTTGCAAAACATTGACTCTCCCATTGGGGTAGCTAAATATGAACTTGCGAGGATACTACCGGCAAACCTTAGAAGCGAAATGCCAACAGTTGAAGAACTTGAAATGGAGATAGAACAGGGATATGAAGAATTAAAAACTCCTTCAGAAAAAAAGCTGGAGGCACTGAAAGAAAAATTAGGATCATTGAAAGGGCCTGAAGTACGTCAATCAGCGAATACAACAACTCTTTTTAAAATTTTTGATAAGAGCCTTTTGCCATTATTTCAATTGGTTTTAAAAAAGATGGAGGATCTGAAAGATTTGTTCATGGGTGAATACTATTTCTGGCAGGCCCGTGATAAAAATGTTACAGATATCAACCTGCTCTCCGCAGAATGGAAAGAGGCTCAATTTTTAGAGGGGCGAATGGAATACAATTTTTACTACAGGCTAGACGGATTTAAAAAAGCAGGCATCGATGCATTTAATATAAGTTTCGAACTGCGTATAAAAGCTGATGTTTATTGGTGGGGCATTACGCTGATAAATTATAATGAGCAACAACCATTTTTAAAAAAATTATATGGCGAGCAATTGACAAAGGGAGAAATGGATAATGTTATTGAAATAATAAAAGATTCAATGCTGAAAGAAATTGATTGGAAGATGGAGGAGATAAATAAAACTTAATAAAGGGAATTGAATTAGTGTAAAGATGAACGCATGTTACAAATGCACATCCCAAGTATAAAATTTATCATGATCCGGATTATTTTCCAATCGTTCCTCCCCTACGCCACCATCCCCTTCTCAAAAACTTCTATGTACTCCTTCATCTTAAAAATAATCCTCTCTCCTATTGCACGGGCCTGTAAAATGCTGGGCCGGTCTCCAAGGCATTTGAGGACTTCATCACGTATTGGATCCTGGCCACTGAATATATAAGCATCGATGAGGGCTTTAAATTGTTCTTTGTCTAAATGTTCTTCCTCACAGAGTTTGCCGAGTGCCAGTAGCTTTTGTTCCTGCCAGTATTTTTCAAACTCATCCTGTATATTGTCAGCATTATCGATCAGGGGCAAATTCTCGAGGATAAATTTTTCTATTAATGCACGTTTGCTTCTTAATTCTATATCGCCGTTTAACAGATCCATGATGGCTTTTTTCTGTTGCTGTGCTTCACTGGTTTTTGCTCCTTTGAGTTTTGCCAAAAGCTTAATGATATAAGCAACATTGATCAGATCCCGGTGTATAAGCTCTACCTCAAAATCAATATCATCGAGGATAGATGTTTTTTGTTTGGCGTCATTATTTTTTACCTTATCGTAGAGATCTAAATACTTGCTCTTGTAATTCTCAAAGGTTTGTTCATCAATACCCAAACCCTCCCAGGAAAAATCGGTGTAAGACTCTAATACATTTTTTGCACGCAACAAGGCCCGGAATGCCTGGATAAATGCCAGTTCATCTTCTTCCGTTTCCAGATCATCCACGCTTTGATATGTTGGAACGATAGTGAGCAATGCTTTTAAAGCTTCACTGAACTTCGCAGCAATGGCTTCATATGGCGGTAAAATAATTTCTTCGATTGCTTCTTTATTGGAGAAAAGTGTAATGGCATCGTCGGTTGCCTTTTTTAAATTACGAAAGCATAAAATATTGCCCTGCGATTTTTGTTCGCCTAAAATACGATTGGTTCTTGAAAAAGCTTGTATAACGCCATGATGTTTCAGATTTTTGTCTATATACATCGTGTTTACCTTCTTGGCATCAAAGCCGGTAAGGAACATACTTACCACTAGTAAAATGTCCAAACGATCTTTTTCATCGTTAAAGGTTTCTTTTTCTCTTTCCTTTAAACGTTTGCTGATGTCTTTAAAATAATTTTCAAAAGCCTGGCTATCCTTTGTTGAAAAGCTGGTGCCATACATCTTATTGTAATCGGCAATGCAGGATTCTAATTTATCTCTTGTATGGCTTGAGATGTAAGCAACTTTACCGTCTGCAGCCATTGACAAATCTTCTTCATCACCCGGCAGGTAATCCTGTGCGTCTTCATCTTCTTCATTGGCGCCGTAGGTGAAAATAGTAGCGATACGAAGATCATGTTCTCCCGCTTGTTTTTTCTTTTGTAAGATGTCGTAGTACTTAATTGCGTTTGCAATGCTGCTTACTGCCAATATTGCTGAGTAATCTTTATTGAATGTTTTTTGCCCGTGATAAGCAATAATATAATCGGCAATCCTTGCCAACCGTTTTTCATCATTATAAACTTCTGCTTTATCAATATCCTCTACTTCAATATCTATAAACGTATTGCCTTTTTGTTTGTACTTTCCAATGTATTCAATTCCAAAACGTAAAACGTTTTGGTCCCTGATCGCATCTGTTATCACGTATTTATGTAAACAGGTACCAAACAAATCTTTGGTGGTCCGTTTGCCCAATTCATTTTTACTGGCATTGGCTGCAAATATGGGTGTGCCTGTAAAGCCAAATAACTGTGCTTTCTTAAAATAATTAATGATCCTGCCGTGCGTATCGCCAAATTGTGAACGATGGCACTCATCAAAAATGAAAACGATTTTTTTATCTTTTAAATTCCCCAGTTTATTTTCATAGTGATGTTTGCTGATTGCATTGTTAAGTTTCTGAATGGTGGTGAGCACCAACTTAGTATCATCAGTTAACTGCTTTACCAACGAGGCGGTATTATCAGTTACATCAACACTGTCTTTTTTAAAAGCATTGAACTCCTGCATGGTTTGATAATCCAGGTCCTTTCTATCTACCACGAACACCACTTTGTGCACTTCGGGCAATTCCATAATCACCTGGCTGGCTTTAAATGAAGTTAGCGTTTTGCCTGAACCTGTAGTATGCCAGATATAGCCATTGTCATTGCCGGCTTTAACCTGGTTGATGATGGCCTCCGTTGCAAAATACTGGTAAGGGCGCAAGATCATCATGTTCTTGAACGTTTCGTTCATTACCACATAATGAGAGATCATTTTGCCTAAATGATTAGTATTTAAAAAAGCATTGGCAAATTCTGTGAGGCCTGTTATATTTTTATTTTTTTCATCTGCCCAGAAAAAAGTTTGCTTTACAGATTGCAGCCTGTTATTGGCTAAGTATTTTGTATTTACGCCATTGCTGATGATAAACAACTGCACGTACTGAAACAAGCTGTGGTTGCTCCAAAAAGAATGACGTTGATATCGATTGATTTGATTAAACGCTTCTTTTATTTCAAGCCCGCTACGTTTAAGTTCTATTTGTACCAGGGGCAGACCATTCACTAAAATGGTGACATCATAACGATTTAAAAAAGAGCCTTGTTGCTGAAGCTGGTTGGTAACCTGGTATTTGTTTTTGCTCCAGTCTTCGTTGTTGAAAAAACGAACATAAAATGAAGTGTCCTGCCTGTGCGGCAGGCTGGTGTCTTCTTTGGTAAGTTGAAAACGATCCCTGAGTGTTTTGGCTTTATCAAATACATTGCCCTTAGCCAGGTGATTTAAAATGGCATCAAATTCTTTACTGGTAAAAGTAGTTTTATTAAATGCTTCCAATTTACTTTTTAAGTTGGAAACGAAAGCATCGCCATCATGAATCTTGACAGACTCATACCCGAGGGCAACCAGTTGCCTGATTAAATTAGCTTCTAATATGGCTTCGCTTTGATGGCTCATCTTAATTTGCTGACATTAAATTTACAATCAGTTTAATCATCACCTCTTTTTCTTCTGTTTTACTTTCGGCAATCATAATGGTAATCGCAACCAGGGCATTGTCGGCTATAATTTTACTGCCATCACTGTTGTATAGTTTTTTATTTTTATCTAAAAAGTAAATGAATAAACCGGCTGCAATGCGTTTGTTGCCATCTGTAAAAGAATGATTTTTTACAATGAAGTACAGGAGGTTTGCTGCTTTCTCATTGATACCCGGATATAAATCTTTGCCATTGAAGGTTTGGTAAATGGTTTCAAGGGAGCTGTTAAATGACTGGTCTTTTTCGTTTCCAAAAAGCTTACCTGCCTTTTGTTTGTTGCGCCAAAGCTGTATTTGCTTAATGGCTTCTTTGTAGGTAATTTTTTGAAACTTCTCTTTTTTTGTTTCCGGTATTACCAGGCGCTGGTGATCGTATTGATCTAACAATTCCAATGCGTGGGCATATTCGGTTACTACTTTTAATAAACCAATGGCTTCGCCAGATGACAATTGTTTATTTTTAACAACATTGTCAAGCAATTGAATACTTTGCTTTAACGTGTTTAATTGCTGCTGTGATGTTTTTAATTTTTGCTCATTAATAGAATAGCCTTTTACCAAATAATCTTTTAAGCGTTGGGTTGCCCAAATTCTAAATTGGGTTGCTTTGTTTGAGTTAATTCTATAACCAACAGAAATTATTGCATCCAGATTATAGTATTTACTTTTTACCAATTGCGTTTTACCTTCTATTGCACCATGTTGTGTGGTATGTTCCAAAATGGAACGTACCACATTTTCTTTAAGCTCTCCGGATCTAAAAATGTTATTTAAGTGTTTTGTAATAGCAGGACGTTGTGTTCCAAAAACGTCAGCTATCTGCTTTTGGTTAAGCCATACTGTTTCCTCCTCAAATTTAACCACAACATGAGTTTCATTGTCGTTTCCTTTGTAAATTTCTATTGCATTCATGCAGCCCATTTTAAATTTACCAAATAATCTTCCAGACGCTGTGTTGCCCATTGGCGAAATTGAGTGCCTTGTTTGGATTTTACACGATAACCTATTGAAATGATTACATCCAGGTTATATTGTTCTATATTTCTGGAAACCAGCTTGTTTCCCTCCTTTTGAACTATCAAGGATTTCTTGACAGTTCCTTTCCTGATGAGTTCCTTTTCTTTAAAAACGTTATTAATGTGAAGACTAACATTTTGTTTGGTTTGCTGAAATAAGAAAGCCATTTGTTGTTGTGTTAACCAAACGGTATCCTCCTCAAATTTTACTTCAATTTGGGTATTGCCGTCTTTTGCTTTATATATTTCAATTTGACTATCCATTTATACAAACATTTGCTGCAACAAACCTTTTTTAAAAGTTTGGGTTTGGGTAATTTGTCTATTTACGATTTCTATTTTGTTATCAATGCTAGATAAATAATTGGCGATCCTTTTTTGCTCATTAATTGAAGGTAAATTTAATTCTACTTTAAAAAATTCCTCATTTCTAATATGAACTTGTGTACTACCCACCATTATGGTTTGCATAATCTTTCGATATTCAATAGTATTTGAAAATTGGATAACCCATTCCTTGTTCAATTTGCCTTCATCTATTTCAAAAGCATAAACACCTTGAGCAAGAATATATTTATTATTAGAATTGTATTGTACAATATATCCGATACTAGGACCACTAGGAACCAAATCTCTTAGTGTTGTAATAAGATATGAATTGTTAATTACGCTTTTTGAATAAGCTTGATAAAAAGACGGTTTGCAATATGTGGGTGTTTCAATATCAATAATTAAACGACCACCAGATGTAATCCCTTTCTTTGGAATTACTTCACAACCCGGCTCCTTAGTAAAATCACTTGGTGAAAGCGGAGCTCCTCCTTTGTAATTTAAAACAAAATCCCTCAAGCTCTTTCGCTCCCAATTCGGAAACGCCTTTCCCTTCTCATCTTTAAACCTCAATTTACCTGAGAAGAGTTGTTGCATTACGCCCTTTTTGTATTCCTCCAGCAATTCTTTTTTGCGGGTTAGCAGTTGGATCTTTTCATCTATTGCTGATAAGAAGGAAGCGATTTTTTGTTGTTCGGGGAGGGAAGGAAGATAATATTTAAAATTAGAAAAATCTGTTTTATTGATTTGAGGGACAGCTTGAACTCCCGCAAGCAATCTTATTTTTTTTCCATTTTTTTCCAGCAATCCATAAATGAAATTATTGTCAAAGTTTTTTAAAGCTTCTAAGGAATTTATTTGTTGATTAGTCAGACACTCGTCAGTCGCTTGGCCAACCTTCCCAATAGTAGAGCCTATACATACAAAGAGAACACTTCCTTTAGATACTTTTCGTCCTTGTTTAAAACCTAGTTCTGTAAGAGTTGTTTTAGTGTTATATACATATCGACTATCATTTAAGTCTGCCGGGGAAACAAATAATTTACGTCCATTATAATATTCAGTAACCGTTGTACTCGGAGTATTTCCAGTTGTAATGATTGCAATTTCCCCTATTCTCATTTTTTTCCATTCTTCTTTAAATCCCTCAAACCTCAATGTAGGAGTAAGCTTTTTTTTGATTTTAGTTTCTTTGATTTGTTCCATAATTAAAACGGTATATCAATTCCCAATTCCTTGCAAAAGGATGCAATTGTTTTATCGGTGATTTGTATTTCTTTTTCTAAATTCTTCAATTCTTTAGAAACAACCTTTAAATTTACCGCTTCCTCTTCTTCAAACGTATCCACATAGCGTGGTATGTTCAGGTTATAATCGTTTTCAGCGATTTCGCTTAATGGGGCAACATGGCTGTATTTATCCTCATCTTTCCTTGCTTTATAAGCCGTGACAATTTTATCAATGTCCGCAGTTCGCAATATGTTTTGTGTTTTCACTTTGTCAAAGTGCCGGCTGGCATCGATAAACAATACATTGCCACTGTGCTCCCTTTTTTTCTTTAACACTAAAATACAGGTTGGTATGCTGGTCCCGTAAAAGATATTGGCAGGTAAACCTATTACAGCGTCTAACTGGTTTTTGTCTTTTATTAAATACTCACGTATATGCCCTTCGGCACCGCCACGAAACAAGACACCGTGCGGTAATACACAAGCCATTGTACCGGTATCGGCTAACTGATGTATCATGTGTTGTACAAACGCAAAGTCGGCCGTGCCTTTGGGTGCCAGGCGGCCATAAGGTGAATAGCGGTCGTCGCTCATAAATAAGGGACTTGCACTCCACTCAGCACTAAAGGGAGGATTGGCTACAATGGCTTCAAAGCGCTGATCGATATGCTGCGGCCGCTCCAGGGTATCTTCATTTTTTATGTCAAACTTTTTGTAGTGCACATCATGCATGATCATGTTCATGCGGCAAAGGTTGTAAGTGGTGGGATTGCTTTCCTGCCCGTAAAAAGCTGCTACTTCTTTTACCTCTTTTGCTACCCGGAGCAATAAGGAACCTGATCCGCAGGTTGGATCATACACGGACTTTAATTTTGTTTTACCCACCGTAACAAGCCTTGCCAATACAATACTTACAGGTTGTGGTGTATAAAATTCTCCGGCCTTTTTGCCGGCGCCGCTGGCAAATTTACCAATCAGGTATTCGTAAGCGTCACCTAATACATCGCTTTCGGTATTTTTTAAATCGAAGTCAACGGCTTCCAGGTGAGAAAGCACTTTTACGATCAATTCGTTTTTTGCAGTTTCTGTTTTGCCAAGCTTGCTGCTGGTAAGATCCAGGTCTTCAAACAAATTTCCAAAGTCTTCTTCGCTTTCACTGCCCATAGTGCTCTGTTCAATAGAGGTAAGTACTTTTGAAAGATCGTCTAAAATAAATTTGCTTTTGCCTTCGGCATTGCCGCGGCGGGCGAGCTCGCTGAATAGTTCGGAGGGTTTTAAGAAGTAACCGAGTTTGTCGAGGGCTTCTTCTTTTACGGCTGCGAGTAGTGCTTTTCTATCTTTATGCCTTTCTACAGCCTCATAAATTATTTTATCGGGCTTTAAAATATCATTGGCATAAGCCTCCATTTTTTCGCTGAGGTATTTGTAAAAGATAAAGCCCAATATTTAATCACGGAAATCATCAGCATCCATTTTACCACGCAGGGTATCGGCTATTTTCCAGAGTTGTTGTTCGAGTTGCTGTTTTTTATCGTCGGGCATTGAGTTCAATTTAGGTATAAGTTTGCGAAATTATGGATTTTGGGTGGTGGATTGGCAAGGGTGGGATTTTGTACGAGGTGTTTTATGATGATCTATTAGATACCTTAAGCAAGACTATGATGATCGTGTCTTACGCATCTACGCAAATGTCAATTCAAAAAAAGCCACAATCATCTTCCCGATAGTCAATGCAGATTGGATTTGGATGTTGGTCCGATTTTGTAAATTGCGACGTAGTACGCCACTTATTTGAACATTACGTTAACTTTAAAAAATGATACCAGACTACCAAACACTGATGTTGCCTCTTCTAAAATTTGTTTGCGACGGGCGAACTTATAATATTCAAGAATTAATTACCCATCTTTCAAAAGAATTTAATTTAACTGAAGAAGACTTAAATGAATGGCTGCCAAGTAAAAGTCAGAAGACATTTTACAATAGGGTTTATTGGGCAAAAGCGCATTTAAAAATGGCTGGAACTATAGATAATGTAAGTAAGGGTAATTTTAAGATTACTGATAAAGGCAAATTAGTACTTGAAAAGAAGCCTGATTTTGTGAATGTGAAGTATTTAATGAACATATTCCCTGAATACGATGAAAAAATTAAAGGTCATAGATTTAAGAAAAAAGATGAAGTTGAGAGTTCTTATGAAAACGGTAAGATAGAAACATTAACAGAAACACCGGAAGAACAAATTGAAAATGGTTATCAAAATATTCGTAATTCTTTAGAGCAAGAAATTTTATTAAAACTAAAAGCTGTAAATCCATATTTTTTTGAAAAAATAGTAGTTGAACTTCTTGTTAAAATGGGTTATGGCGGTTCTATTCAAGATGCAGGAAAAGCTATCGGCAAAAGTGGGGATGAAGGAATTGATGGAATTATCAAAGAAGATAAATTAGGGCTTGATGTTATTTATATACAGGCAAAAAGATGGGAAGGAGTAGTTGGAAGGCCGGAAATTCAAAAATTTGTTGGCGCCTTAGCCGGACAACGTGCCAAAAAGGGCGTATTTATAACGACCTCACATTTCACAAAAGAAGCAATAGAATTTGCTGCTCACATGGAAACCAAAATTGTATTAATTGATGGCGAGAAATTGGCTCAATACATGATAGACTATAATCTAGGTGTGTCAATTCAAAATACTTATGAAATAAAAAAAATAGATTCTGATTATTTTGAAGAAGAATAGATATTAGCGTTCCCCAAGTGATTGTACAACCAAGCGTTTGGAAAAAGGGGTGGAAGTGCAATCATCAGCAAATCATTGCTCAACTTTAGTTAATTTGCTTAACCGTTTATTTATACGCCGCAGCATTTGGCTACGGTCTTAGCGCTGCAGCTTGCAATGGGGCTAATTAAAAAAATTCGTTTCTTTATCAGCGGATGGCCGAGCAGAAAAATTCTCATTACCGGCTTGAGTCAATTGGCGACGTTGGCGAAAATATTTTATTGAAGCTCCTTTTATCAAAAATAATTTTGAAAAGTAATTTTTAGTAGTAATTTTGATGCCTACAAACCTTAACATGACAGAAACAATTAAGACTAATACTCTTGAAGATCAATTTCAGGAACTTATGGATAAGGCAAAACAAGTATACCCGAATATTGATGAAGCTATTGTTGTTATTAATAATATTACAGCCCAGACTACAAACCTACAAGATTATTTAAATCTGACAAATCAAACTCCTAGCGAGACATCTAACAATCATATTCAATTTTCCTAATGCCAACCTGGGGACAAATTCTTGGTGAAATACGCCAGCAAATACAAAACGGGGACCAACAAGCTTTCGATACAGTCAGGAATAAATATGTGACAGAGTTATCAGATTTTACAGGTAGAAATACGATTATTTATGCTACCCGGTGGACATCAGGGGATGCGCCTCCAAATCTTGTTTCAATTACTGATGAAGATATACATGCCTTAATGGAAACCATCGCAGGCTTGAATGGAGACAACCTAGATTTAATCATACATTCAGGCGGTGGTTCAGCAGAAGCTACAGATGCTATTGTTTCTTATTTACGACAAAAGTTTAAGCACATTAGAATCATTATCCCACAAGCGGCTATGAGTGCAGGTACGATGCTCGCATGTTCAGCGGATGTAATTACAATGGGAAAACAATCTTCGATTGGACCAATAGATCCTCAATTTATTTTACAAACTGCTGTAGGTGTTCAAGCTATACCTGCACATGCCATAATTGAACAATTCAAAAAAGCACAAGACGATTGTAGAGACAATCCAAAGAATTTAAACTCATGGTTACCCATGCTAAGTCAATATGGCCCAGCATTACTTGTAAGATGCCAAGATCAGATCGACTTCGGCAAAGAACTTGTAGAAAATTGGTTGAACGCATACATGTTTAAAGGCGAAGCCTCTCCTATGCCAAAACAAATTGCAGAATATTTATCTAACCATGGAAATTTCAAAACTCATGGTAAACACATAAATATTGAAAAAGCTAATCAAATAGGATTAAAAATAGAAGCTCTTGAAGATGATCAGAATTTTCAAGATAAAGTTTTGTCTGCATTTCATGCAACTATGCATGCATTCAGTAGTACTAACACCGCTAAAATTGTTGCAAATCAAAATGGAAATTGTTATTTAAAGCAGTTTAATGTTGGTATACCGGTTGTTCAACCAAGAAGATAAGTGTTCACAAAAGAGTTTAGCCAACATGAAGAACACTAGCCGCAAGCGCCTACATAAAAAAACTCCACTTTTTTAAAGGGCTGTAAAAGACGATATTGCCAAGAATTTCAAACTGTATCTTGATATTAATGGGGATCCTTATCGAACACCAATATTCCAACAACTGTTTTGTAGTTATTTTTGAAAATTGGAAGAGAGTTGTTAATTGCTACTAATTCCGGTTTCACCATCTTATTATATTTAGATACATCTGAGCCTTCGGTTAGTTTCGATTCATCCCCCATCACTTGTAATAAAAAATTTAAAGAAGTGTCACTTTTTCTTTCATATGTCGCTTCAAATACTTTTTTATCAGGGTTAAACTCCATAGGTGGGATATAAATTTTCCCTCCCGTTCCATCAGTATTAGGAACTTTAAGAGCAGGAGTAATAACTGTTAAAGTATCTCCGGTTTCCTGGTTTATGACAATCACTTGATAGTAGTAAACATGCTCCTTATCATTATTTTTGCCACCAGAAAATGCTAACAGTTTAATTGGAGTTCCATTTTTTATTATGAGTGAATCATCTTTAAAGCTTGATAATGAGATGTAATCGTATTCATCTTCTTTTGATGCGGTTTCACAAGAGTAAATCGTAATTATTAAAAAGGCTAAAATAATATTTCTCATGTTTAAAGTTATTAAATAAATAAAACTTCCGATAACTTTGCCGCAAACCCCCACATAAAAAAACCCCCTCAAAATTTATTAAAAGGGATCGGCTGTAAAGGACGATATTGTAAATATATTCTCGGTGGTAGATTTTGGATGAACCGGCGACCCTACAAACGTTGGGCGTAATGCAAAAGTTAATTTTAGAATTTTTGGATGAAACAAAACGACAGTTTAAATGAATTTAGTGAAGTTCCATCAATTCCCAAAGGCTTCTGGCAAGTTTGGGGCTTGGTAATATTTCAAGTGTCTATTTATATATTCCTTCTTTTCCCCTCATTGAAGTATGCATTACAGGAAGAAACACATTTTAATCCAACACAAATTTTCCTTCTTAGTTTTATTATTGGCTATCCGCTGGTCGGAAGCTTAGGATTTTTTTTGGTAAGAAAATTCGGGTGGGTTATCGTTTCACACTATTCATTGTCCACAGTTATTATAACAGCTATACTGATGTTTAGTGAGATCAACTATAAGGCTGCTAGTGGGGATTTGATTTATTCAAATATTTTTGCGACTATTTTCTTACTATTGGCCGGATTACTAAATATTTTAAAATTGTTCAGTAATAAATATCTAACCATTTTTGGACTTAATAAATCTCATATTTTCCTAAACGTTTTACTATCTATTTTTTTCCCTTTTTTTGTTTTTATTGTAGTAGTGATACTGGAAAATACGAGCACTAACGCCCAACATTAAAAACACTTGCCGCAAGCTCGCAGATAAAACACCTCCCCTTTTTTAAACGGCTGTAAAAGTCGATATTGTGAATATATAGGCGGATCCAGATTTGGGTGAACCGGCGATAATACAAACTTTATACGCCAGCCTAATTAAGCATTTTTTTTAAAATTAATAAACATGAAGTTCCATACAATTTTGCTACTCGGTTTTATTTTGTCTTCATATTCCTGTGAAAACGATGTAAAAGAAATTAGTTCATCTGAACAGATTTCAATTTCTTCTTTCCGCAAAAGCAATGCAGCCATTGTAAAATTATCAAGCAAAAACTATGCGTCTCTTCAAGATAGACTAAGAGAAGAAATATATGGTCAGAGAGCAACTTTATGTAATACTAAGGCTCTAAAACTAAAATCTCTCACAAAGGATATAATTGATCAAGTAGATGAATTAAATAAGCGCAATCACTTTTCTATTGATAAAATTAACTTTTTAAAAAATAAATATATTGCTGAAATTAAATTGATAGATTCCACTGTAAACAAGGTATTAAATGAAAGCAATAATGGATTCTTTGCCGAACCTGATTCAGATTTGTCTCAGGCTTTTGTTATTGAGAAAATAAAAAACGACATTTTATTATTAGAATCAGATTGGTCAAATTATTTTAATAATAAGACTGCTATGATTATTGAAGATTTTACTGTTTTTTCATCTATTGCTTGTCAGAATGCAAAACACCTAAAATCTGGTGATACTCTAGAAATAACTACAGCTGTTGGCGCTTTCAGTCTCGCAACAGATCCAACATTTATTATTAATGGAAAAGATGTGAAACCCGATGTAAGTGCTACCGCAAAATATTCACTTAAAGTATCAGGAAACGGCCGAAAAACTATTCCTGTCAAAATTTTTTATACTTCAAACGATGGTTCGAAATCATCAAAAGAGTTATCACTTGATTATTATGTTGACCAATAATTACGAAGGCCGACTGGAAGCAGATGGAATCTTCTAAGCTAACATCAAGTTGTATTTGCGCTATTCAAAAACCTCATAAGTGGTTGCAGATATTTTTTTAAACAGCTGGAAAAGACGATATTGGAAATATATACGTGAGTTCACCTTTTAAATGAAGTAGCGACAATACAAACGTTGTGTGTAATTTTCACAGCCACTATAATAACTAAAGCCAGACAAAAAAAAATGCAAAAACTTTTAATAGCACTTGTTACAATCATCTGTTTGACAGCTTGCGGACAGACAAATTCAAACAAGCCAAAAAATAACTCTGCTGAGACTACAAGTATTTTGACAAAATTTCAAAAAATGGACACAGTACAGTTTTGGGAAATTATGGACTATGGTTTTGAAAAGGGCAAGTTTGACAATAAACTTAAAGAGCAAGCAATCCTTGAACAACTCGTTAAGCTGACACCCGAACAAATCCAAGAGTTTGAAATGATATTCCAACAAATGAATAAAAAGTCAAGCACATGGGGAAACTTTGCAGCAGAAACCGTGATAGAAGGCGGTTCATCAGATGATAGGTTTTATTATTTCCGTTGTTGGCTTATGATGGGCTTTTTATTTATAGCATTGATAGCTGAGTTATTCACAGAGAGCCATATTGAGAAGCACTCGGTTTTTTTATAAAGCCCGGTTACTTTTCTGGCAGTTTGAGTAAACTTAACCATTCAAGAATGACAACAAAAAAGCTGTACCCATTGAGAAGTCCTTCGTTTATCCAATTCTGTTGGTGTTAGATTAAAAATAAAAAGGAGCCTAATACTCCTTTTTATTAAAAATACCAACTGTAATTCTTTCTATCACTGCCTGGGTGTCTTTTTTTCGCCGCATAAACACTCGGTGAAAACTTTCGGATTAATTTTTTTCTTTTCCAACAATGCCTGAATCCCCTTATCGCGGACCAAGCAGCTAATTAACTTACATAAATCCTTATCTTCTGATACAGGTGTGGCAGGACGATTACCACCCAGAAATACAGACCCATTTAGTATAGCCTCTCTTGTAAATGAAACAGCTTTATAGTCGACTCCCGATGCAATTAGATGAAAATGGTATGTTCCCGACATGGCAGCAATCATCGTTCCGGAGTAAATACCAGATTCTATTTCTTTTAAAGTAAAATTGGTAATTGTCTTATCCGGATTGGTAACGTGAACATCTACTGCTGCTCTTTGTAATGGAACATCATATTCGGTTAAGGTAGTCCGTAAGGTCATATGAGCTCCGGGCTCCAAGCTGGATTGATTCAGATGTGCTTTCATTTTAATGTTGGAGTACGAATGGACACTGACGCAATATTTAGAACCTTTGGTTATTATCTGCCGGTTCTTTCTTTCTTGTTTCGATACTACTTTTTTGTATGTAGGACCATCTACTTCGAGAATTACATACCAGGTTCCATTATGGTTCTTTTTGGAACCATTTACTATTGGCAACCCGAAACTGCATGTTATGGTATCGAGATCATTATTGTCAAACTGGGCATGATGTGCGGCCGCATTCGCCGGAGTTGTTATTTGCCCATCGGGTGCTTCAATACTGACATTTATAAATGGAAATTCGAATAATGTAATGACTCTGCAATTAATATCGGCCACGCATAACTGAAATGGAATTTTAATCTTATTTCCAATATTTATAAAGCCTACCGGATCCTTTATTATTTGGGTGTTGGTAACGCTTGCCAGTATCTGCATGAAGAACTTTTGCAACCTATATGTATCATCAATACTTGCCGAAAGTAAACCGGATACAAATAAATACCCGCCGGACCCGTTTGCTATATTATTTAATTCAAGTGTATTTACCTGTGTTTCGGAACCTAATCCAATAGCAAAGGTTTGACTCGTTATTGATGATGCTACATCTTCAATAGACTGTGGCTGATTCTGTAAACCATCCGTAAATACAATCATTGCTTTCTGATCGTAAGTGCCTGCTGGAATAGTATCCAATTGCATTTTACCCATTGCGATTCCGTCACCAATGGATGTATTCCCGTGAGCACCTTGTAGCATGATCTGATTCCGGGCCGTATTTCTTGTTGCATCAGTAAAAGCATCGCTGGATACTTTACTAATAATCATACCTGGAAAAGTTGGATCATTGGGAGGATATGCGTTATCGTCGAAGCGTATTAATCCAATTCCATTATTTTTTTGGATAAGGTTTGCAAATAACGTTGCTGAATCTTTTAAAACCTGGAGTCTTATTAATCCTGAAGTGCCGGCGGGATCGCTCATGCTTCCAGATTGGTCTAACACGAGTTGAACAGCAACTGTTTGGCGATGAATAGTATCAGCAATAAGTTCAAAATTGAATGTTTGCCCTGTTTCCACACATTCAATGACTGTATTAACTGGTCCGATAAGCTGGGGTGCGGTTCCTACGGCGCCAGCAGCGAAGCTGAACCAGATCCGCACTTCAGAATAGCCATGTGTAGCTTGGCTATCATGTTCTGCAATTGCCTGGCCCAAAGGAGGGAAGACAATGGAGAATGGTGCACCCGGCTCTGTTCCGGCTTGTACTCTAAATGTAGCATCCTCACAAGAATACACTTTTAATACGGCAGCTCTCCAACTGGTCTCTTCTTCAGGTATACTATTGAAATTAACCCTGTACCTGCCAGTTGCTGCATTAATTGGATTTTCTGATTCAGCTACATAAAAATTACTTTGATTTGTATCATAGCATCTTGGAATAATAATAGATAAATCGGTGTACTTAATTACAGATCTTTTTGTAGGATCAGAGGCCCAGGGCTCCAGACCGGTCCCACCTGCCCAAGGATCAACATTATCATTAGTAAGACTGCTTGAATCCGTTGAACTAACACCGGAATATGCACCTGCTACCGTTAATCGTTCCGGGTGGTCAGGATCGGTTTGCCATTTTGCCCAGAGCCGATCAAGGTTTGAATGTAGAAAGAAAACGAATGGGTCATGAAAAGAATAATGCGCATCAAAGATGGAACCACCAATATACATGTGCGCCCTACCGTGTGACCCGGAATTACCTAAATGACCCGTATTTGCCAGGGTATTAAAATCAGTCACGCCATTAAGCATATCAGTATCGCTTAAAACATCAGGCGTACCATCGGGATTAGCATTCGTATTTGCAACGTCTCTCCATACTTTGGCATGTCCTGGTTCTGAAGATTCGAAGTCATCCAATAAATGGCTTACATCGCCATTTGCATTATCCATAAAAATGTCTGTAAACAAAGCCACACCCCCGGGTAGTGCTACTCTTGGATCTGTAGTCCAATCCCAGTAATGTAGCGATAGTTCAGGATCTACTTCCCGCAACAGGTCTTCGAAACGATTGCATAATGCCCTATGCCACGGAACAAACTCAATACCTCCATGAACACCTAATCCGTGTAAATGTCCATTCTTATGAATTTCTTCCTGTTTATCCCAATAGGTAACACCATCAGCGAATAATTTTGTAGTATCCATTTTAAGGATTGCATTTATGTACTTGACTCTTTCTGTTTCAGAAATTAATGCAATATTTCTGCGAATTCCGTCTCCTATTGCCATGATTGTATATTTAATATTGTTACGCCTACTCTTTACCCTTTTCGGCTTCCGGGTGTATGTGTGGTTAAGGGGCATGCTGGTTTATTCCTTCATAAACCGAAATGAGAATAAGGAATGGTAATATGTGTTTGAACAGTATTTCGTAAATTCTCAATTCGTTTTTAAAACGAAGTGTATTTCAAGGTTGCGGGATTAAAGTATATAATACTTAATCGCATTCTTATCGTTCCGAGGATTTTTTTAAAGGCAATACCCAGTTTGTGTTAGCCTCGATAAGCAATCAGCTACAGTAGTTAATTGAAAAAACTAAAGTAAAGCATTACATTAAAATTTATGGTAGTATTTAAACCCATTTTACAGAGGTGTATTCACCTTTTAATAGGGGGTTTAAAAGCCAAAATTTTTGGCGCTTGAACTAAAGTATTACATCCAAAGTAAAGTGAATTTTCTATTGTCCATTTACAAGAATCATTAGAGTCTTTCATCAGCTGCCGAATAATAGTCTGATCAAAATACTACAGCGCCATTGACTATGATGACAAAATATAATTTGGATGGGATGAATAATATTATATATATTTATTATTTATCATTACCATTTAACTATTTATGTTTTATGCAGAAAAAAAACCAAACCCCGCAATTTTTTGTACGTGGTTATATTAAAATTAAAGGCGGCGAAGACCCGGTACCCGGAATATTTGTAAATGGATTTGATGGTAAGAATGAGATCGGTAACGCGATATCAAATGATGACGGTGGTTTTGAATTTGCTGTTAATGAAAAGTTTACCGGTAATGTTTTGATGCTAAAGGGTGAAGATTCAAAAAGAAAAAAAATATTTGATCGTAAAATTGACAGCACTGATTTCAATTCTATTGTGATGATATTGGTGGATGGCAAAAACCTGGTTACAAGTTTACAACGGCTGATCTCAATTAAACCTAAAGAAGGTAGGATTTTTCCAAAAGAAAAGTTGCTGATTATCTATTCTGCAGTGAATTTATATGGAGGTACCAAAAAGCAATATTTTTTTGATGGACCGGATAAACCTGGTCTTACGTGTCCATTTCCGGAATTAGAAAATTATCAGAATGTATTGTTTGATGCATGGGGAACTGTGCAAGGGGATATTGTTGCTAAAATAAAATTCAGAGATAGCCTTGATGCGATCTTACTCCAAAAATCGACGGCAGGAAAAAAGCCAGGAGGCATCGATTTTTTTGGAAAAAAATGGAACTCTTTTGTTGGATCAAAGAATAAAAATAAAATCGGAAAAACAGATATTAGTGATCCGATCATCTCGCTAGAGAGCTCGGCACTGCTTATGATGGCTGCAAATTTTCTTGGAAACAGTGACAAGAAAGTTTCAAATCATTATATGAATATTGCAATTGATCAAATCGCATCTTACTTCCGCGTTTCGCCAATTTATAAAGCAGCTAATAATGCAATTAACGGAGATGTACATTCTCAACAGGATGTAAGAAGTATGATTCATGTTTGGGGAGAGGACTGTAGAGGTCATGGAGGCCTACCTGATTTTCCTGATGATAGAGGCGGGTTTGATCCGAGTAAACCGATGGATCCTCATATGGAAGATATGCTGAAATGTTTAGATGATTTATCAAAACCACAGGCTAATGATGTAATTAATTATTCAATAGATGATGTTTCGCCAGCAGATGCGTGTCCGGGAGATACGCTCACTATTACGGGTAGTGGTTTTAAAAATTCGGCTGGTAAAATCAAATTCCGTGGGAACAATTATTCTAATATTGTAAAGGCCGATCCAATTACCTGGACAGATACAGAAATAAAAGTGGTTGTGCCTGCTGGTGCATTTTATGGACCTGTAGACCTCGAATTTCCATTTCGTTTAGGAAGATTTATCTGCGGGAGCATCGTTTCCCAACGAATAAACAACATTTCGCGGACAGCAGTTTATTTTACTGGTAACATACCTGTATGCAGATTTTTTCAAACCAGAGTAAATGGAGTTGGGACTTATCTTGTTGAGGAAAATGATTCTGTATGTGAATTTTATTTTCAGCTTACTGATAATTCTCAAAATGTTAGAGTAACAGTAAAAAACGGCAATCAACAACTTTATAATTTTCAAGGTTTAAATTATACCGATACTGTTACATTTAACGTGCCTAATCGTAGTCAAACCACAGTATTAGATATTGAATTAAGAGCAAATAATGGCTGTGGTGAGAGGTTGGTTCAAACAGCCTTGCTCATACATAAGTTTGCAACCAATTCCTTAACGGGAATGGAAATTACCCAGGCAACGCAATTTTACAAAGCTTCCGAGCATATACCAAATAACAATGAACATAAAGCCGATAACTCGGTACAGTTGATATCGCATAAAGATACTTTGGTAAGGGTATATTTTATCACTGATCAAGTAAACGAATTCAACAACGGACGATCCGAAGGGGTTATCATTAAGTTAAAAGGTTTGAGGGGGAGTAATGAACTTGAAGGGTCGCCATTAAATATTACGAATAGTACCCCGTTAGTTGCGATCAATGATACTATAGTTACAAGCCACAAGAAATTTCTTTTAAGAACGGCAAATTTTATTTTGCCTAGAAACTGGACAGATGAAGGCAGCCTAAGACTGATTGCAGAATTGCACATGGAACCAATTTTCCAGTTTCCGGATAAAATAAATCCAGATGCAAATAAAATTGATAAGACATTTAATTTCAAAAATGCTCTTAAATTAAGGTGTGTACTTGTAAGAATTAAATATACGGGTGAAGGCTCCCAGACGGACGACGCTCCGACGGAAGTAAGCTGTGCACAGTTATTGAACAGCGTGAGAAGTGCATATCCAACTGACAAACTTGTTGTTGCCCTACCCCAACCAGAGGACCAGGTTATGACATTTGATGGTGACCTTACCGAAGCGAGTGACACCGGTTGTGGTAAAGGATGGAATGACATGATGGGTAAACTAACAGATCTAACGAAAGCATATGATGCGCCCGAATATGTTTGGTGTGGTGTTCTAAATAGTCCGTTGCCCACGAATAGCACTGCCGGTGGATGTGGGGGCCAAGGCGGAAATGCGTTAGGGCGTGCTACCTTTCCAAATGCATTTCCTGCTACAGCTATGCAGGAGATTGGACATGCGTATGGCAAGGATCACACTTTTGAGGACTCTAACTGGCCCGCGTATGGACAGCCGGATGCCGGTGGTGACCAATCTCCCACCAGAAACAGCCCGGATAGCATTGGTGAATTTGGTGTTGATGTGCCAACCCTAAAGTTATTAGGAGATGCAAATCAGAACAATATTTTATTTGATCCAACCGGGACGAGTGATTACATGAGTTACGATGGTTCTCCACTCTGGACCTCTCCCTATACATACCTCGACCTATGGGATGCATATTTCAGGAATCCTCTAACTGTTACGGGTGGTGGTATTTTTGCTATGATGCCAGCAAACAGGAAGCAAGATTATTTGCACATCTGCGGATCCATAGACTTAAAAACTGAACAGGTGAAATTGAAATCATCTTATCACATGCCATTCAGGAGAATTAATCAACCAAAAGGAATGATGACTAATTATTCATTCCGATTAATTGACAAGGATAAGTATGTTTTGTACGATATTCCCATTATAATGGACTTTATGTATGACATGGAAATTAAACTGAACCATTTTTTACCTTATTCAAAAAATATTCAGACGGTTCAAATTTATAAAGAAGGTAAAGTGGTTCACGAACTTCATCGATCAGAAAATAATGTAAAAATATCCAAGCTGGAAATTAAGAAAAACAAACGTGAACTTTTAATTGACTGGCAGGGGAAAAGTGCGAAGAATCAACCCTTGGTTTATGCGGCCCTTATTTCGTACGACAAAGGAATATACTGGAACAAATTAAAATTTGGCTTTAGAAATCCCAATTTTAAATACCTGCTAAAAAACATTTATGGGGGCAAAAACTGCGTTATCAAAATAGTAGCCACCGATGGCTTTAATACCGATGTTGCCTTTTCGAAAGTGTTTGACATGCCTATTAAAGCGCCGAAAATTGTGCCATTGAACTTTGCTGAAGGTGGCAAATTAGCGATCAATTCTACTTATGATTTAGCGGTACAGGTGTTAGAATATGGTTTAAATGATGAATTGAAATATGAACTTAAGTGGTTTGTTAATAATGTTGAGGTTGGCAGAGGTAATTCAGCAAGCATTAAGATTTCTGAAAAAAACAATGTTATTAAAGTGTTGTTGACAGGAGAAGATTTCAAAAGTAAACTTGAAGTAAAAATTAGTGGAGTGTAGTATTCCAGACGCTTTCGTCCAGTATTACATTAGTTGATGGATAATGAAATAGGACTGAAGGGGCAATTGCCAAAGCAGTCATAGGCAAAAAAAGATCATAAACCAACCGCTAATGAGCCAGAAAATGTTACGCAAGTTCCCCTACTATTTTTCGGTCATTATGAGAACATGATTTTAATTTATTCAGAAAGAAATGAGTTAGCCATTGTTAATAATCCCCAAGTAACAGATTCAACTTCATTATCATATGCATCATTGAAAAAGTTTGAAGCAGCGAGTTGAAATTTGGTTGTTGTACCTGTTAGATCATCTTCCTGAAGTACAAGAGTCAATTCATACAGAAGATCAGCAAACTTCTCTAAGTTATTTATTGTAACTATAAACTTGAATGGTTGTTTTGATCCTGCATCTGGAACGTTGTAGGAAAACTCTGAAGATATTTCAAACAATTTTTGCCCGGCGTACGCCATGATATGGTATTCCCAGAAAATAATAAAGCTTTCGTCATCAATCGGATTGTAAGTTTTAGGAATAATAATTTCGAATTCATTTTGCGTTTGCAGCATGACGAATTTGTAAACATCTTTGAAATTGTGGTCTTTGAATTCGGATAAATTGATCGTGATCATGCGTTAATGTTTGGGGTTTATTGTTTGGTGTTAGTTGAGTTTGTTGCTATTTTCTTTTATCGGGGGTGTTGGATGGATAAGCGATGAGGTTGAATAATTCCCGACAGCGACTTCGGACTCGTTGACCGTATCGTTCTTCTATTTCCGTGCTGTTAAGGTTAGTCGTTATGTGGGTGATCATTCCGAATGAATGAAATAGATCGTACCGCGATAACAGGATCTCCGCCATGACTGAACATTGATTGCCGAAAAAGTTCATATTACTTTCCAGGCCTAGATCATCAAAACAATAAACCTTTGGTTCGAACTTCTCCTGGTGAAAGGATCCTTTGGTGTATCGATGAAAGATGTCGTGGCCATCTTTCATGAATTCAAACGAAACATCCCGGCAGGATTTTATGCTGTGGCGCTTTTCTGCAGATAGAAGGAAGCGGCATATGTTCATTAGGGTCGTTTTACCGCATCCAACGGGCCCGACAAGTAAAATACCTTTCTCAAGATCGATCTGCCTTTTATGAGCCATTTCTGTGTCTTTGGTGAACCACGCAATTAATTTCAGGATGATCTCAACATCTTCTTCGTACAAGCGAAACTTTTTTCCGTACAACTCAATGCCTTTGTCGTGGAGGAAGTTCCAGATTTGGGAGTAGTTGAAAGGACTTTTGATTTCTTTAATTTGTTGCGGGGGTTCCATGGTGAATTGGGTTAGTAAGTGAATTCAAAGGAGGTTAGAAATGGGCCCCACCCCTAACCCCTCCCCAGGCCCATCCCCTAACCCCTTCTCGAAGGGAAGGGGAATCGGCCCATCCCCTGGCCCCTTCCCGAAGGGAAGGGGGATGATCAACTTTCTAAAGGGGTTCTGAATAGTTTTTGTCACTGGTGGTTTGATAGTTTGTTTTTTCAATGGCCCCACCCCTGGCCCCTTCCCGAAGGGAAGGGGAATGAAGAACGTGCTAAAGGGGTTCCGAGTAATTTTTGTCAGTGTTGGTTTGATAGTTTGTT
>JBDSBG010000097.1:0-49211 GCA_039921685.1 Ferruginibacter sp.
AAAACTTATGGCATTTGCCGTGTAACAGGAAAGTTGATTGACAAAGCAAGATTAAGGGCCGTACCGCATGCTACATTGAGTATTGAAGCGAAGATGGGTATTGTGAAATAAGGAATAAGAAATTTCAAATAAGGAATAAGAAACTAAAGAGGACGAGAGATCGTTCTCTTTTTTATTTTGATAAATGCTAACTACCAAGGTTCATGATATCAGTGAAAAGTATGTAGGAATTGCCGGCTTTCAATCCTATTGTGAAATAAGGAATAAGAAAGTAAAGAGGACGAGAGATCGTTCTCTTTTCTATTTTGATAAATGCTAACTACCAAGGTTCATGATATTAGTGAAAAGTATGTAGGAATTACTCGCTTTCAATCCTATTGTGAAATAAGGAATAAGAAATTTTAAATTAGGAATAAGAAAGTAAAGAGGACGAGAGATCGTTCACTTTTTTATTTTGATAAATGTACTTTCAGTAGGAAGTAAGTAAACCATTCCGGTCCGATTTGTAAAAAGAAGCAGCTTTATGTCTTTCAAAATCTTGAATCAATGACCTCCCAACCAGGTTTTAAAATCTGCTGACCTTTCTGTACTAACGATCGTTTCATGTTTTGTAACAGGAATTAATTTTATTAGTACCCTGCTTTTGGAATAAGAAAGCATTTCTCCGATTGAATTGATAGAAATGATAAATTGCCGGTTTATACGGAAGAAAACCAGCGGATCGAGCATGGTTTCCAGTGTGTCCAGATTAAAATCAATGGTAAAGCGCCGACCCTCATGAGTAATAATAAAATTCACTTTGTCCTCTGTATAGAAATAAGCAATATCATCTGTTTTTATTGTTTTAATATGGTCGCCATACTTCACAACAAATCTTGATTTCCACGATTCACTTCGGTTATGATATGCTTCAAGTAATTTGTTTATGTCAAAATCACGGCTAGCCGTTGCAGTTAATTTTTTGAATTTATCAATGGCTACCTGTAATTCTTCTTTCTTTATTGGTTTTAAGAGGTAATCAATACTGTTTATTTTAAATGCCTCAATAGCATATTGATCAAACGCAGTTACAAAAATTACAGGGCATGTTTGTTTTATCTCTTTAAAAACTTCAAAACTCAAACCGTCAGATAATTGAATATCTGAAAATATGAGATCCGGGGACTCATTGTTTCGCAGCCATTTTATTGCAGAAGAAACACTTACAATAGATTCAAGCAATACAGTTGCAGGTTCGATTTCAAGGATCATCTTCCATAACCTTTTTGCGGCCGGCTCTTCATCTTCAAGGATCAAAACGTTTAGCATGTTCATTATTTTAATAGTGGAAGAAATACCGTAAAATATTTTCCATCATTGATCACTCTTACAGCTTTGTTGGTTAGTAAATTATAGCGACTGATGATATTCTGCAAACCCATTCCGGCACCTTCGGCTCTGCTGATCTTCGGATTGATATTGTTTTTAATTTCAAGGCAGCTTTCACTTACCCTTACTGTGATCGTTAAGATGGTTTCTTTTGAAACAGCATTGTGTTTGATGGCATTTTCCATGAGTAACTGTAATGTCAATGGTGGAATATTATATTCCTCTTTCTGCTCCTGGCTGAGTTCAATATTTACCTGCAAACTGTTCCCATATCTTTTTTGTTGAAGAAATGAATAGGAACGCAACAATCCGATTTCTTCCTTGAGTGATATGGTGTCCTTATCACGCTGCGTTACAATATTTCTGAAAAAATCAGAAAGCTGTGTTGCATATTCGACCGCAATTTTTGGCTCTTCCTCGATGGTTGATATGAGAGTATTGAAGCTATTAAACAAAAAGTGAGGATTTACCTGGTTGCGCAATACTTCAAACTGGAACTGTATTTTTTCCTGGCGCATTCTTTCAATATTTTTAAGACTTGCTTCCCGCCTTTTTACATATAAATAAACAATAGCAACCAGCAACAAAACACAGCCCAGGTAAAACCACCAGGTAGTATAAAAGGCCTGTTTAATTAAGAATGAATAAGACGCCTCATCTGCATTATGAAAGTTTTTATTGAGTGATGCCTGAATGTGAAATGTATATTTTCCAGGTTCGAGTTTTGGAAAGTTTTTACTCCTGTCTGTTGTAATCACCCAGCCAGTATCAAGTCCTTCTAATTTATATTTATAGTAAACTTTGTCCGGCGCAGAATAATACAGGCCGGTGTAATTAAAAGTAAAATTATTTTCATCATGGCTAAAAACGGTTGATGCGTCATCTCCAAGATTTTTTAAAAATAACTGGACAGACTCAATCAGGGCCTTTGGTTTTTGCACACTGTTTGGCGGCAACGAATATGTTAGTATGCCTTTCATCGTGCTAACCATAACATTCCCTGAAGTATCGGTTGTAACGGCGCCAATATCTTCTGCATTTATCATTGACACACCCTGGTTGCCGCCGAGGTATGAAATATTGCCGGAAACAGGATCTAAAATATCAAGCCCTTTTTTATTTACTATAATGATATTTCCTGCCCTGTCTTTTTTCAGTACCGATATTTTTAAATTACTCAATCCTTCACTGATCGAATAATTTTTAAATGTTTTTCCATCAAATTGATAAATGCCTGCACTGGCAGTGCTAAACCATATATTTCCATTATTATCTTCTGTGACAGAATAGATCCGGTCATCCTTTATTTGTTCCTTGTTATTATAATAAGTAAACCTGTTGTTCTCCAGTTTTGTTAATCCTGCTCCATCTGTAGCAAACCACACACGGCCTTTGCTGTCTGGAAAAATACTATAGATATAATCTGTGCCTGTACTTTTGTTGTCATAATCTTTAACATCATATGGGTTATTGATATCCTTGTTTTCGGGACCCAGGTCCACCCGCATGGAACCCTGCAGGCTACTGATAAAAATGTTGTTGCCATTTCCATTTATCGATAGGATACTTGCATCAGTATGGGTACCGGCCTCTTTCAACAACCTGTGCTTAAAATCGGATGGGTTTAAAATAAAAACTCCTTTACCCATGGTTCCTATCCAGATATTTCCATACTTATCCTCGTAGAGAGAAGTAATATCAGTTCTTTCATGCAGGCCATCAATGTGTATCTTTTTTTCAATTGCAGTACCACTGCTTTGATCGATCCTGAGAAGATCGTTCCATTCATTGTTCAACCATATGTTTCCTTTTCGATCAGAAAGCAGCACATGGATATGCTCAAAAAGCGGTTGACTCGGAATTTGTAACAGTTTCATTGATTCGCCAGGCGTTTTCAACAAACCATAGTTAAAGGAAGTTATCCAGATATTTCCCTGGTTATCTTCCAATAGTCCTGTAATAGTTTTATCCAAATTTACGTCATGTACTTTTTCAAGTTTATTAACTGCCGGGATGTATTTATACAAACCTGAATCCTGGGTAGCGATCCAAAGTGCCTGTTGAGCCTGTAATAAGGCGTTTACCTGTCCCAGTTTCCAATTGGTTACAGCTGACGGTATTGAGATTTTATTGTTTGAATGATCATACAGGCAAAACCCTTTGTCCTGTAAACCTACCCAAAAAATATCTTTTCCCGCATCAATGATAGAGGTAACAATATAATCAGGAAGTCCCTGCCGCGGACCGATAAGTGCGACTCGTTTTTTGCCTTTATCAAAATGGCAAATGTAAATGCCCCCATCCGTTCCCGCGAGTACATCACCATTAGCCGTCAACATCAGGCTACTTACGTTTTCATCATGAAGCCCATCGGCAGCATTGAAAAGATAAAGCTGCTTGCCTGTAAAGACATAAATACCTTCTCCAGCAGTGGAAAACCAGGTGTTATCCTCTTTGTCTTGTATAAATGCTGTGATCCTTTTTTTAGCCGTCCCCTCTTCAGGGTCAAAGTAGACGAGTTTGTTATTTTTAATATTCGCAATTCTACCACTCTTAAAACCTACCCAGCATTTTCCTTTATTGGAGCTATATATCGATGTTACTGTATCATGATAATGAATATTATCAAAATTTATTTCCAGGTATCTTTCTCCGTCAAATTTATAAAGGCCTTCGTCCGTGCCTGCCAGGATATATCCTGCATTATTTTTGTGCAGCACATTTATTTTAACCTGCCTGTTGTCTTTTTCTAATTTAAAATTTTTATATCCGGGTGGCTGTGCAATTGTATTTGAAAAAATTAACAGGCCTGTTAATAAGAAAGAAAGTTGAATAAAATTTCTCATTGTAGTGTGAGATCTGCTTTTACTTCCACTTTGATTTCCGATGCAAGTTTTTCATGTACAATTTTTGGAATGGCAATATTATAATCGGCCAGTAATATGGTAAACGCTGAATGGATACTGATGGTACCTTTTTTAACAACCAGGTCGCTTTTAATTATTCTTTCCTGCGTAACACCATGTATCAGCATATTTCCTTTTGCCCTGATGGTATAATTTCCGTCTTGAGAAAAATCTATATCCTCAATGATCTTGCCGCTGAATGAAGCATTGGGAAACTGCTCAGTCTCAAGATAGTTTTCATTAAAATGTTCTTTTTGAAGCGGGTTATTAAAACCAGAGAAGGAACTTATGTTCACCAGGAAGGCAAATGTTTTTTTTTCTGTATCCAGTATCCCCTTCATTTGTTTGCTGCTTGCTGTTATTAATTCCAGTGGCGCATCAGAATGGAAGCCAATATAGCCAGTCTTTGTTCCATAAACAGCGGTCACTGCTACCATGTTTGATTGGAAGCAAATTATGATGAAGGTTAAAATTAAATATCGTTTTAGCATCATGATTACTATACAAGGTAGTTAAAAATGAGCATGGCCGGGCACACGCGATTTGCAATCACTATTTCTTTTTACCAATGGTAAACACCCTTGAAATATTAAATCCAAAATAAATATCACCCTTGCTCCATTGGCCTGACGTTTCAGAAATGAAAGTACGCTCACTCATACCCTGGGAATTTGTAAAATGCAATTGGAAAACGTGGCCACCGGTTTCAATATCCACCCCCGCTGAAAGAGAATTTGTTGTGCCCGACAGTTTATAATTGGGTAGTTGGTAATAATATTCTGCATTTAGGCTTATCCGTTTGGTTATTTTCTGCCTTCCGCCGATCCCGATTGCAATAAGATTGTTGGGTTCTGAAGCCAGTTTGACCAGGTTTTTATGCGACCAGGTTGGCATTAACTGCAATGATGTTCCTTCAGAAAATTTTCTTGCAATTAATAACTGGTGCGTATAAAATAATCTTGAACTAAAATAATTTTTGCGGTCGGGGTCTTCATCCTTTAATGTTTTTAAAGCAATCGTAGGAACATAACTGAGGCTAATGGGCATTTTTCTCTTACCAGTTGATTGCCGCAGGAATTTAATTTTTAAAAAAGCATCATATGTTTTTTGGAAAGTACTTCTGCCAATGCCCACCATCAGGTACTTTGTAACGCCGTAATCAAAACCCATTCGCATGGTTGCATTATCCAAACCAAATAATTCGTATCCACCAGTATTCACTTTGCCAAAGCGATGTGATATCTTAACATCAAGTACTCCTTTACCAACATTCTCAATAGTATGACCGTTTACCAAACGGGTTGTTTTGAATGTTGCCGTAGTATAGTTGGTGGTTGACGTCTTATCCTCATTTTCCAGTTGAGCCATCAGGTCATTCATTGTTGTATCCTGCGCCTTTGCATGAAGGCTAACTGTGATGAAAAAACAAATTGATAATATTATTTTGGGAAGCATCATTGGTTCTTATAAAAAATTAAAAAAATTACATTTTCTGATCAAAGTTGCAATGCACTTTTATGTTGATGGTTTCAGCAATATTGTCCTTTACCAGTTTAGGAACCGAAATATTATAGTCAGCTATCTTAATTGGAAATTCGGAGTCAGCAGAAATTTTCCCGGCATTAATGGTGACAGTGCCAATCGAACTGACCTTTTTGGTGACACCATGCATCGTTAGGTCTCCATCAACATTTACTTTATAAATTCCGTCCTTATTAAAATCGATCCTGGAAGCATCCGTGATGGTGCCAGCAAAAGATGCTTTGGGGAACTTACTACTTTCCATATAGTTCTCATTGAAATGTTCTTCCATCAATGCTTTTTGAAAATGAAAACTTTTTATAAGCAATGAGAATCGCAACTCTCCTGTTTGTGTGTTGAGTACGCTCATTACCTGGTTATTATCAGCTTTAATATCTTCCATGGCTGTTTTTGAAAGAAAGCTGATACTGCCATTTTTTGTGTAGTAGCGTTGCGCCTGTACTGAATGGGTTGTTATCAATATCATGGCCAAGGCCAGCGTTAATTGTTTCATATTCCTGTTTTTAATTTAAAGTGAATGTTCATTGATTTAATCATTTAAAGCTCCATTATTGATCCAGCACTTTATTTTATTGATCTCTGCAGGTAATAAAGGCCCTGTTGGTGGCATTGATTTTTCGATCACAACCCTTGCATTGATCCTATCCTGCTTTGAATTGATCTGTGTATAATTCTGTAATATTACCCCCCCGGACGCAGTGGCATCATGGCATCCTGAAACGGCGCACCTGCTTGTTATCATTGGATATACATCTGCAGCAAATTTTGATGGCACTGTGGCACAATCCGCAGGTATATTGCTGCCGGGGTATAATAGTTCTTCTTTGTCATTATAGCAACCCGCTAGTACAAAGAGTGATGCTAATAACAGGTATGCCCGACCGTTATTTAATACTATGTTTGATAGATAAATCATTGTTAAGGATTAATTGTTTAATGCGCCTGCTGCTATCCATTTCCTCACCTGTATAATCTTACAATCATTCATTTTTGAAGCACCCCTAGGCATCGGTGGAAAACCTGGCAGGTGGTCAATGCTTCCCATCAGTCTTCCATCGAATGCTGCCGCCTGCACCGATGCGAAATTTGTAAGATCGAGCCCTGCACTTAAAAATGAAGGATTGTGACAACCCCGGCAGTTGGTATTGATCATAGGTAGAACGGCTCCGGACCAGGTGATTGTAGATGTATCGCAATCATTGCAGGCATTATTGTTAGCACCCTGCAAAATCCATTTGTAAATAATATCTTTCTGAGCCTGTGTAAGCGGGCTTGAGGGTGGCCTTGGCATTACTTTATCCGGATCAGTTTCATTCAATACCCGGTACAGTTTACTTCCAGCGGGGTCACCGGGATCAACATCTGCGGTTGCCATGATCGTTTGATAAGAAGTTAACTGGATGCCATCCTGGTGGGAAACGGCATCGTGACAATTGCTCTTTGCACAACTTGATATTAATAATGGTAATACAGTATTCTGAAAATACACCGTGTCTATACTGCATAATTGATCGCCGCCCGTTACAGTATCCGTTACCGTTAGTGGAGGAACAAGCAGGGATATTTCAGGATCATGTGTACATGCGTTAAATGCAATAACAAGTGCCGCAAAAGCCAATGAAATAAAAAAGAATTTCTTCATGAGTCGTTATTTTTTTTCTGAATAACATCTTGTTAGATACACATCGCCGGGGATTCCGAGCTCCGTATCTCCCTGGCCTATTCCACTACAAATACCTTTTATTATTAGTTTGTCGGATGGCGAAACATTTGCGATGGGACTTTCCATGGTACAATTAACAGCTGCGCCGTCGTCGCTGGTTTTAAGCAAAATCACTTGCTGTTGTTTGTCTTTTTGATTCACCTCTTTAACGATACCCTGAACTGCAAGTATTTTATCTATATACATACTGCCTGCTACAGTGCTGTCCGTAGAAAATATGTGGTACAGGTCCACTGCTTTTACTGCCAGGCCATTACTACCACGAACATCTAACGGGCCCTTGTTGTATAAGTAAAAGGCGACCGCCGTTGCACCTATTCCTAATACCAGCAGGTAAATAAGGATTTTCTTTTTTGTTAGCTGTGCCATGAAATAAAAGTAGTGCAGGCCTACTCGTTGTAAAACTGAATTACACCGAACGGGAGAAAATCGTATCCAAACAGGAAATAAGCATACCTATAAATGATTTCTATCAAACCGCAGATCTGGTTGCATGTATCTGATGTCTTTCGATTTCAATATTTCAACCCAGGGATACAGTTGATGGAATAATTCTCTTGCATCGCGGAACACGGTCTTCAAAGGAACCATACTAAAGAGCCTGGTGTAAACTGCGCTTTCTTTTCTGAAGAAAATAGACAAACGCTTCTGCTCAATCTACCAGTTTTTTCAATCAATTCATGCAAGTATCGCTTTTCACAAAATGGTACTGCTGCTATTTTTACAATTTAATAATATCAAACAATCAGTCATGAAAAAAAATTTATCGATTTCATTTGTTATTGCAGCCTTGTTTATTGGTATAGGTTGCAAAAAAGAGAACAACAGCCAGGTAAACGAAGCCTGTAACAATTTACCGCATACTGCTTCGCCAACGGGATTAACGGGAAACTGGGCCAGCGGCTATGTTTCATTCACAGAAGTGGTAGATACCTATGACGGGCATCATGTTGGCAATGCATGGTCAAGTGGTAAGTTTTTTAAATTTACGGATGACTGGCTGGCTGCTGAATTTTATTACATGGCAGAATCGCAGTTTACACAGGCCGCAACAAAAGCAACTGGTACGATTGAATTTACTGCGGGCTCCGATTCAGAAACTGGTTCTTTTACTTTCCATCCCTGCTGGGCGCACTACAAAAGTTATGGTACCACTACGGTTGACCGTGATGCTACCTCAGCTGAATTAAATAGCCTAACGGTTACGTATTCGTATATGATGGATGGTGCATGGTTGCGGATACAGCCGAATGGGCCCGTAAATGATTTCTCGAGCAGTTTTAGAATTGTGAATTGATGTTAGAGTGAATGGGGAAGCGGGGAAGCAGGAAGCGGGAATCGGGAATCGGGAAATTATTCCGAATAGCTTATAAGTTTTTATTGGTATAGAGCAAAAAAGAGAATGGTTGCCCATTCTCTTTTGTTATTTAAAAAATGAATCTGTTTAGTTCCTGCTTACCTGGTTAAAGATATCGAAGATTTTATGTGAACGGATGCTGCAGTCGAGGTTTGCAGGCCTTCCATTTACACGAAGCTTGCATGGAAGTTCAGCATACTCAACGTCGAACTGTACTACTGCCAGCGCTGAGTCTCCTGCATTGGTATGATAGGCGGGAACAATCACCACAGAATCAATTACGTTATTTACATTCCTTAATACCATCCTTAATGTTCCCTGTGGCCCTGGATTTTTATAGAACACACTTGTCATAATAGCGACATTCGGATAATTGGCGAAACCAATTGAGTAGCTAATACTTGAGGCCGTTGCAACTGAAGATGGGCAATGACAACCACAGTTGTTATGTTTCGCTGCATCATCTTCATCAAGAATGCTTTCAGACTGAGTTGTTGTTAACTGATCCTTCATGTCGGATTTAGTACAGGAAGCTAAAATGGTGAATGTAAGTAAGCTGAGCAAAGCAAGTTGGGCAATATTTTTTTTCATATTTTCTTTTTTAATGCTGAAAAAACTTGGTGCGGCCAGGAGTGAAGCATATTGACAAGTATTAAAATTCATGCCAATGTGTTAAATGTAAGGAAATTTTCTGTGTCGGACCTCTGTTCCCTGGGCGACGGAGGTAGTAATTTTCAAACCATAATAAGAAGGAAGGGCAGTTGGCTATTCTCATTTATTTTCTGTGTTCATTATTATTCTTAACTTAAGCATTGTTATTCCATCGTCTATCCAGGTATATGCAACCATCACTAACTACTGGTTCAAAGCGTATTGAATCGATCGATCTTTTACGCGGACTGATTATGATCATCATGGCGCTGGACCATACCCGTGACTTTTTTCATAAGGACGGGCTCACAGGAAACCCACTGGATCCCGAAACTTCTTATCCCATTTTATATTTCACAAGATGGATCACGCATTTCTGCGCACCAGCATTTGTTTTCTTAGCGGGCCTTTCTGCGTGGCTGCAGGGGCGAAGGAAAACAAAGGGCGAACTGGGGATCTTCCTGGTCAAACGTGGCCTATGGCTGATCGTATTTGACCTGACGATCATGACGCTGGTATTAACTGCCGATATTCATTTTGATCTGTTTATACTTGAAACACTCTGGTCAATCGGCGCCGGCCTTGTAATACTCGGATTATTGATAAGACTTCCGTTTGCCATTATATTGCCGATCGGTTTAGTCATATTTTTTGGGCATAATTTACTAGACTTCGCAGAGAAAACACGTATGGGCAATCTTCCTGTTTGGTGGAAGCTTTTGCATCAACCAGGCATGGTTCCATTATGGGGTGATCATAATCTTTTTATTTTCTATCCTTTTCTGTCCTGGGCAGGTTTAACATTGCTGGGTTATTGTTGCGGCAAATTATTCACGGATGTTGAAGCAGATCGCCGCAATAAAATATTATTGGGAATTGGAACCGCTGCAATTATCTTATTTGTAATTCTACGTTTTTTAAATACCTACGGTGATCCAATTCCCTGGAGCACGCAAAAAAATTCGATGGCAACTTTTTTCTCTTTTATGAATGTACAGAAATATCCTCCTTCAATGCTTTTTCTATGTGCCAGCATTGGACCTTTGATGATATTCCTGGCATTGATAAAAAATACTTCAGGCAAACCTGCAAAGTTCATCAGTGTATATGGCAGGGTTCCTCTTTTTTATTTTGTAGTTCATTTTTCTATTCTTCACGTTTCACAGATCATTGTGTATTTGTTTCGCGGCCACAGTGTGGCAGTGGGAATGAAAGGTTTACCAGGGCTACCATTCAAATTTGCCATACCCGGAGAAGGATTTACCTTATGGCTTGTTTATGTTATCTGGATATTGCTCGTGATCATCATGTATCCTTTATGCAAATGGTACGACCGGTATAAAATAAATCATAAAGAGAAATGGTGGCTGAGTTATTTGTGAGGAAGGGAATCGGGAATCGGCAATTGGGAATCGAAAGTTTGAGCTCATAACGTTCTTTAAGAATAGCGCTGTTAATAAAATTATTAAGATGGAAAAGCAATTGACATTTAACAAAAGCAGGTTTGAATCTATTGATATTTTGCGTGGCATTGTGATGCTGATCATGGCGCTGGACCATGTGCGTGATTTTTTTCATGCACCTGCAAATCTTGATGACCCATTGAACCTGGCCACTACTTATCCTGTATTATATTTTACCAGGTGGGTTACGCATTTTTGTGCGCCTGTATTTGTATTTCTTTCCGGCGTTTCTATTTATTTGCAAAGTTTGCGTAAAACAAAAAAACAGTTAAGCCTGTTTTTGATCAAGCGTGGTTTATGGCTGATCTTTATGGAATGGGCAATCATTTCACTGGCATGGACTTTTGATCCCCTTTACCATATTTTTATTATGCAGGTTATCTGGGCCATTGGCATCAGCATGGTTATACTGGGTTTATTGATCCACCTTCCCTACCGTATTATTTTAGTCATCGGATTGTTGATTGTATTTGGCCATAATCTATTGGACATTCCGGAATCTGCACCGGGTTTTAAAGCAGGTTTCTGGTGGGATCTTTTTCATCATGGATTTTTTGCACTCTACCAATGGTCACCCGGACGGTATTTCATGATGATCTATCCATTTATGGCATGGACAGGTTTGATGATGGTAGGCTATTGTGCGGGGATTCTATTCACTGAAAGATTTTCCGCAGCACAACGCAAAAAAATATTGATAAGAACCGGATTGGGATTGATCTTCCTTTTTATTCTTGTCCGTTTCATAAATATTTATGGCGACCCGGCACCATGGTCAAAGCAAAATGACAGCCTATATACTTTCTTATCATTTATGAAACTAACCAAGTATCCTCCATCATTATTATATTTATCCATTACAATTGGCCCTGCATTATTGACACTTGCCTTTATAGAAGATATCAAGAACAGGTTTACAAATATCATGGCAGTTTATGGGCGCACTGCATTTTTTTATTATATACTTCATTTCTATTTTATCCATACAGCGGGCGCCATCGTTTTCTTTATAAAAGGCGAGCATACTGTACAGGAAGCGATCAACTCGATGAAAAACCTTCCCTTCCTGTTTATTTTTCCTGGTGAAGGATTTGGGCTGGGCATCGTCTATTTGATATGGATATGCCTGATCGTGGTGCTATATCCGTTGTGTAAATGGTATGATAAATACAAAGCCACTCATAAGGAAAAATGGTGGCTGAGCTATTTTTAAAAATAAATGAGGGATAAAGACTACCTGTTACCATTAGATGCTGTTTATGATAAAATGACAGGTTTGAAGAACTGTATACAAAAAAGCCAAACGCCTGTAAAACAATATCTCAATTGACAATATCTAAGTGGGGTTCTGAAGGCATATTGATCAATGATTTTTTCCTCTCCATTCCAGTGGGGTTACATTGTATTCCTGTTTGAACACCCGGGCGAAATATCCCGGGTCATTGTAGCCACAATCGAGTGCGATAGAAGCGATACTGTCAGAAGAATTCCTGAGCAGTTCTTTTGCCCGGTTCAGGCGAATGACACGAATGAACTTATTGGGAGAATATCCTGTAAGAGCATCAAGTTTTCTGTGGAGTTGCGAATGGCTCATGAATACATACTTGCACAACTGCTCCACGGAAAAATCAACATCAGTTAAATGTTCTTCAACTGCCGACCTGATCTTTTTCACAAATTCATCTTCGGCAACATTTGATGCTGGTACAAGTTCATCAGCTGCCGTGGCAATAATCCCTGTATTCATAACGGCAAGGCCTGATCGTTTAATGTAATATTGCTGAAGGCTCTTCCTAAGCTCAAGCAGTTTTTTAATGCGCACCAACAGTTCATCTTTATGAAAAGGTTTTTGCAGGTAGGCATCAGCACCCTGTTCCAATCCTTCGATCCTGCTTTCAATATCAGCCTTGGCAGTCAGCATAATGATTGGAATATGGCTTGTGCGTTCATCTTTGCGCAACCTGCGGCACATTTCAAAGCCATCAACAAAAGGCATCATTATATCTGTTATGATGAGATCGGGAATGATATCAGTAGCAATTTCAAAACCTTCTCTGCCATCTTTACCAACTGCCAGGCGGTAATCAGGCAGGCAGGATGCGGTGTATGCAACAACATCTGCATTGTCTTCCACCAATAAGATCAGGGATTTCCCGTTCGACGCCGGTTCGGCCAGCATTTCAACTCTGTGTTCAATGTTGTTGGTTATTTTTTGCTGAGGCATATCCTTCAAGCTGGTATAATCCAGGTCTTCTTCTGCGATCATGATTTTCTTCACAGGTATAGATACAGTAAATTCACTTCCTTTATTTGCCCCTGTTGGCGGGCTTTTTACCGTTATCTCACCTTCCATTAGTTTCACGAGTTCTTTGGTTAGTGCCAATCCAATACCGGTGCCTTCCATCTTTCTTGTATGGCTGTTGTCCAGCTGGTAAAAACGATCAAAGATATTTTGCAACTGGCCTTCAGGGATACCAATGCCGGTATCTTTTACTTTGATAACCAGCGACGTTGTTGTTAGATTTGTTTGTTTCTCCTCACTGATAGAAATATAAATATTGCCTTTCTCGGGTGTAAACTTCAATGCATTGGAAAGCAGGTTTGCAATGATCTGGCGCATTTTTTCAGGATCGTAAGGAGTTACAAGCGTATCAATTTGAGAAAGAAAATGCAGCTGCTTTTGCTGGCTTTCTGCCAGTGAATTAAATGACTCAACAATGTATCTCAGGAAACTGATGATATCGCCCTGCACCAGTTTCAATGTCATCTTCCCTGTTTCCAGTTTTGACAGGTCTAGCATTTCATTAACCAGCTTTAACAGGCTTTCTCCGTTTCGGATGATCATATTCATACCATTGTTCAAATGCTCTTTTGGGTTATTGACAACCTGGTTTGCCATGCCAAGTATAACGGTGAGCGGTGTACGAAATTCATGCGTGATGTTAGTATAAAGCTGTGTTTTTAAACCATCGATCTCTTTCATGCGTTTTGCCTCTACCTGTTCAAAGGTTAATTGTGATTTCAATTTAGCCCTGTTCACACTGAATTTAAAATAAGCCCTGATGCAAAATGCAAGTATCAATGCATAACAGGCGTATGCCCACCAGCTTCTCCACCAGGGAGGTAACACCTTAATATGAAGTGCAGCGATCTTATTGCTCCATATTCCCTGGCTGTTGGAACCCTGAACTTTAAACGTATAACTGCCTGAAGGTAAATGTAGGTAGGTAGCAGTGCGCCTTGATCCGGATTCGATCCAGTCTTTATCAGCCCCTTCTAACTGGTAACGATACTTGTTTTGATTTGGTGCGGTAAAATCAAGTGATGAAAATTCCAGCGTAAGTATATCCTGCAAATAACTAAGTGTTATGTTTTTAGTTTCTTCGACATTGCCTTGCAGTATACCTGTCTTATCATCGGCCGTTACCCGCGAATTATTTACCATGATATTGGTGATAAATACATTTGGTAAAAAGCTGCTTGCCAGAATCTCCCTCGGATCAAAAATATTCATTCCATTCACGCCGCCAAACGCAAGGTTCCCATTGGGCAATTTCGTGTAAGCGCCGGTGTTAAATTCGTCGTCCTGCAGTCCATAAGCTTTTGTGAAATTTCTGAACACCCAGCGGGTAGTATCCTTTTCTTTGATTGCTGACAAACAAAAAATACCGCGGTTGGTACTTCCCCATAAATTACCCGCATCATCAGGCAGTATTCCGTAAACCACATTGTCAGGCAACCCGTCAGTTATGGTAAGCTGCAAAAAATCGCCGCTAAGTTTATTCATCCTGTTTAAGCCGCCTCCTTTTGTGCATATCCATAAATATTTATCCGGTTCTGCAGGATCGTTTGCAAAACAGGAAATACTATTATAACCCAACGAATTTCGATTGTTGATATTATTATAAAACCATTTCACCAGCGGCCGTGAATCTTCTATGTTCCTGAATACAAGTTTTGCAAAACCTTCGGAAGTGCCGATCCATAATGTGTTTTCATTATCTTGATATAATGCTGTACATGCTGCTTTTAGAAATGGCACTCTTGAAGCATCAGTGTTTATATTAAAGCTATCAATTTTATTGCTGACAGGATTAATACGAATAAGTTTTCCCCCCATTGCAGGAAACCATATATTACCCTTTTTGTCTTCCAGTATTGGCTGTTTATTACCTTTTACCTCGTGATAATTTGTATCAGAATATCCCGTTAGTTTACCGGATACAGGATTGTAGCGGAAATATCCTGTGTTGTCACTTTTAATCCAATAATCGCCTGTTTTTGAAATAATGAAATTATCTATTTCGGTAACTGAAGGAATTTTGCTGAACGGATTATTATGTATAGAATCATTTTTCAACCTGTACCATGCAAATCCAAAGTCGCCCAAAAAAATATCGTCGTTACTAACGGGAACGATCCAACGCACACTTTGACCCTCTAAAATTGCATTAAATTTACTACTGGATGTGTTGTATTTGCGCAAACCATATCCCAATGAACCTGTCCATAATACACCCGAACGGTCAATCATAAAAGGATAATCAATTTTTGTGGCAGGCAGGGGCACATTCCATTTTATTATATTGCCAGGCTCCCATTTACTAATGTCGTAATGGTCGGCATCTCTATGGTAATTCTCCCAAAGCTCTTTTTTTGGATTCAGAATAATATTGCCGGGTAATATCCGTTTTGTATCGAATAATGGATATACATCTTTTCCATCAGAAAGAAATAGGTTACCGTTTATTAAAACACTGCCATCCCGTTTAAGGTAACCACTATTAAAAAGCTTCCCGTTAGCCAATTCTATAAAATTGTTGTTCAATGGATCAAGTCTATAAACAGAACCGGCCATTCCTCCCACCCATATAACCCCGTTCTTGTCTGTTCCCATTCCATAAACCTGTTCATTAGCAGGCAAACTGAGCCGTTTAATAACTGGCGCTGATTCTTTTTCAAAAAAATCATTGGTAATTTCAACAATGTTCAGTCCATCCCCATCAGCTCCCAACAATATTCTACCATCCGGCATTTCTGCTATGGTTCGTATCCTGTTACCGGAAATGGTATTTGCATCAGAGGGATTGTTTGCCATGCGGTAAAATTTCCCGCTTTTTTTATCATAGATATTCACACCTCCATTTTCTGTGCCTGCCCAAATCCTTCTTTTTGAATCTTCAAAAAGTTTTATGATCGTATTGCTGCTAAGTGTATGGTTATTGTAGGGATCGTTGGTAAAAACCTTGAAGTCGTATCCATCATACCTGTTCAACCCGTTTTTGGTTGCCACCCAGATAAAACCATCCTGGTCCTGTAGAATATCGAAGACCATTCCCTGCGATAATCCCTGGGCAATTGATATCGACTCATAGCCTTTTTGTGACTGGGCGCATAATATCGTACCCCTCAGAATAATGAAAAGGCAACACAGAATGATTATGGTTAGTTTGGTTCTGTTCACAGCGCTATAAATATAAACTGAAAAAATATTCACGCATATATATATGAGAACAATATCGCTGATTTAATAAAAAACGGCGAATAAATCCTCCTCATGAACAATTTGTCCTATTCTTTGGCAGGATTGTACAAAAAGCTGGCGGAAATCTATAGGCCACCAGAAAGAAGTCTTTTGATCTTTGACCAGGAGGTTTAGGAATTGACTTCTGATACAACTGCCAAAACAAATGAGATGAGTTCAACTATCACTATTCCAATTACAAAAAGCAATACGCTACCTGCACTCACCGAAAATACTTTCTTACGTTACTTCAATTTCATCGCTCTCTACATTGCGCAAGGAATCCCGGAAGGCATGGCTTTTTTTGGAATTCCGGCATGGATGGCGATGAATGGCAAAACACCGGGCGAGATAGGCAGTTTTGTTGCTGCCGTTGGGCTTCCATGGAGTTTTAAAATTGTGGTTGCCCCAATGATGGACAGGTTTAGTTATTTGCCAATGGGACGCAAAAGGCCCTGGGTGATCTTTGGTCAATTGGGACTGATGGCAAGTTTTATTGCCATGGCCTTTGTGCCCGATCCGCTGAATAATCTCGGGCTCTTTATGGCGGCGGGATTTTCGGTTGGGTTCTTTGGTGCGTTCCAGGACGTTGCTACAGATGGAATGGCCATTGATATAATTCCAATAAACCAACAGGCAAGGGCAAACGGTCTTATGTGGGGAGCAAAAATTATGGGCACGTCAGCATCACTTGCCACTGGCACATGGCTGCTTCATCGATTTGGATTTTCTACCGCCATACTGATGCTATCCGTTGCCGTTTGCCTGATCATGTTTGTGCCGCTTTGTTTAAGGGAACGCCCCGGGGAAAAATTACTGCCATGGACTTCAGGCACAGCAGCTCCAGAAGCAAAAAAACTTCAATTGACAAAATGGAGCGTAATTTTCAAATCGTTGTTCAGTGCATTTAGTTTACACAATAGTTTGTTGCTTGCACTGCTGTTATTTTTAGCAATGGGTGCCTGCAACTATCTCGATACACTGATCCCTATTTTTACCGTGCAGGCACTCGGCTGGACAGACAAAGCTTATTCCCAGTTTTATGCTACTGCCAGCCTGGTTGGAGGAATAAGCGGTATGATGATCGGGGGAATCCTCATCGATAAATTTGGAAAGAAAACCATGTTGAATATATATTTTTTGCTGCTGATTTTCTTAACAAGTTCATTGGCTTTTTTAAAAATGTATTGGATCAATACCTGGTTTATTAGTGGTTTTATGATCCTCTATCAAATACTATATGTTTTTACCTGCATTGGCCTTTTTGCGACAGCGATGCAATGTTGCTGGAAAAAAGTTTCAGCAACCCAATTTACGTTATACATGACCGTTGGCAATATGGGCAGGATCGTAGGTGCAAAAATGATTGGCCCTGCAAAACAACAATTCAGCTGGGAATACACGCTTTTCGCATTTGCCGTTGTCTTCGCAATTGCATTGCTGATCATCCAATTCATACATGTGAATGAACAGGTAGAAAGAATTCATGATTTGGACAACAAAGACAGCACAAATCAATTATTGACCGCACCCGCAGCATAATCATTTATAAAAATAATTTTTAAAAAAATACATACGATGACCCGGACCATACTAACAGCAAGTCTTTCTCTTTGTTTACTTCAAGTGCTTTCATGCGACAGTAATGAAACGGCGAAGGCCAGTGCCCCAACTGAAACATTAGCAAAACCCGTCACCGAAAAACCCGAATATTTTTTGTTACGCCCCGAGACTGAGAAAGCTTATGGTTATTCCCATGCGGTTAAAATTGGAAATGATATAAAGATTTCCGGTGCCGTGAGTATGGATGATAATGGGTTGCCAACAGCAAAGGGAGATCTGCAACAGCAGATGAAGAATTGCTACTCCGACCTGGATAAGATCCTGAAACATTTTGGATGTACGTTCGACGATGTTATTGTTGAGAATATTTTCACTACGAATATGCCTGAGTTCCTGAAGCAATCTGCTTACCGGAATTCTATCTACAAAAAACAATTCCCAACTGGCAGTTGGCTTGGTGTAAAAGAACTGGCATTACCGGAGTTCATGATTGAGATAGAACTTGAGGTATATAAAGCACAGTAAACAAAAAAACAAAGTTCAAACACAGCTTGATTAAAAGAAAGCATAACCATTAAACCAAAACAAATGCAACGCAGAAATTTTATTAAGAACACAGCTTTTTGCGCCGTTGCAATAAGTGCAACAGGTTTTATTCGCTTTGATGGCAAACGTTATATTGGTGATTGCGAAACAACGACTGATATACTGGGTCCGTATTATCGGCCAAACAGTCCCGTTAGAACTGACCTCGTAATAAAAGGCGAAGCCGGGGAAATGATTGAATTAAGTGGAATTGTAAATCATTCAGATTGTACAACCCCGTATAAAAATGCAAAAGTGGAGCTGTGGCATTGCAGTGGCAAAGGCGAATATGATAATGCCTCGGATGAATTCCGTTATCGGGGCACTACGTTTACTGATGGAAAAGGAAGTTATTCTTTTAATACAATTTTACCCGTTCCATATGATATTGGCAATGGAAAGTTTCGTCCAGCTCATTTCCATATGATGATCACAGCTGAAGGGTATCAGCCATTGGTAACCCAGCTTTATTTTACCGGCGATATTCACATTGAAAAAGATGAATCCGCTTCTGCAAAAACTGCAAAAAGAAGAATCCTGGAAGTTCAAAAACGGGCAGACGGCACAAAACAAGTGATGTACAATGTTGGTATGTCTGAAAAACTCAATGCTGAACCGGCATCCCTTGATAAATTAACCGGTGTATATGTGAATGAGAAAGACCCTAAAGACAAAGCGGAATTCTTTAAAAAAAATAATCTTCTTTGGAAAAAGAATGAGGTGTACGGTGTGAGCTTTGAGTATGTTGGTGATAATAGCTTTCAATACCCAGGCACCCCCGAAACCCTGAGCTGGGATCTTCATTTTGAAATAATGCCTTCCGGATCTGTAAAGCTCAGGCAAACATACCTAAACCAAAAAGGTGAAAAAGAAATCGCTTTTTCAATAAAGCAATAAACCTATTTGATTAATGAACTGCCTTGAAAGAAATAACATCATCATTTAAAAATAAAAAAACAAAAATGAAAAAGTTCAATCATTACCTTACAGTATTAGTTACAGTTGTAATAGCCAGTTTTCTTTTCTCCTGTGGCGAAGAAAAGAAAGAGGTAACAACTGAGGAGACAACGAAGCCTGCAGATTCGGCATCAACGATGCTAATGGCTCCTACTCCTGCACCAGCATTTAAACCGTTTGATATAGCGGAGATTACACATTCTGTAAAAGATTATGACAAATGGAGGCCAACATTTAATAATGATTCAACAGAGCGGAAAGCCAGCGGCATGAAAGATATTGTAGTAGGCAGGGCAATGGATAATGCCAATAAAATATTCATGGCCATGGAAATATCCGATGTAAAAAAGGCAAAAGAATTTGCAGCAGCGCCGAGATTAAAAGAAGTGATGGATAAAGCAGGGGTCAATTCAAAACCTGAAGTGCAATTCTGGCATGTAATCAAATTCAATGCTGAAGCAAATGAAAAAAAATGGGTTATGGTAACGCATAAAGTAAAAGATTTTGATGCCTGGGTTAAAGTATATGACGGTGAGGGTACAGCGAAAAGAACCAGTGAAGGAATGATTGATGTGTTAATGGCCCGTGGCCTTGATGATCCAAACATGGTACAGGTTGTATTTGATATTACAGACCTTGCCAAAGCAAAAGCCGCCATTAATTCAGAAGAAAAGAAAAAGTTAATGAAGGATGCTGGTGTGGAAGGAACGCCTAAAATTGAATTTTATAGTACGGCTGAATAAACAATTATTCCATTTTTAACCAATAAAACAATCAATATGAAAAAGATGATCAAATACAGTTTGCTAACGGTAATAGCCATTTCGGCATTTATTAATCCACTAAGTGCACAGGATGCAAACAAAGAATTAACCGCATTTGTAAAAGGATTTGAGACTGCCTATAACAACAAAGATGATAAAGCATTAACAGCAATGTACACAAAAGATGCTACCCGTACCACGATGGAGGGCAAGACTGTAGAGGGTAATAAGGCTATCGGTGCCAGTTTTGCGGATTATTTTAAAAATAACAGTGTTACGATCGTGATCAAGCTTGATAAAGTAACAGAGAATGAAGGTGTCACAGTTATTTCAGGAACCTTTCATGTAACTGGTACTTCTTTAAAGGGAGAGAAAATTGATAGAATGGGTGGCTATACAAATACAGTAATAAAAGAAAAAGGCCATTGGAAAATCTCCAAAAGCGTACTTGTTGCTTTATAAAAGAAATTTTAAACTTTTGAAGGTTGCTGTTATAGGTACCATCTTATAACTGCAACCTTTAAAAGTTCTTACCCGGGAAAGGATCATACAAACGATGGATTAATGCAGCAGCTGGAGGAACAGCAGGAATGTAAAGAAGTCAATGATAAAAACTTGCCACTACTTTCTTGATTTTACAGCCCATGGTAAAATCAGCGAATGAGTGGCAAAATAGTTTCTGTAAATACCCTGGATGCGCTGGAAATGTATACTGCAAATTCAACATATAAGCTTATATTGGAACCATTAGCCAACAGTTAATCTACCGGTAAATCGTGGACGCTATGGCAAACAATGGCAGGGTGCAGGATAAGAAGCGATTCATGCTTCCAGAACCGATTCGCAAACTGCCTTTTTCTAACGAGTACCAAAACAATGATCTGTATGAAATGTAATTATAATTTTCACGATCAGAAATCTTTGTACACAAGCTTTTAAATTATAGGTATGAAAAGACTCTTGCTCGCAATTTTATTTTCGCCACTTGCGCTGGTCGCACAAAAGAATTATCCGCAGTTGATGGATAATTTTATGAGCGCACATGTGAACGTAAGAGAATTTAGTGGCAGTGTATTTCTGATGCAAAAAGGTAAAGTCATTTATGAAAAAGGTTTCGGGCTTGCAGACCGTGAATGGAATATTCCAAATACCATTGAAACCAAATACCGGATTGGTTCTATCACCAAACAATTTACAGCTGCTTGTATCATGCAACTGGCAGAGCAGGGTAAATTATCACTGGCTGATAAACTTAGCAAATACATCAGTGATTATCCTAAAGGGGATAGTGTAAGCATTCATATGTTATTAACCCACACTTCAGGTATAAAAGGTTATACAGAGATGCCCGCATTTTGGCCAAAAGCTGCACTGGCTTTGGAACCGGATTCGATGATCGCTTTATTTAAACGTGAGCCTTATGATTTTCCTCCGGGTACACAATGGAACTATTCCAATTCAGGTTATTTTCTACTGGGATATATCATTGAAAAAGTTTCGGGGAGCAGTTATAGTGATTACCTTTTGAAAAATGTAATTCATAAGGCAGGTTTAAAAAATACAATGGTTGATCGCATAGATTCCATTCTTCAATACCGTGCAAAAGGATATGATAAAGATGGCAACAACTGGAAGAATGCGATGTTTATTTCCATGGAAGGCCCTTTTAGTGCAGGTGCAATGGTTTCAACCGTTCATGACCTTCAAATCTGGATGAAGGCATTGATGGAAAACCAGGTGATTTCAGCCGCCTCGGTATCAAAAATGACAACGCCTTATAAAAATAATTATGGTTATGGCCTGACGATAGACAGCCTTGCCAGGCACAAACGAATCGGGCATAGCGGTGGCATTCCTGGCTTTAATTCCTACCTGGGATATTTTCCTTCAGACGATATCTATGCAATTGCTATTTCAAACAGTAGCAGCAATGCCTCATCCGTTGCAAATGGCCTTGCTTCAATCTTGCTCGATATTCCAGTCTTCACACCCTACATTCCCAAGGCGATAACATTGCCTGACTTGCAACTTAATAGATTTATTGGTACCTATACCTCGCCCAACAGCACGGTGAATATCATCAGGAAAGGCAATGCCCTTTACCGCCAGCGGAAGGGCACCAATGACATAGAATTGAAAGTAGAATCTGGTACGAGATTATTTTATGCAGATGGTTCGGATCGATTCATAGAATTTGAGTTTGATGAGAATAACCGGTTTTTACACGCAACACTTTTAAATGGCGCAGAGAGAGCCGATCTAATAAAAAAATAACCATTTTGAATAATTAATACAAATAAATTCAATGAAAAAACTTATCAGCTTCTCAGCATTCCTGGCAATCGCTTGTATGTGCTCATGTAAACAACCAAACAAACCCACTGAAACTTCATCAGCGGATACTGGCAATGAACAAAAACAAATTGCCGCGATGCTTGATTCATTTAACCATGCAGCTGCAAGGGCAGACTTCAACAAGTATTTTAGTTATTATACAGAAGATGCCATCTTCACAGGAACAGATGCAACAGAAAGATGGGACAAGCAAGGATTAATGGCTTACTCAAAACCTTATTTTGATAAAGGCCGTGCCTGGAATTTCACTTCTCTTGAACGGCATATTTATTTTGATAATACAGGCAGGCTTGCATGGTTTGATGAACTGTTAAACACACAGATGAAAATTTGCAGGGGCTCAGGAGTTGTTGTGAAAGAAGGAAATGATTGGAAAGTAAAACAATACATTTTGTCAGCAACCATTCCAAATGAACAAATGGATTCTATTACCAAAACGAAAGCAGCCCTTGAAGATCCGATCATAAACAAATTATTGAAAAAATAAGTTTCGAATAACCAGAGTTCATAGTTTAACCCCTAAATAAAAAATGCATCAAAACTTATTCCTGCATCTGCAGCAAAGAAATAAAGATGGCGAGTGGGTTTCAATTTGCGGAATGTGGAACGCCGATGCGGCTGGAGGAAAATAAAAGTATAAATGAGTATGCTAGATGTAACACTGAAATTCAATTAAAAAATGACGAAGCCTGATATCATAGAAGTAAAAAGATCTTCAAACATGTTACAAAAAAAAATACGCCTGCTAACCTGCATACTGTATATATTGTTTGCGCTTAGATCATCAGGGCAGTCTATTCTTCCCCCTGTAATTGAGTGGCATGGAAAAAGTGAATCGCTCATTGCCAAATCAACTGATCCCTGGATGACGGCTGCAGAAAAATCGGGGTATGTAACAACACCGGGGTATGACGAAACGATGAGCTGGTTCAAAAGACTTGCAGATGCTTCTCCCCTATTAACAATGATCTCTATTGGTAAAAGTGTAGAGGGGCGGGATATATTTATGATCATCGCATCCACAGAAAAAGTTATTTCAGCCCAAGCATTAAGGAAATCTGCCAAACCCATTTTTTTGGCGCAGGCTGGTATTCACTCGGGAGAAATAGATGGCAAGGATGCGGGCATGATGCTGCTTCGTGATATTGCTTTTGGCAATAAGAAATCATTACTCGATAAAGTAAATTTTTTATTCATTCCCATCCTCAGTGTGGATGCACATGAACGTTCCTCTCCCTATAACAGGCCCAACCAACGCGGTCCGCAGAATATGGGATGGAGAACCAATGCACAAAATTTAAACCTCAACAGGGATTATGTAAAACTGGATACAAGGGAAATAAGATCAGTGATAAAAGTAATAAATGAATATGATCCTGCTTTGTACATGGATATTCATGTAACTGACGGTGCCGATTACCAGTACGATATTACTTTCGGAGGTATGGGAGAACAAGGATACTCACCTGCAAATCAGCATTGGCTGGCAACAACCTTTAAGCCTTATGCAGATAAAGCACTTATTGCCAACGGGCATATCCCGGGTCCGTTGATCAATGCATTCAATGGGAAAGAATTTTCACAAGGCAATATCGCAACTAATGGTGGCCCGAGGTTTTCTGATAGCTATGGTGATCTTCGGCATCTGGCTTCTGTACTTGTAGAAAATCATTCTTTAAAACCATATAAACAACGTGTGCTTGGAACATATGTATTGCTTGAAAATACACTTAAGCTATTGGCAAATGAAGGACAAAATTTAAGGTCGCTCACCGGAAAGGACAGGGCTTACAGAATCAAAAGCATCCCGATGGCATTTAGAGTACCCCAATTGAAAGCTTCAGTAAACATCGATACAAGAGTTGTTGAAGCAAAAGAGAATTTGACCCTAACAGCTACGGATAGCCTTAATTTTTTAGCGATCAGGTCAGAAATACGAAAGTCAGCAGTAACGAATTCAGATTATGTGGAATGGTTGGGCAAGCCAGAAACAATTAGGATCGTCAATTACCGGTCAACAGAGCCTTATGATTTTATTGAACGCCCTAAAGGCTACTGGATTCCGCCATCCTGCGAAGCAGTAATTGAAAGATTAAAATTACATGGAATAAAAATGACGGTTTCAACACAGGCACAGGAAATGAATGTTGAAATGTACCGCGTCAGCAGTTTTAAATTTGAAAATGAAAATCATCTCATGCAACCATTTGAAGGACGCATGCAGGTAAATGCTGAGACAAAAACAGAAACACGCAAACAATCATTCCCTGCAGGTTCTGTTTACATTTCAACAGATCAGCCCCTGGGAGATCTGGCCATTTTGCTGTTGGAACCGAAATCAAAAGATTCTTTTTTTAGCTGGGGATTTTTTAATCCCATCTTTCAACGCACGGAATATATTGAAGGATATGTAATAGAGCCGATGGCAACAAAAATGCTGGGAGAATCACCTGCATTGCAAAAAGAATTTGACGAAAAGAAGGCACAGGACAAGCAATTTGCAAATGACCCTTACGCAATACTGACATGGTTTTACAGTAAGACGAAGTTTTATGATGAACGCTATTTATTGTACCCGGTTGGAAGGGTGTTGTAATTAGCGTTTGTGGTGAACACTAACCAGGGTTTAGCTTGCCGTTAGTGAAAACATGAACGGCTTGCAGTTCGTGGGGACACGAACCACGGCGGCGGATTAACCACGACGATAGATACAGGGATGATTGAACGCCTGCCCGGCTGATGCCATTCAGACAGGGATGAGAACGGAATAAAATAATGTTAGTCTTTCAAAATACTTGCGAAGCAAGTATAAAATCCGTTTTTATCCGCCGCATCCCGTGTCATCCGTGTATCTATCATATTTGGTGGTAAGATTAAACCTTCCAAACAGTTATGGGAGACACGAACGGCGGAGCAACATAAATACTAAAACTACTATTATGAAAAAGATGGCATTATTGTGTTTGCAATTGATAAGCGTTGGGTTTTTATTTGCACAAAAAACGAGCAACGAAAATGCTGTATATAATCAACAGGATTTTTTTTCTCCTGAATTTCATCCACCTACTGGCAATGCATTTCGTTCTGCCAAAGGAGTACCGGGGCCGATGTACTGGCAAAACAGTGTTGACTATTTAATACATGCAACGCTCAATGAAAAAGACACTTCTATTACAGGCGATGTAACCATTTCTTATACTAATAATAGTCCTGATAAACTGGAATACTTATGGTTGCAACTTGATCAAAATCTTTTTGATTCATCCTCGAGAGGTTCGTTGGCAATGAATGTTCTTGGAAGCAGGTTTGGCACCACAACATATACAAGTGGCATCAATATTTCTGATGTTGAAGTCAACTTCCAGGGTAAAACATACAAAGTAAAGCCTGTGATCAGTGATACCCGGATGCAGGTTCGTTTGAACAATCCCTTACCCGCGAAAGGTGGAAAGGTGTCACTAAAAATAAATTATCATTTTACCATTCCGGAATATGGTAGTGACCGTACCGGGAGAATGCACAGCAGCAAAGGAGAAATTTATGAGATAGCACAATGGTATCCCCGTATGTGCGTGTATGATGATATAGAAGGATGGAATACACTTCCCTATATGGGTATGGGTGAATTCTATTGCGAGTATGGCAATTTCGATTATTATGTTACGGTACCGGCGGCCATGATCGTGTACGGCTCCGGTGATCTGCAAAATCCTACACAGGTATTAACGACAGAAGAAATAAAAAGGCTTTCTTTTGCTGCGGGCAGTGATAAAACCGTCTTCATCATCAAAGCAGATGAAATTGGAAAACCAGGCATGCGGCCTGTTAGTAATGGAAACCTTACCTGGCATTTTGTTATGAAGAATACGAGAGATGTAGCATTTGCAGTTTCTAAAGCGTTGATCTGGGATGCGGCAAAAGTAAATTTACCCTCCGGGCGCAGAGTGCTCGCTATGTCTGCTTATCCACCTGAAAGTGCAGGTGACAGCGCATTTTCCCGTTCTACAGAATATTTGAAGAACAGTATTGAAATATATTCCAAAAATTATTTCGAGTATCCATGGAATACCGCTTATAGTATAGCCGGCCCCGTTACCGGCATGGAATATCCCGCCGTCACTTTTAACGACTACCGTGAGAAAACAGCGAGTTTATGGTTTTTAATTTCGCATGAAATTGGACATAACTGGTATCCAATGATCGTAGGGTCAAATGAAAGGAAATACATGTGGCAGGATGAAGGTTTCAATACGTTTATAAACCTTGAAGCAAATGAAATTTTTAATAAAGGCGAATATGCGAATGATCCTTATTTTAAAGCCAAAGATTCCTGGGTAATACTTGATGTAGCCCGGCTTCCTGATCACCATCAACCATTAATGACCGTACCGGAAGCAATGAATGAAGACATGGCACTGGGATTTGGCAGTTATTACAATCAAACAGCTTATGGATTAAAACTTCTTCGCAATGTGGTAATAGGAAATGAGAGGTTTGATTATGCCTTCAGAAAATATACCGAAGCCTGGGCCTTCAAACATCCTACTCCATATGATTTTTTCCATTGTATGAACAATGCTGCCGGTGAAGACCTGAACTGGTTTTGGAAAGAATGGTTCTTTACGAACTGGACTTTGGACCAGGCAGTCACTTCAATAAGTTATGTTGACAATGATCCTTCCAAAGGCGCATTGATCAGTATTGAGAATAAAGGCAAAATGATCTTGCCGGTTATCATAAAAGTTATTGAATCTAACGGCAACATGAAAACGATTCAATTACCCGTAGAGATCTGGCAGCGGGGTGGCAATCATGTCTTTAAATACGCCTCTAAAAGTAAAATTGATAAAATAATTCTTGATCCCGAAAAAGTATTGCCTGATGTAAACCGACAAAACAACGAATTGGATAATAGCAAATAATTACAGAAGCAAACCAACTATATTATCATTAAACCAACTTCATGAAAAGAATAACATTCGCAAGTATCGTTTTATTGCTCCTGCTGGGATTGAATAATACAGTCCGTGCCCAGTTATCATCCCTCCAGGTAGATTCGCTTGTACAAAACGCATTGGAAAAATTCAATGTAGCCGGCGCTGCAGTGGCTATAGTAAAAGACGGGAAGATCATTCACGAAAAAGGCTATGGCGTTAGATCAATAGAGACGAAGCTTCCTGTTGACGAGCATACCAATTTTCAAATCGCATCAAACAGTAAAGCATTTACTGCTGCCGCATTATCCATATTGATTGATGAAGGAAAAATATCATGGAAGGATAAAGTGAAAAAATATATTCCTGAGTTTACAATGTACAATGAATATGTAGCAGAGGATTTCATGATTGAAGACTTATTATGTCATCGCAGCGGGCTTGGTTTGGGTGCGGGAGACCTTATGTTTTTTCCTGATGGTTCAGATTTTACCATTAAAGATGTCTTATCAAATTTTCAACACCTGAAACAGGTATCGCCATTCAGAACAAAATGGGATTACGACAACCTGCTTTATTTTGTTGCAGGTGAATTAATATACAGGGTAACCGGTATCACCTGGGAAAAATTTGTTCAATCGAGGATGATGGAACCATTACAAATGAGTAATTCTTTTTCCTCGCTTGATGCAATCACAAACAAATCCAACCTGGCTACTCCTCACTCTACATCTACTGGTAAATTAAGAACCATTGGCATGTTTGGTATTGAAGTGAATGGTGCACCTGGCGGTATTTTATCCAATGTAGATGACATGAGCAAATGGATACTTGTTCAATTGAACAAAGGTAAATACGGTACCAATTTGGATAAGAAGCTTTTTTCACAGGCAAGGCAACGGGAAATGTGGTCAGTACATACCGTTATGGAATCAAACTCAAACCCAAAATATAATACGCATTTTTCAGGTTATGGTTTAGGTTGGTTTTTAAATGATACAAAAGGAAACTTAAGCGTCTCACATTCCGGTGGATTACCAGGAATGCTTTCCTATGTAAGTATGATTCCAGATCTCAAACTGGGCGTTGTTATTTTAACCAATACAGAAAATGGTGGCGGAGCTTTATTTACTGCAGTAAACAATACCATCACGGATAGTTATTTAGGATTGCCTAAAACGGATTATGTAAAACTATACAGCAGCTATATTAAAGCCAACGAAGGTAATAGGGATTCCGTAACAACAAAAGTGTGGAGAACCGTGGAAGCTGCTAAGAACACAAAGATCAATGCACAGGATTATGTTGGCATTTATGAAGATAAATGGTTTGGTAAAATCGAAATATTTATAAAGGAAAACCAGTTATGGTTTAAAGCAGTTCGGTCACCGAAACTAAATGGTGCTATGCAATTTTATAAAGCAAATAGTTTTGCCATTAAATGGGAATACCAGGATATGAATTGTGATGCACTTGCCATTTTTGCTTTGGATGAAAATGGAAAAGCACAGAGTATAAAGCTGAAAGGCATTTCACCGGACATCGATTTTAGTTTTGATTTCCAGGACCTGGATTTACAGAGAGTCAATAAATAGCAATGCAATTGGCAGGTTGAGCTAGTTTAGAAGCTGTCAGGCTGAGCTTGTTTTGAGGTTGTCAGGCTGAGCCTGTCGAAGTCGGGTTAAAGAACTGAAATCCTCTTCGGCAAGTTCCGTGCAAAGGCCCACAGGTAGGCTAACAGTTAGGAGTAAAAAATCTAAAATGAAAACTTTTGTCTTAATAATTTGTTTATTTGCTTCATCGCTATCACATGCGCAACGTTATGCAAAAATTCATAACAAGGCCATCGTTGTAGATTCACACAATGACATCCTCACCAAAACGATGATGTACGGATTCGTTTTTGATAAAGACCTTGCAGGAAAATCATACAGTGATTTGAACAGGTGGAAACAAGGCGGACTTGATATGCAATTCTTTTCCGTATGGAGCGATGGCAAAGAAGCGGAACCTTTCAAATATGCAAACCGGCAGATGGATTCATTGGATGCTATCGTGCAAAGAAACCCCGATAAGATTGTAAGAGTTATGAATAGCAGCGCATTGTTGAAAGTGGTAAAGCAGCATAAAATAGCTGCTATGTTCGGTATAGAAGGCGGGCATTTTATTGAAAATGACTTAAACAAACTGGATTCACTTTATAAGCGTGGCGCAAGGTACATGACACTTACCTGGAATAACTCCACCTCCTGGGCCACGAGTGCTTTTGATGAAACCTTTACAAAAGATCTAAAACACAAGGGGCTTACCCAATTCGGCAAACAGGTTGTACGCAGGATGAATGAACTTGGGATGATGGTTGATATAAGTCACGTTGGCGAACAAACGTTTTGGGATGTGATCAACACTACCACTAAACCTGTCGTTGCATCACACAGTTGTGTTTATACTTTATGTCATCACCAAAGAAATTTAAAAGATGACCAGATAAAAGCCATTGCAAAGAATGCCGGTGTTATACAGGTTAACTTCTTTTCGGCCTTTTTAGACAGTACCTACAAGGAAAAAGAAACCGCATTTTATGAAAAGCACAAGGCTGAATGCGATTCAATGATCAAAGCTGGAAGAGAAGACTTCATAGAGGATTATATTTTTTCTACGTACAAAACAGAAGCGGAGCCATTGCGTGCCCCTTTTTCCTTATTGATACAGCATATTGAATATATCATCAATTTAGTTGGTGTTGATCATGTAGGATTGGGTTCTGATTTCGATGGAACCCCATCTGTACCCATTGGTTTGGATGATGTAACAACTTATCCATTAATTACAAAAGCGCTTATTGAGAAAGGTTATAACAAAAAAGAGATTAATAAGATCCTTGGCGGAAATATTTTAAGGGTGTTAAAAGCCAATGAAGTACATCAAATAAGAATAAATAAATAAAAGAAATACATGAGTGAAGAAGAACAGACCACCGACGACGGACCACTGACGACCGATGATGCCGTTTCATCCCAAAAAACATTCATTGAAGAAGAATCACAAAAAAAGACGAACGAGCAACAAGAAACGGAAAACCCAGACACTCAAAACTCAGAATTCTTAACTCAAAACATGGAAGTACATCATCATACTCATCCCGCCCACGGGAAAAAAACATGGAAAGCATATTTCTGGGAGTTTTTAATGCTCTTTCTCGCTGTGTTCTGTGGATTCCTCGCTGAAAATATCAGGGAGCATGTAGTAGAAGATAATAGGGCTAAAGAATTTTCGAAATCTTTGCTGGAGGACCTTAAAAATGATAATACAGCAATAAACGAACAAATAAAATTTGCAAATATTTATATCGTCATGGCTGATAGCTTACTGGGACTTAGTAAAACAACATTAAAAGATCGCAATGCAGCAAAATTTTCTTTTTATACACGTTTTGCCTATTGGACGAGTCCAATATCATGGAACCGGGCCACATTTGAACAAATTAAAAACTCAGGCAGCCTCCGCTATTTTAAGAATGTAAACCTGCTTAAAAAATTGCTGGAATACGACGCCCTGGTAAATGATATCAATGCAGAAGCCGCTGCTAACACGGCAAGAGGATACATTTTATTACCATTGATAAATTCGATCATTGATCCAACACTTCACCATGAATTATCAAAGTATTTTTTAGTAAAAATTGACAGTATTGCTATTGATACCAGGGAACAATTTTTTTCAATAAAAACTGAATCTCTTGAGAATAAAAGGTCTGCAATAAAGGAAATGTTGAACATGGTAGTTGTACAACAAAGGAACCTTCAATTTCAAATTAACACGAACTGGCAAAAGGCGCAATTACTTGCAACAGAATTAATAAACGATATTAAAAAAGAATACTCTACAGAATGATATGAGCGAAGAAAATAAAGAGACCACCGACGACAGACAACCGACATCCGATGATGCTCTATTAAAAAAAGAGCATTCAGTTGACAATGAAAATGCAGGTAAAAAATCTTCATCCCAAGAAAAGTCCACCGACGACAGACCACCGACGACCGATAATATTATATTAGAGAATGAGCTGGTGGCCAACAATAAAAATACAAATGCTGATAGTGCTTATACAAATGCAACTATCGAAGCCGAACAACGAGAAACGAATAACGAGAAACAAGAAACGAGAAACTCTGGCACTCATACTTCAGAACTCATAACTCAAAACATGGAAGTTCATCATCATTCTCACCCCGCTCACGGCAAAAAAACCTGGTCAGCATATTTCTGGGAATTCCTAATGTTGTTCCTCGCCGTGTTCTGCGGGTTTTTGGCCGAGTATCAATTGGAACACCGGATAGAAAAAGAAAGAGAAGATCAATTCATTGTATCGCTTGTTGATGATTTGAAAGATGATGAAAAAAACCTGCAGGTGATGCTGGATTTTGATCAACAGGGTGTCGTCCTGTTAGATTCGCTTATCTATTTGCTTAACGATGCCGAACAGGCGAAACAACATGGCAGCCAGTTGTATTATATGGCTAGAGTGGGCCCCAGGAGCCAGCCCTTTACCAACAATGGCCGCACATATGATCAATTGAAGAACTCTGGTGGTTTCAGGTTGATAAGAAAAACAGATGCCTCCAATAAAATAACGGGATACTATCAACAGTTCTCACCACTACGCTTACTCGAAGATAATTATAATCATGAATTTGATAATTATAAACGGGTGGCAGCAAAAATTTTAGATCCGGGTATTTTAAGAAGCCAGGAAACTGATAAAGGTGATATTCTCCGTTCAACGGATAATCCGCCATTGAGAACATACGATTCAGAATCATTAAAAGAACTTGCTTTTCATGTATTACAAATGAATGGTTCCAGGCGATCAAAAAGATTGATGTTGGGAAATCTTAAAAACTCAGCAGCAGGCCTGCGGTCTTTTTTAATTAAACAATACGATATTCAATAATAAAGTGAAGATGAAAATTTTATTAGCAATCGTATTTGCTTTCATAATTGTTTGTAATTGCATGGCGCAAAGACAAAACAAGGATAGTTTACGGGTAAGGATTGAAATAATTCATTTTCCGGTGGGTAATGATTAGATAAAAATGAACTATTATTTCAAGGACAATTTTAAAACAAAAAAACAAAAAATAATTGAGTGTGAAAATAGTATCCATCATTATAACCCTTTGTTTGCTTACTTACAACAGTACAGCGCAAAATAAATACACAGAAAGTTTAGAAAGGCTGTTGGCAACAGACCTCGCACCCGGCGACCGCTTTGATGTACTGAATAAAATACTAGACATCAACGATGGCACGCGGGGAAGTTTCCAGGATACATCGATAGGGCTGCAAATGCACCGTATTGCGCAAAACCTCGACAATGATTCACTACTCGCCATCAGTACAAATGTTATCGGTAATTATTTTAGAAGCAAAAGTGATTACCCAACAGCACTGGAATACTTTTTTAAAGCCATTCCACTTGCAGAGAAGGTAAAAGATAAGCGCAGGATCAGTTCTTTGTATTTCGACATCGCAGAGTGTTATTATAACCTGCAGAACCTGGAAGATTGTTTTAAATATGCAAAACTGGGAGAACAAAATTTGCCAGACACAAATGCTCCAATGTATGATTTTATGGTTGCCCAGTATTACCGTACCATGGCAAACTATTATCTTAAAAAGAATCAAACTGAGGCAGCACTTGTACAAATTCACAAACTGGAAGAATGCAACCGGCGATTGAAGAAGGCTAATTATATCATGTATAGCTATATTCAGAATGCTTCTGCTGCAATACAGTTGGGCGACAATGAACTGGCAGAACTGTATTATAAAAAAGCAAGTGTGCTTTCTGACTCAATAAAAACTCCCGGGATCAGGCTGGTTTTTAATCAAAGCTATATTCCTTACCTGCTCAACACGAACCAGGTAGAAAAGGCCAGGCAATTTGCTTTACAACTATTGAATACAGGCCAGGAGGTTAACAGCAGCATATTTAAACTGGATGCAGCCGGCTACCTCAGCAAGGCGTACATTAAATTACAAAAACCAGACAGCGCTTATTTTTATTTAAGCATGCAATCCACACTCAAAGACTCGGTATTCAACCAGAACAATTTTAACAAAATACAGTCGCTTGCATTTAATGAAGAAATAAGAAAGATAGATGAAGAGAACGAAAAAATGGATGCCGCCGAACAACGCCGGCAAAACCTGCAGTTCGTATTAATAGCATTCGCCATTTTCTGTTTCGTTATTGCGTTCCTATTCCTCAGCAGGAGCTTTATTACCAATACAAAAATAATCGAGATCCTCGGTGTAATTGCTTTATTGATCGTTTTTGAATTCCTCAACTTGTTATTACATCCTTTTTTGGAAAAGGTTACACATCATTCCCCTGTGTTGATGTTACTGGCCTTGGTCTGCATTGCAGCACTGCTGGTTCCAATGCATCATAAATTAGAACGCTGGGCCACACATAAATTAATTGAGAAGAATAAAGCGATAAGATTGGCATCCGCTAAAAAAACGATTGAGCAATTAGAGAAAAATAAAACTGTTTAACAATGAAGAAAATCACCCTCTGCATCTTACTTTTCTCCTGCACGTTAAGCGCATACAACCAACCGTTACCTGATAGCACCAAGGCAATCTATTACACTGCAAAAACTGATAAAGAAAAGGGAAACTGCCTGTTGAACTACTTCAGGCGCCAGGTATTAAATGATGCCAAAACAAAAGCGAACATTCTTTTATTAAAAAGCTGGTTTGAAAAACAAAATGATCAAGTAGGTAAAAATTATACCAGTCTTGGCCTTGCCATGATCTTAGAAAAGAACGGTGATTTTCCGGGCTCACTTAACCTGCTGTTTTGGGTTTTGCCGCAGTTTGAACAACGTAAGGATAGTTTTGGCATGTTTTTTACATACCAGCTCATCGCTAACACTTATATGTCGGCTAAAGATTTCCTGCAGGCCGCAAAATATTCAAAAAAGGAAATTGATTTTGTAAACAACGATAAGAACCTTCTTTCAAAAGTATATAACGGTATCGCCTGTATCTACGGTGAAGGCAAGATGCCAGATTCAGGAATGGTATATGCGCAAAAAGCGGTGAAAATGGATGCTGAATTGAAAAATGATTTCCAGCTTGCAATTTCCACAAGTACACTTGCCGAAAATTATATTGCTGCCGGAGCGCACGATATTGCACTGCCCTTTTTAAGAAGAACTGCCGGTTATTATAAACGAAATGGAGCGCCGTCGCCATACATGGATGCTTATCTTAAGAATGATTTTGCAGAAGTTTTTCTTGCTACAAAAATGTATGATAGTTCCAACTATTATTCACGCCAGGCACTTTCGGTTTCTGTTCCTTCGGATATTAAAGATCAAAGCATGCGTTCGTATGAATACCTATATAAAAGTTTTGAACAAACCAATCAAAATGATAGCCTCAATAAATATTTTCGTTTAACCATGCTGACCAAAGATTCACTCCTCAGCATTGAAAAAGTTAAAAGTATCCAGGCACTCACTTTCCAGGAGCAGTTACGACAACAGGAAGCCGAAGGAGAAAAAATAAAATCAGAACAAGAGCGCAAAGAAAATATTCAATATGCATTGATCGGTTTGTCTATTCTAACTTTTATTATTATTTTTTTAGTACTTAGCCGCCGGCATATTACCAATACAAAACTGATACAGTTTTTAAGTATCGTTGCTTTGTTGGTTGTGTTTGAATTTCTGAATTTATTACTGCATCCTTTTTTAGAAAAGATCACACATCACTCCCCGGTTTTAATGTTATTATCATTGGTTTTAATTGCAGCATTGCTGGTACCATTTCATCACAAATTAGAACATTGGGCGACACATAAATTAGTCGAGAAGAATAAAGCGATAAGATTGGCGAAAGCTAAGAAGACGATTGAAGAGCTGGATAATTCGAAGCAGTGAGCGGTGAGCGGTGAGCTGCGAGATAGAAGGAATTGCTTTGAAAGAAGTAAAAGATCGGCAAAGAAGTGGAATAACGATAACTGTGAATTCTGTTTGAATGATAAAAAACAAAACATGCAACCAACACTAACAGTCAACTCAAAACGAATTGAATCCATCGACCTCTTAAAAGGCCTGGTCATGGTAGTTATGGCCCTGGATCATACAAGAGATTATTTTCACTTTTCTGCTTTTTATTTTGATCCTGCTGATCCGTTACAAACAACCTTACCCATTTTCTTCACAAGATGGATCACACATTTTTGTGCGCCAACATTTAGTTTTCTTGCCGGCCTTTCTGCTTATATGGTGGGGAGAAGAAAATCAAAACAACAACTATCAGGCTTTTTATTCAAACGGGGGCTTTGGCTCGTTTTTATTGAATTTACAATCATAAACTTCGGCTGGTTCTTCAATATTCATTTCAACAGTTTTGAAATGATCGTTATTTGGTCATTGGGTATAAGCATGATCACGCTGGCAGCATTGATACATCTTCCTTTAAGATGGAATTTAATTTTTAGCCTGCTGGTCATCTTCGGACATGACCTGCTGGATCATATTCACTTCAAAGAGAATTTTTTATGGTCGGTGCTTCACGAACCAACCCTTTTTAATCTAACTGATACCACTCATTTATTTGTTGGTTACCCGCTAATACCCTGGATCGCCGTTATGTCATTGGGCTATTATTTCGGTATCTTTTATGATAAATCTTACAACAGCGATAAACGAAGGAAAATTTTCAATATCATAGGGCTGTCTGCGATCACCCTGTTTTTTATTTTAAGATGGATCAATAGATATGGAGACCCATATGGCTGGACATACTATGGTAGTTTTACAAAATGCCTTATCTCATTTTTAAATCCCAATAAATACCCGCCATCCCTGATGTACCTGTTGATGACATTAGGAGCTGCTTTTTTATTTCTTGCAAATGCAGAAAACCTCAAAGGAAGATTGGTTAACTTTTTTGCAACCTTCGGCCGGGTTCCGTTCTTTTATTATATCCTGCACCTCTATTTCATCCATCTCACTGCCATGCTGTTTGCACAACTCGCAGGCTTTGGGTGGAGAAAAATGATTCTTTCAGACTGGATAGGTGCAATACCATCCATGAAGGGATATGGTTTTAGCTTGTGGGTTGTCTACCTGGTATGGGCTGGTATCATTATCCTGCTCTATCCACTCTGTAAAAAGTTTGATACATATAAGTTGATGAATAAAGACAAGTGGTGGCTGAGCTACCTGTAATCCTGGCGTAAAAAAGGAACCATTAGTTTTATAATAGCAATTCATTTTTAAACTCTAACGGAGAATAATAAGCGCAGTTAAAGTAAAGTTATGCAGGAAAATCTTAAACGAGAGATCGGCACCTTCAGCCTGGCATCCGCAGTCGTAAATGTAACTGTTGGTACCGGCATCTTTGTATTGCCTGCGCTGGCAGCAGAGAACTTAGGCGCAGCGGCAATTGTCTGTTTTTTTATCTGTGCTGCATTGGTATTTTTAATTGCACTGTGTTTTGCAGAAGTAGGGAGTAAGGTCACCGTTAGCGGTGGTGCATATGCCTATATCGAAAATGCTTTTGGCCGTTTCGCAGGTTTTATAGCCAACAATGTATTTTGGTTTGGTTCCTGTGTATTGGCGGATGCAGGAATGGCCAATGCATTGTGTAAGACATTAGGCTATTTTTTTCCGGCGCTGGATTCATCGTTTGGCCGTGTGATTTTCTTTATTGTATTATTTGGCGGCCTGGCCTTTATCAATATCCGTGGTGCAAAGTATGGCGTACGGTTTATTCTATTTGCCACTTTTGCAAAATTGATTCCACTCTTATTGATAATTGGTTTTGGCATGGGACATATAACAGCAGAAAATCTTCACTGGAAGCATGCACTCACATTTGATAACATTGGCACTGCGTCACTCATCTTATTTTTTGCCTTTACAGGTATTGAAACGGCCGTTACCAATGGCGGTGAATTCAAAAATCCTGCACGTACTGTTCCCTTGGGAATTTTGTCAGGGCTATCATTTGTGTTGCTGCTGTATATTTCCATTCAACTGGTAACACAAGGAATTTTAGGTGACGGGTTAAGCGCTGTTAAGAATGCACCGTTGGCTGCAATCTCAAAAATTCTTTTCGGTCACGCAGGCACTACATTGGTGATAGCAGGAAGCGCTGTTGCTATGCTTGGAGGAATCAGCGGTGAGATCCTTGCTATCCCACGCGTATTATTTGCAGGAGCCAGAGATGGTTTATTCCCTAAATTCCTGGCAAAAGTTCATCCACGATTCGTAACGCCGCATGTAGCTATTGCTGTTTATACTTCCCTCGGATTTCTGTTTGCAGTATTTGGCGTAATGAAACAATTACTTGTTTTGTCAACTGCTGCTACATTATTGATCTATCTCGGGGTTGTACTGGCTACCATCAGGCTTCGCCGGAAAAAAGGAAATGAGGTTGAAAAAGGATTTCGTATTCCCGGAGGTAGTACCGTTCCGGTATTAGCAACAGTGACGATTTTATGGCTGCTTTCAAATTTATCAGTAGTTGAAATAAGGGGGAGCTGCGTTTTTATCGCCGCACTTGGGGTGCTTTATTATTTAACTAAAAAATTTAAGAATAAAAGTAGTTTGATAGCAACGGAAAAGGAAACAATTGATTATCTTAAAAAATAAAAAATTAAAACACATAGCTTGTATGGCTCAAACCCGCCAACTTGCGGCTATCATGTTCACCCACATCCTTGGGTACACGGCATTAATGGCTAATGATGAACAGAAAGCCTTTGACATTTAAAATTTAAATGAATTGAATATGAACAAAAATGAAATTTAAATCAATAAACAACAGGAAGATTCTATCTGCAAATGAAGGACAAACCTGAACTATAATCATTAACAATTGTCAATTATGAGAAAATCAGTTATTTTTTGTTGCGCCCTGGTTTCATTTTTATCAGCCGCTGCACAATACCGTTATCCATCTACAAAAATGGTGGATAGTACGGATAGTTATTATGGCGTAACCTATCATGATCCCTACCGCTGGCTGGAACACATTGAAACGCCCGAAGCTGAAACCTGGTTTAAACAACAAGCTAATTATGCAGATTCGATATTAAATACTTTACATGGGCGTGATGAACTTATTACAGAATGGAAGGCTTTAGATAAACTGCGTCCTGCCAGGATCAATACATTTAGTTATGAGAACGGAAGGTTGTTCTATCGTAAAACATTGCCCGGTGAAAATGTTGGAAAGATATATTACAGGCAGGGTGTTAATGGCGTAGAAAAATTATTGTTTGATCCAACAACACATATTCCCGGCAAAACACTTTCTGTACAAAGCATAGCGCCAAGTTATGACGGTAAAAAACTTGCCATTGCCTACGCAGAACAAGGTGCCGAAGTATCGATTATTAAAGTTTTGGATGTAGATACAAAACAGTTTTTAACGGATTCTATTCCAGCTAATGCGGGTTTTGGTGGCTGGGCTTTTGATAACAAATCGTTCATGTACATGTGGATCAGGTCTGCAGATAGTAAAGACCCTTCTTCAAGATTAAGCCCAAAAACAAAACTGCATACATTAAACGCAGATATAAACACAGATGTTGATTATTTCAGTAATGAAAGTTATCCTGAATTGAAAATAGATCCGGCTGTTTATCCATTTGCATTCCTGAGTGAAGATGCAAAGGATTATATATTTTCCGGGGAGGGAACTGTACAAAATGAAATGAAGTTAAATTATGCGCCGATAAATGAATTTAATGCGGCAAAAATAAACTGGAAGGTTTTGTGCACGCCTGCCGATCAACTTGTTCGTGGTCTCGTGATTAAAAACGATGATGTATATGCGATAACTTATAAAAATGCAAAAAATTATAAAGTAGTTGCAACCAGTTTAAAAAATCCTGGTTGGAACAATGCAACCATTATTGCCGCTGAACAGCCAGACAAAACAATTGAGGCACTTGCCCATTCTAAAGATTATATGTTCATTACTTATAGCGATGGCATCAATAATTTCCTTTCCAAATACAGTTTTGCCACAAAGAAAACTACAGCAGTAAAGCTGCCTTTTTCAGGCACTCTTGATATTACCTGTTTTGATACAAAATCAAACAATTGCCTTGTAGGAATTTCTTCCTGGACCAGGCCATACACAGAATTTAATTATGACGCTTCTACAGATGCATTTACAGCAAGCAGTTTTAACAAACCTGTTGTTTTTCCAAAAGAATACCAGGAACTTGTATCCGAAGAAGTAGAAGTAAAGGGCCATGATGGAGTGATGGTGCCGCTTTCAATCGTTCATAAGAAAGGAATTAAAATGGATGGTTCCAATGTTTGTTTTATGAATTCGTATGGTGCTTATGGTTCAAGTACAACCCCTTATTTTAGTTTCAGGGAAAATTCACTTGCGGTAAGAGGCGTGGTTGTAGCATACCCACATGTACGTGGAGGAAGCGAAAAAGGAGAAGCATGGTACAAGGGCGGTTATAAAACAACAAAGCCCAATACCTGGAAAGATTTTATCAGTTGCGCCGAATACCTTATCAACAAAGGTTACACTTCTTCCGCTAAACTTGCAGGCACAGGTACAAGTGCCGGTGGTATTTTAATCAGCAGAAGTATTACTGAACGGCCTGATTTGTTTGCAGCCGCTATTTGCAATGTAGGTTGTGCCAATGCCATGCGTTTGGAATTCGGTGCAAACGGACCAGTTAATATTCCTGAATTTGGTACCGTGAAAGACAGTGTTGAATGTAAAGCATTGTATGAAATGGATGGCATGCAGCACGTAGTAAAAGGAACAAAATATCCGGCAGTTATTTCAGTTGGTGGATGGAATGATCCACGTGTAGTGGCTTGGCAGCCTGGTAAATTTGCTGCTGCTTTGCAAAATGCTTCTTCATCCGGTAAACCTGTTCTTTTAAAAATCAATTATGATAATGGCCATTTTACTGAAGACAAAAACGTAACGTTTGCCAATTTTGCCAACCAATATGCTTTTGTATTATGGCAAAGTGGTCATCCCGATTTTCAACCAAAAAAATAATAGAAGAATAGTTTGCCACTGATTCGTTGATTTCAACTGCCGTTAACTTTAGTCAACGGTAATTGAAATATCAGTGGCTAACAACAAACAACAATTCATGAAAGGCAAATCAATAAAAGGAAGATCAACAGAAGAAATACAAACAGCCTTACGGTTAAGCATGGCCGACGGATATAAACCAACACTGGCATTTGTTTTCATCAGTACCATTGAAAATGCAGAACAAATACGCAACATATTGGATGCAGCAGGCATTGCTATTTTCGGAGCAAGCACATCAGAAAAATTCACAGAACAAGGTCTTGAAGAAGCTGATATAGTTATTCTTCTTTTGGACATTAAAACCGGCTATTTTAAAATTGTATTAAAAGATTACCGCAGCGGTTCTCCTACAGAGGCAGCCCGCCTGGTTGGTGAAGCAGGCATACAGTCATTTAAAAATCCCGGTTTCATCATCTCCTCCGCTGATTTCCGGATGTCGGGCGACGACCTGATCAAAGGGCTGATGGATACTGCCGGCGAGCATGTAACGGTAATGGGTGGTGTAGCCGGCAACCCTGCCGATTTTTCAGGCATTGTATTTACAAATGATGCATCCAGTAACGGTGGAATACTTGCACTCATCATTGACCAGGATAAAATTGCAATCAATGGCCTGGCTGTTTCAGGATGGAAGCCTGCAGGAACAGAGAAGAAAATAACAAAGAGTGAGGGTTCCTGGGTTTATACCATCGACCATGAACCCGCTATGAATGTGATCAGGAAGTTTTTAGGTAATGACCTGATCACTTTCAATACAGAAGCTGCAGGACTGGTTCCATTGGATGCCGGTTACCCTTTACAATTTCAACGACCATCAGGAAGTTCTGTAATGAGGCCGGTGTTACTATGGAACACAACCGATCAATCAATCATGATGGGAGGTGATGTGAAAGAATCTCAAACTTTTCGCTTTTCCCTGCCGCCGGATTTTGATGTGATTGATACTGTTATTGAAAGTTCCAGGATAATAAAAGAAAACGATATGCCCGATGCAGAAGCATTGATCGTTTTTTCCTGTGTGGGAAGACTCGGATCATTGGGTCCAATGATCTCAGCAGAAATAGAAGGCCTGGCAGCAACATGGAATACGCCCATGGTCGGATTTTTTTCATTGGGCGAATTTGGAAAACTCGATGAAAGCCGTTGTGAATTTCATGGAACAACGGTAAGTTGGGTGGCATTGAAAGAAAAATAACCGTTTAATATATGTTCAAAGCATGAAAGCAAAATCAATCACTGGCAAATCAACAGAAGAAATGCGATCTGCATTACAGCAATGCATAGCCGAAGATTTCAAACCAACGCTGGCAATTTTATTTATTTCCATTAAACAAGACAGAAAAGCAGTTTGCGAATTATTTAGTCAGCACGGAATAGACTTACTGGGCGCAACATCCTGCGGCGAATTTATAAACGGCTACCAAAGCGAAGGTGAAGCAGCGATTTTATTACTTGATCTATCCCGGGAATCATATTCTATTTTGTTTGAAAATATCGGTTGCCGAACGATACCCGAAGCGGCTGCACAATTAGCACAATCTGCTTTACAAAAATTCCCAAACCCTTCATTGATCGTTTGCAGTACCGGCATAAATATGAAGGGTGAATTTTTTGATGGAGAAACGCTGGTACGTAGTATTGAGGGAGCAATCGGCTCGGAAAAGGTATTTTATGGCGGCATGGCTGGAGATGATATGACGCTCACCGGCAGCTACGTGTTCACAAATGATAACGAAACAGATTTTGGCATAGTGGCATTAATACTCAACAATGATAAATTATCATTGCAGGGAATGGCCATTACAGGTTGGAAACCCATCGGGATCGCACGAAAGGTAACTAAAAGTGTAGGTAAACTTGTTTACACAATAGATGATATACCTGCTGTAGCAATGTACCTGAAGTATTTAGGAAAAGCCGGAAAGGAGGTTGACAAGGATTTTGATGTACTGCAGGAACTTTCGTTCCACTATCCGTTCATTGCCAACCGTGGTGGCGGGGAAACGATTATAAAATCTCCACTAAAAATTGACCATACCGCAAACGCATTGCTTATGGATATGGAAATGCCTGAAGGGTCAACTTTTTGGTTTACTACTCCGCCTGAATTTGAAATAGTAGAAGAAATTATCACTGAAGCAACCCTATTAAAAACATCCACAAAGTCCGAAGCCGAAGCATTGCTTATTTTCTCTTGTGCAGGACGGCACCCCGCATTAGGGCCCATGGTCACCCTGGAAAACGAAGGCCTGGCAGAGGTTTGGAAAACACCAATGGCAGGCTTTTTTACTTATGGTGAATTTGGAAGAGCAAAAAACGGGAGGCAACATTTTCACTCTACAGCCAGTTGCTGGGTGGCATTAAAAGAACAATAACAATCGATCAACCAGAATATATGATAGCTAAAACAATCAAAGGAAATTCAACGGAAGAAATTAAAACTGCCTTACATCAAAGCATAGCTGCTGATTTTAAACCTACATTGGCCATCGTCTTCATTTCCGTTAAACAAAACCGCGATGAAGTTTGCGAACTTTTGAATAAAGAAGGCATTAATATTTTTGGCGCTACCACATCAGGTGAGTTCATCAGTCCTGAACTTTCAGAAGGCGGTATTGCCATCATGTTATTAAACATTCAACCAACTTATTATAAAATTATTTTTAGGGAAACGCATGACAGCAGCGCTTATGAAGTTTCAAAACAAGTTGGCCTGGAAGGCAGGCAACTTTTTAAAAATGCAGCTTTTATTATCGCATCTGGTTGGCTGCATACAGATGGTGAACAGATCGTAGCAGGTATTGAAGCAGGTATCGGCCACAACGCCACGGTATTTGGCGGCATGGCCGGCGACGATCTCGCGCTTAGAGAACCTTTTGTTTTTACTTATGGCAAAAGCAGTACTACTGGCCTGGTTGCCCTTATAATTGATGAAAATAAAATAAGCATCAAAGGAATTGCAACCTGCGGATGGAAACCCGTTGGCATTACGAAAACAGTTACAAAAAGCGTTGGCAATGTCGTTTACACGATTGACGACAAACCTGCACTGGATCTTGTGATAAGGTATCTTGGGTTAACCATGGACCATGAATCCACGGCTAGCAGTACCGTGGTAAACCTTGGTGCTTATTATCCTCTGCAATTAGAAAGAGAAAATGCACCACCGGTAATGCGTACCGCCATGATGGGTAATGTGGAAGAACGCTCATTGATCTGTGCCGGCAATGTGCCACAGGGGGCAAAAGTGCGGTTTTCGCTGCCGCCCGATTTTGATGTGATAGATAGTGTAGTGGAGGAATGTAGGGAATTAAGGCAGGAAACGGAAGCCGATGCCATCATCATTTTCGATTGCATTAGCCGTTATCTTTCCTTTGGTGTAATGACGAGCCAGGAGATAGAGCGGGTGCAAGATGTATGGAATGCGCCAATGGCTGGTTTTTTCCGTTATGGAGAATTTGGCAAATCCAAAAATGGGAAACACGAATTTCACAACAATACCTGCTGTGTAGTGGCGCTGAAAGAATTATAAATCTCAACAATCAATTAAAACGCATTGACATAACCACACTAACTGTTTTGTATCGGCGTCTGATGGATGCAGCAGCCTTTTTATAAAAATATAAACATGATAACATGAAGATTTCAAAGAAAATTGTTTTATCCTTAATTGCATCAACATTTACGTTCATCGTTTTTGCACAGTTGCCTGTTCCTTCAGGGAATGATGCGATTTATGGCAACAATAAGAAAGGGAAATATCTTAACACCCGTGGATTTAAAATGTATTACGAGATCTACGGTACAGGCAAACCATTACTATTCATTCATGGAAATGGTGGCAGCATCAAAAACTTTAGCAAACAAATTCCTTACTTCGCTAAAGAGTACAAGGTAATACTTGCAGACAGCAGGGCCCAGGGCAAATCAATAGATACGGGTGATTCATTAAACTATGAAATGATGGCGGATGACCTCAACGCTTTATTGGACGAACTGCATCTTGATTCCTGTTATGTAATTGGCTGGAGCGATGGCGGCATCAATGGGCTACTGCTCGCCATGCGCCACCCGGAAAAAGTAAAAAAACTTGCTGTTACCGGCGCGAATCTATGGCCCGACACAACAGCAGTTGATCCATCGCTGTATCGTTGGCTGGCTTCTGAAGTTGATTCTTTATCTAAAGTGAACAAAACTCCTGAAATAAAAAATCAATACAAGTTAATGGCTATGATGACCAAAGAACCAAACATTACCGTAGAACAATTGCATACCATTAAATGCCCCACGCTGGTAATTGGCGGTGATCACGATGCACTGTTGCCTAAACATACTTTGCTGATTGCTGAAGCAATCCCCCAGTCTTATTTATGGATCATTCCAAATCCAGGCCATTCAACGCCTCTGAATTATGCCAAACAATTCAATGAAACGATCAATGATTTTTTTAAAAATCCTTACAGGGTTATCGAAGGTTTGGATAGATTGAATTAGGTTATTATAATTTTCAGCAACGATACAACAAGGAACAATGAAAGCAAAATCAATCAAAGGAAAATCAACAGAAGAAATTAAATCGGCCTTACAACAAAGCATAACCGCAGATTTTAATCCTACATTGGCCATTGTATTCTTGTCTGTTAAACAAGACAAAGAAGCTATTTCAAAATTACTTGACGAAAAAGGCATCCAGGTATTTGGCGCAACCACCGCAGGCGAATTTATTGATAGCGAAATAGAAACAGGCAGCATTGTTATGATGTTGCTGGACATGAATCCGGCTTATTTCAAAATAGCATTTTTTGAAACAAGCCCGCAAAACGTAAGAGAGGACGCAAAGAAATTAGGTGCCACTGGGAAGGAAACTTTTTCCTGCCCTGCGTTTGTTATAGCAAACAGCGGGGTGTCCCTGGATGGTGAACCAATTGTTGAAGGCCTCATTGAAGGCTTTGGAAAACATATCGCAGCAAATAGGGAACTAACCGTATTCGGAGGTAAGGCGGCAGATGACCTGGCACTTGAATCAACTCATGTTTTTACCAATAGAAAAAGTAATGACTGCGCAATTGTTGCGCTTATTATTGATGAAGATAAAATAGATGTAAGAGGTATTGCTACTTGTGGCTGGAATGCTATTGGCACTACAAAAACGGTTACTAAAAGCGAGGGTAATACGGTGTATACTATCGACGGTAAACCAGCTTTGGATATGTTGATGAATTACCTTGGCGTTGAGATAAAGCAGGAGGGCGACAAGGAAATCGTAACATTTCTAAGCTCCTGGTATTATCCATTGCAGTTGGAACGGGAGAATGTTGATCCGGTAATACGTACAGCCATGTTTGCAAACAGTAAAGATCGTTCACTTATTTGTTCCGGAAATGTGCCCCAGGGTTCAAAGATCAAGTTTTCGCTGCCGCCGGATTTTGATTCGATCGAAAAAGTTGTTGAAGAATGTAAGAGCATTAAAGACGATCCACAGCAGCCAGCCGATGCCCTGATCATGTTTTCATGCGTTAGCAGGTACTTGTCGTTTGGGATGGTAATGAAAGAGGAGATAGAAGGTGTACAAAAACTCTGGGATGCGCCGATGGCAGGATTTTTTTCCTATGGCGAATATGGAAAATCAAAGACGGGAAGAAATGAGTATCATAATAACACTTGTTGTGTGCTGGCATTAACAGAAAAATAAATCTTTCAAGACTCCTTCCTTTTGGAGAGGGCTCTGGCTGAGGTGAAAAAAACAAAACATGAAAGCAAAATCAATTAACGGAAAATCAACAGAAGAAATTAGCGCTGCATTACAACAATGTATGGCAGTTGGATTCAAACCTACATTGGCGATTGTATTTATTTCGAGTAAACAAGACCGTGATGCCATTCGAAAAGTATTGACAGAAGCAGGAATCCAAATTTTTGGTGCCACAACCAACGGTGAATTTATTGATGAGAATCCCCAAACTTTTTCTATTGCCATCTTGTTACTGGATATGAACCCGACCTATTTCTCGGTCATGTTTTCAGCATACCCCAAAAAAAATTACCGGGAGGTTGCAAAGTCATTGGCAGAAAAAGCAAAGCAACAATTTGAACATCCAGCATTTCTTATAGCTGGCAGCAACCTTGAAACCGATGCGGAGGAATTATTGTTTGGCTTTGAAGATGTAATTGGAAAACATGTAAATGTTTTTGGTGGTATGGCTGGTGACGATTATACGTTCCAGGAACAGTTTGTTTTTACAAATGATAAAGAAAGCAAACAGGGATTACTGGCACTTGTTTTAAATGAAGATAAAATAAAGATAAAGGGAAGGGCTACCTGCGGATGGAAAGCGGTAGGCACCGAAAAAATAGTTACTAAAAGTGAAGGCAACCATGTTTATACGGTCGATAATGTTCCGGCGCTTGACATTACTGCTAAATATGGAGGTATTGAAAATGTAACTCCGGAAAACCAGGGTTTATTGATGGAACTCGCTACCAGTTTTCCATTGCAGTTACAACGGGAAAAAGGGGAACCAGTGATGCGGCCTGGTCTTAAGGTTGATTGGAATGATAGATCATTTTATTGCAGCGGGAGCGTTCCGCAGGGTTCCAAAGTAAGGTTCTCGCTTCCTCCCGATTTTGATGTGATGGAAAAAGTAATTCACAATGCGCAGGAGATGAAAGCAAATGAAATGCCCGAGGCAGATGCGTTGGTGATATTTAGTTGCGCTGGCCGCATCGTTGCGCTGGGCCCTTTAATGAGCAAAGAAATTGAAGGCGTAAAAGATGTGTGGAATGTGCCAATGGTAGGCATGTTTTCCAATGCAGAACTGGGAAGGGTGGTAAATGGAAATTTGGAAATGCATAACCTGACGACTTGTTGCGTGGCATTGAAAGAGAAATAAGCCGCCTCTATCTCCCCAGATAGGGAGAAAATGGAGGAGAATAGGGAGGATATCAAATAAAATATATTTGGGCCGGGGCTCATGTCAACATTTGCCTTTCTTTGCCACGAAGACACGAAGTCACGAAGATTCACAAAGTCATTCTTTGTGCTTCTTTGAGCCTTTAAGCCTTAGTGGCAAATAGAAAGCTCTAACCAACACGAAGACACGAAGATTCACAACTTCTTCTTAGTGCTTCTCTGAGCCTTTGAGTGTTAGTGGCAAAAAAACCTCTGTGAAGCTCTGTGAATAAACTCCTTTAACTCTGTGGTTAAAAAAATTATTTTAAACAAAACCAATGAACCAACATTTACAAAAGATATTTGATTTTATCCAGCAGGACGAAAAACTAACCGCTGAGGAAAAGGCCTTACTCACTAAAGCAGCGAAGTCTACAGACAGTGATTTATCCATCTCCGAATTCAAGTTGGACCGTACGGAAAAGGTTAAACGCACCACCGCCATTCTTTTAGAAGAAACCATTGAAGAACTCGAACAAAAGAGAAAAGCCGTAGAAGCGCAGAACAAGGAGCTGGAAATTGAAACAGCATTGGAAAGGGTTCGTGCAAGAACAATGGCCATGCAGCATAGTGATGAACTGGCACATGCCTCCTTTGTATTGGATAGCCAGGTGCGGGCATTAGGTATTAAAACAAGAGGATGTGCTTTTAATATTTATGGCGACAATGAATCCACCGAATGGTTTAGTTCGGAGATGGGTGCCATGCCTGTTTACAAAACACCCAGGGAAGCACTTTTCCTACGCTATTTTGAAGCTGGTAAAAACGGCGAACAGATACATATTGAAAAATTTGAAGGGGAGGCTTGTGTCGCTCATTATGAATATTTATGTGCGTTACCAGGAATAGGTGATGGCCTGAAAGCCATGATCGCAGCAGGCGGCTCCCTGCCCACCCATCAGATAGATCATGCGGTGTATTTCAAATACGGTTATTTATTGTTTATTACGGCAGATGAGGTGCCTGAAGCACATGATATCTTCATCCGCTTTGCCAAAGTATTTGAACAAACCTATACCCGTTTTCTTGATCTGCAAAAAGCAGAAGCGCAGGCAAAGGAAGCAAAGATTGAAGCTGCATTGGAAAAGGTACGTTCCCGTTCTTTGGCTATGCATCATGCAAATGAGTTAGGAGAAGTGGTGGTGGTGATTGTGGAAAAAATAAAAGAACTGGATATTGAAATGGATGGTGGTATCACATTGGTAACATTTATACCGGGATCAAAAGACTTTCTTGAATGGCATGCTAATCCGGATCAGTCCGGAGATACGCTAACCGGAGTTCTATCTTACTTTGACCACACCATTTTTAATGATTGTGTAGCAGCTGTAGAACAAGGAATGGAGTTGTTAACTAAAGTTTACTCCAAAGAAGAAAAGGATAGTTATATAAACTATTTAGCAGAACATATAGCATACATACCGGATGATATGGCTCAGTGGATTCGGGAA
>JBDSBG010000098.1:0-43344 GCA_039921685.1 Ferruginibacter sp.
AAAAAAAATTAAAGATTATCAGTAAGCATCACTATTTTTAATCATCATTTTAGCTCTTACAATTATTATCTGACGGGGGGTGGGTCAACATCCCAGAAGGCGGGTCAACATGAACAGAATTTACACCTCAGCTCATTGTTGCTTCTGTAACGATTTGCTTTTCCATTTCACTCAATTTATTCCAGCTCATCCTGGTATCGTTCCAGGAAAAAGTTTCTTTCGCAAACAATCCTTTATACCTTTCATTAAGCGATTCACTGATTTCCCGGATTGAGTTTCCCAGGTATGCTACATCGTTAGTTACATAAAGCGATTCGTTTCCTTTTTTGTTCCGGAATATTCTTGCATTTGAAAGGTTCTCCTTACAAAACTGCCGGCTTCTTAGTGCAATGATATATTGATTACCCGCACAGTCTTTTAATACAGCCCTTTCATCGGTATCTGAATGAACAATTTCTGTTAAGAAATTAAAAATACTATCATCATTGATCTCCAGCTTTGGATCAAGATATTTTTTTGCGCCGATTATAAATGGAATGGTGAGACCGTCAATGATAATGTCTTTTTTCCTCAATAGTTCTATTAATTTGTACCAAAAGTATTGGTTGCTCATGCGTCTTGGTGATTCGTTAAAATGGGCCGGTTTGTTATTCCGGCTTGTTTTCAATGTAATAAAGAAACAACTTTTTGGTTTATCGGCAAAGATGCTGATTGCAATTCATTGCACTGGAAGTTGAAATCGCGATGGTATTCTCTCAGCGCTGCAGGCAATCTTGTTGCTGTTTTTTGTCAACGTTAATAAGTTTTTTAGTCCCTATTACTCGTTTTGCCACTGCTTTTCTTTTTAAGTTGCTGCGCCATTTTCAAAGTATGTTTTAATGACGCTATGCTTGTCCAGTCATCGTGGCCGGGAATGACAAATTTCGGATCAACACATTTCCTGATAACGTTCTCAACTGAACCTGCATATTCAATTTGATTTGCATCACCCAGGTTTCCCAGGTCGTCGGCTTCTGTACTTTTTATCAAACAACCTCCATAAAGAATTTTTTCTTTTTCAAACCAGATCACAATATTGTCTGGCGCATGGCCCGGCCCGGGGTAATAAGTTTGAAAGGAATATTGCCCCAGTTTGAAAAGACTATCTTGATCTAATAAATATTCAGCCCGCTTCATCCCTTTTTCTTTGCTAAGCAGGTCCGTTCTTTTTGTTGTAAATGTTTGAATGCCCTGGAGCCTGTAATATTCAAGCCCCCCTGTTCTGTCTTCGTGGAAATGAGTTGCAATGCAAAGGACCACCTTTTTGTTGTGCTTTAATTTGATGCTGTCGAGTAGTGGCTGAAACTGTGTGCTGTCCCAGGGCGAGTCAAACATTGCAACTCCCTGGCTGGTTACGAGGTACATACCGTTTGCGGGTATGCGCATTCCCTTGTATAAATTATAGGTTGTAAAAATATAGAAGTCGCCCGTGAGCTGCGTTATTTTTAAATTGCTGTCCGTGTTTTGACTGAAACTATTTAACAGGAACAGTAAGGATAGGTTCGTCATTAAAATTTTTCTCTGAATGCTGCGCATGGCGATTATTGTTTTTTTTAAAAAGGGAATCCAAGATAACCCGCAAGCTTGTTGAAACTGCGATTGGCAATTCCACATCATTTCAAATCTTATTTTATTGTTGCGCTGGCCGGGCCAGTTGCGAGTTGGACAAAGTTTTAAAGATAAGAAACGTTCTTTACTCAGCCCTCTCATACGATCTGCCATTTTGTAAAAATTCAATCCCCTTTGTTGTTTTAAATTTAGTTCTTACAAATGAGTTCTTGTCATAATTTAATTTGAGCTTTACTGCAAAATGCAGGTGCGGCCACAAAGTAAATCCTGTCTTGCCGCTATAGCCAATCAACTGGCCTTTTTCCACATATCCTTTTTTAGTAACAACGCCTTTGTGTTTCAAATGCCAGTAGCAACCAAAACTGCCGTCGCTATGTTTAATGATGATGTAGTTTGCTTTCCTTTCATATTTTGTGAAAGGGCCTCCTTCATTGCTGTCTTCTTTGTAGCTGAATATAATTCCTTCTCTGGCTGCATACACAGGCAAGCCCACCGGCATATAAAAATCAAGGGCAGCTTTATTTTTGTGTGAAAATAAGCCTCCATAGCCTTGTACAACTCTGTGGCTTGTACCTTTTTTATAAGGGAGGTTGTAAATATAACTGTCAACATTCCCGGTGACAGTTGTTCTTACTGACCAGTAAAGGGCAATCGCGATCATGATTAGAAGAATGATAGGAAGGATTTTGTTCATAGAGTTAATTGAACATGCGCAAACATTTCTTCTTGTCAATTTTGATGTTGATCATTGTACGATTTAAGACAGTTCAATTACTTTTTCCGGGTTTGTGCTACTCTAATTCTTTCAACCTGTTCTTTGCTTCTTCATAACCTGGGTAAATCGCCAAAGCTTTTTTATAATAAATAATGGCATCCGCTTTCCGGTTCAATGCCAGGTAAATGTTTGCCATCGTTACCATTACAAGGTCACGGTTGGGAAACTCTCTTGCATTGTTTTCTGCAATAATCCTTGCATCATCCAATCGTTTTAAACCCAGCAATTGCTCTGCAAGGAAATTCATGGAGATCCAGTCAATATAATAATGAGCAGAATCTTCTTTCATGCGATTATATTCCCGGATTGCCTGCAGTGATTTCTTTTCTCCAATTATTTTCTCAATAACCTTGTGTGCTGGCTGTTTCACTTGCACCGGTTTATTATATAATACTTTTGCCAGGTTGCCGGTTATACCAAAAAAGTCAGTAGGAGCACTGTTACAAAGTATCAGTATCAAGCTGTTTGTGGAAGGAATGCGAAGTATAAAAGAAATAAAACCTTCTGTCATGCCTAAATGAAAATTTGAAGCAATACTGTCTGTTGCTGTGTACTTAAAAAATTTATTGAACCAGCCAAAACCATACTGTGCAGGCCTCATTCCCGGAGCAAGCATTTCTTTTGTAAGTGCTTCATTGATCAATGTATGCTCACTGATGGCTAAATGAAATTTGAAAAGATCCTCAACGGTAGCGTACAGGTCACCTGTTCCCATCGTGTTTGACTGATCACGGAAATCGGAACTGGTATAGCCCCCGAAGCTGTAATCGTATCCCGTCGCTCTTTTATTTACAATGTCTGTATGATAATAGGAACCGGAATTTTTCATCTGCAGCTTATCAAAAATATCTTCTTTCATCAATGCAGAGTAGGTTTTGCCTGTTACCCTTTCCATTATGTAGCCGAGTGTAAAATACCCCCAACTGCTATAGGCATATTTGGTTCCTGGTTCGAAAGCCAAAGCCGAATCCATATAAACTCTTACATATTCTTCCCTTGAAAAATGCTGCCGGCTGATCCTGGGAAAAAAATCTTTTGTAATATCATAATTCGGCATCCCGGAAGTATGATTCAGCAATTGCCTGATGGTAACCTTACCCGCAGGCTTACCCGAAAATTCGGGAAGGTATTTGGCAACAGTACTATCAAGCCCGATCAATCCTTTCTGAACCTGTACCAGCATCAGCATCGCTGTGAGGGGTTTTGAAACAGAGCCAATCATAAACTTTGTGTCAACCGCATTCGGAATATCCCATTCACGATTGGCCATTCCAAAGGCCGCAGTGTAAATTATTTTTCCATGTTCCGCAACTAATACGGCTCCATCGAACATATTATACTCATGGTAGGTAGTCATGATCTCATTAAGCTTATCCTTTTTGCTTTGTGCTGTGGATGTAATTAAAAGACAGCATAAGCTGGTAAAAACAAGTAACAATTTCATACCGTGTAATATTGAAGGATCAAAATAATTTCATTCTTAACCCAGTGTTTGCGGCCCGCCAAAGATCTTCGCCGCATCATATTTATTTTTAACTGCTATCAACCTGTCCAGATTTTTTCCATAATATAATTGTGGCCAGGCTTTAAAATTGATATCGGGGTAGTTCCTGTATTGCGCCTTTACCCCTGCATTGGCAAATTGTTGTTGTATCAATTCAAATTGATTTAAGAAACCATTGGTTGAAGCAGCCGACTGCCAGTAAGCCTGCAACTCTGAAAAGTAAAAACAATCACGGTGTGCAAAAGAAGAATTTTGTTCCGCCTCCGCCGATTGTATTTTTCCACCAAGCGTATTTACCTGGTATAAAATTCCTGGCTTTTGTTTAATGAGTGTGAATACGGCTTCAAGTACAGGTTCTATATCATCAAAACTCTTGTACAAACCTGCACTTGCATTTTTAAATGTAATAGGGTTAGCCTCGGCATAATAGGCTTTCAATGCCTGGCCGAGTGGCAGGCGTTTTCCCTGGCTGAACTTTGTTGAGGTTGCCTGAAATGATTTTATAAAATTTGATACTGAAGGATTCTGCTTGCCAATATTTGTCAATAAGATATAAGTTGTCCTTCCATTAAAAATAAATGCCGAAAAGCAGCTATCCGGCAGCGTTTTACATGCTTCGAACCATTGTTTGCAGGTTTGTATGGCGATGTTAGTGTCTGGATTCCTGTTCCGGAATTTGTAACTCTGCATGGTTGCAGGTGCCGCATAAACTTTGAATTTCATTTGTGTAACAACCCCAAAGTTTCCATTGCCGCCACCTTTTAATGCCCATAAAAGTTCTGCATCATCTTTTGTATTGATAATTTTTCCGTCGGCAGATACAATAGTTGCTTCAATTAAACTATCGCAGGTAAGCCCAAAATTCCTGCTCATTAACCCGTAGCCACCGCCAAGGGTCAGGCCCCCGATGGCAACCGTCTGGCAACTGCCGCCGGGCAGGTATTTACCATTTGGGATCAGCATTTCATAAATCGTTTTTAATGTGCAGGCGGGCTCTACGCTGATCGAATTCTTATCTACCCATTCGATTTTATTCAACAAAGACAAATTGATCAGCATGCCTTCATCAATGCAACTGAACCCTTCCATACAATGGCCACCACTCTTTACCGTTAGTTTCAGGGTATTTCTTTTTGCATATTGTATTGCTTCAACCACGCCATTGGTATTTTGGCAAAGCGCAATTACTTTGGGATATTTATTAATCCTCTTATTGAAGCCTTTCCTCAATGTTTCATATTCTGCACTGTTTTTTTCGTAATACACAACATCCTCGGAGCTTCTTTCAGAAAATTTATATTTCGCGTTCTTACTGAATGCTTCCACACGTTGCATGAGTAAGGCCATGCCTGTAAGGGCTACCTGTTGAACAAATTTTTTACGGGAATAATCGGGCATTGAGCAAGATGCTGTTTTATTAATTGGAAAACATTTATTCCCAAATATAATCAAAAGCAGGGCTGGATCGTTCAGCATGTGCTGAATGATGTTGTTGCTACAAATACCGTTTCCGCTGCTCATAATATGTTACATCTCACCGCTTTGTGCTGGATCCTGTTCTGCTTCATACCGTAACTGGTTCAATTATTTTCCTCATTACGATCGGTGGCACGACTGTTGTCTATATGCATATGAATGCGTAAGAATTTCTCCTTTATATTGCCAAGTCCTACTGCAGCACATGATAAAATGCTGGCAGAAGGAATGCATGCTGCCCATACGGCAAGTTGGAGAATAAATGGTGAAGCTTCGGTGACAAAACTTTATTCCCGGAATTGCAATGATTTTTTCGAATTTGTAATTCATGAGATACTTTACGATGGTACGGATATAAATCCTGTTTTGACCACATCGGCAGTTTTTGACAAGGTAAAGGAAGCCTGCAATCGCCATATTCATCACATTTTTACCCAGGAGCAGGAGATTTTAATACCCCTTCAGCAACCTCCAGAAGCAAATAAGCTGGCAAAAATACTTTATCTCCCGTTTGTGTTACAATTGAGGGTTAAATAGACTGAATATATATAGGTCCTTTGCTTTTTATCCTCTAACTCCAGGCTTTATTGCGATCATATATTTCCCAAATGTTTCTTTTCTAATTTTTAATATTAATCATAGGATTAGGTAGAATAAGCGCAAACTGAAGTCAGCCTTAAGTTTCGAATGTAATAAAGTTCGAATTCTATCAGTACCTGCATAAGGCGCATCTTTCCGTCGGGTTGCGGCGTAGTCGCAATTGAAAAAATGCGCAGCATATTTTTTCAAACGGCGGAAAGCAGCGCCGGTGCAGGTACGCAGCCCGCCGGCTGTGGAGGCGAAAGCAACGAATTTGAAGTACTAACCAAAGCGAGTAAAGACTATGCGCTTATTCTACCTAATCCTATATTAATCATTTATTCAGCAATCTATAAAATTGTCCGCTGTTTAAACTGGCTGGCGAAGCTCGTCTCCCTGCATTTACCGGCAGCGGGAAAATGCCACTGTATGCCGATCCAAATTCCTACTTTCCGGGACAGTGAAAATTATTCACCTAAAACTTCTGAGTGTCCAATTACCAACTGCTGCGTAGCCTTTAAGTTGAAAATTAATTCTATAATGAGTTGTAGGTTTAGATTGCCGAAACTGCTTTAACCCGGGATGCCCATCGCGGCTTTGAAGGCTCAGGATGAATTCTTTTCAAAATTGACGTAGTACCAATTGCTGCACTGTGCCGCTTGCTTCCTCAAAATTTATTATCTTAGAACTTTCAAAACAGAAACCCTTATTTTAAATCCTAAACAAAATTGCAATCATGACTATCGACATTAAAGACAACTTTACCGGCCATTTTGAAGGCGAAGATCCAAATATCAATGCCCAATTGAAGTTTTTAACAGCTTCATCGATTATTGGCGATAAGGTACACGATCTTGAAGATAAACATATGGGCCATATTAAGGATATCATGATCGATGTGAGGAACGGAAAAATCGAATATTATGTAATCGAATTTGGTGGTTTTCTTGGCATTGGTGAAAAGTTTTTTGCTATTCCATTTCCTTTATTGAGGGTAGACCCCGAGCACAAAAGATTTACTTTTCTTGAGAAGAAAGAAACGATTGCAAAGGCTCCCGGCTTCGACAAACATCACTGGCCCGAAACCAATGAACATAAAACAGAGTATGTGAGGATGAGTTATAGTTATTGGGACAACCCGGAGTAAGGATATGATGTATGATGTAAGATTTAAGATTTAAGATATTTGGATGTGCAAACTGAATTAAATCTTAAATCTTAAATCTTCCATCTTAAATCTTAGATCTTATAATTGTGCGAATTTCTTTTTACTTTCTTTATGTATTCAATAAAGCATTCGATGTTCCTATAAAATAGCGGATATTTTTCTGCCAGGAATATGCAGTGAACTTCTCTATCGTAAAAGTTGTAAACTTCTTTACAGCCTTTTAATCTACTTCTTAATTCTGCCATCTGGTCTTTTGCACCCAGAATAAAAATGCCCGGCTGATCTTCAGTATTAATATTCATGTTTACAAAAAGGCGGATTGCTTTGTGGGGGCTCACGCGATAGTATCCGTTAGCCTCAGTGACGCTGCATGGAAGCCTTTTTAGCAAATCCGGGTATGGAAAAGCTGGGTATGTATTCATATAGAAAAGTAAAATTGCAGCTTAAAATAAATATTTTATCCTCAATAAATTCAACCGCTTGCAAAAATCCCCCTTTTAGGGGGAGAGGGGAATTGGCAGCCATCAGGTTCGCCGCTATTCTGCCGATCCTATAGAGTTCGTGTGCAAATGAAAATTAATTGGAGGATTTGCTTTTCTGTTAGCTTGAAGAAACATTCACCCTTCCTTTCAATAGGCATGCGAACAATATTTAGTATCCTGGGAAATCCATTCCTCTCTTAACTGCTGTTAATTTAAATTATCTGTTCTTTTACCCAACCCTTTGCTCAGTTCAAGGAGTTATTCTCCTGTCGCAGGTATCCTGCGATTATTAATTTAAGAGACATTAAAAGATTGCTGCCGATTATAAAATAATTGAATTGCTTCCATGCAGCAATTCGTAAACCAACAAACGTGAGATTTTTTTTAATCCTTTTACTAACAGTTTTTGTAGTTCGCAGTTCTACCAGGGCACAGTATGTAACCATTCCCGATCCTTCCTTCCGGCAGTACTTTGTAGATAATTATCCAACCTGCCTGAATGCTTCCAATATGCTGGATACAACCTGTTCTGACATCATAAATGAACTAAGTTTTCCTCGTTACCTCACTAACAGCAGCATTGCAAACTGGGAAGGGTTTCAGTATTTTAAAAATTTGCAGGTAGCAGATTTTTCAACTGTTAGTTGCAGTTATTTGCCAGGTTTCCCCAATAGCCTGAAGCAACTTATTGTAGGCTTAGGTCCAAATATTTCCACGGTGCCGACACTTCCCGATGGCCTTACGCATTTTACCTGGGCAAATTCCATTAATGTTATAAATTTTCCGGCTTTACCAAATTCGTTGATTTACCTGGATTGTTCGAATAACCTTTATCTTCAACCGTTATCATCTTTACCCACATCATTGAAAAATTTAAATTGCGAGGGTAATCCTGCGTTTACATCCTTACCAGTGTTGCCAGCTACCCTGGATACACTTCATTGTGTTGGGAACGTTCTTACATATTTACCATCGTTACCTTCTACTTTGAAGTTTCTCAATTGTTCTAATAATTCAATTTCAATTATTCCTGCATTACCTGTATCTTTAAAATATCTTGATTGTGGAGCAAACCTGCTTACGTGGTTACCGGCACTTCCAGCTCAGCTTGAATACTTATCGGTAGGAAATAACTCTGGATTAACTGCATTGCCCCCACTACCTGCTACTTTGAAAACGCTGGCTGCAGGTTTTGATTATATAGGGGCACTTCCTGATTTGCCTGCTGCCCTGGAAAATCTTTACTGCGGCTTTAATAACCTAACCAGTATTCCGGTTCTGCCTGCTGGCTTAAAACAGATTGATTTTGGTTTCAATTACGTGACAAACTTGCCACAATTGCCCCCCAACTTAAATCTTTTAGGCTGCTATCACAACCAATTAACGAGTTTGCCAGAGTTGCCCCAAACGTTAATCAACTTATCATGCGCAGGTAACCTCTTAACCGGCCTCCCTTTATTACCAGCTAGTATGACCCGGCTAGATTGCAACACAAACCAACTTACCAGCCTACCTCCATTACCACACGATTTAACATCACTTGATTGTTCCTACAATAGCATTTATTTTTTACCGCCATTACCTGATACGTTGAGTATGCTTACATGCCATGGCAACAACATTACGTGCCTTCCTGTTTTACCGACGCCTACATTTATGACCCTGCAATTAACCATGGATGACCAAATAAATTGCCTTCCCAATGCGCCCGCTGGCCTTTCTTTATTCCTTTGGAATGCTGATCTTACTAATACATCTTACCCCGATAGTTATCCACTTTGCAGTGCGACAAATAACATACATCATTGCGAAGCCTTTCCTTTAATGACAGGTTATGTTTACAACGATAACAACAATAACAATATTAAAGATGCCAATGAACCTTACCGGGCGAATGTAAAAGTTCAATTATCAAATGCTGCATTCACAATGACCAACAGCAATGGCTATTATCAAATTCCCGCTGATAGTATCGGTAGTTATTCAGTAACGGCGACAGCCCCTAATTTTTTCGCAGCAATTCCTGCGCAACACAATTATAATTTCAGTTCTTATGATACGCTTGTTACCGGGAACTTTGCTTTACAGGCAACGACAACTGTTGATAGTTTAACCATTTCCGTTTTACCAATCAATTGGGCAGCAAGGCCCGGGTTTGCATATCCATATCTTGTCTCTTATCAAAATGTAGGAACAACAACGCTTTCACCTAATATTGTTTTTAATTATGATAATAGCAGGTTAGATTATGATTCCAACTCAAATGCGGCAGTGACAAACAGCGGCTTAGCTTTATCGTTGGCAGAACCAGGTTTTGTTGCGGGTATGCAAAAAAGTTATATTGCTTATTTCAGGGTAAAACCAACAGCCGTTATTGGGGATTCTGTGAGGGCACATGTTAGTATCAATGCTGCTGCAACCACAGCCATGGATAGTACGATTGCAGAAATCAGGGGATCTTATGATCCAAATGATAAGTCTGCAACCCCAGTGTTATCTCCAACACAGGTTGCAAATGGCAATTATATTTATTACACAATTCGTTTTCAAAATACCGGAACAGACACAGCATTCAATGTTGTAATCACGGATACATTGAATAGCCAGTTGCAGGCTGCCACACTGCAGGTGATCAATACCTCCCATCCTGCTAAAATAACGGTAACAGGGAACGCAGTTTCTTTTGAATTCCTCAATATCCTTTTGCCCGATAGCAATGTAAATGAATTAAAGAGTCACGGTTATGTAACATTCAGGATAAAACCACAGGCTACTGTTGCATTAAACAGCAGCATTCCAAATATAGCCGCTATTTATTTTGATTACAATAGCCCCGTAATAACGAATACCGCTCTTACAAATATTCTTGAGCCGCAAACACCCGTTCCATTAAAACTACTTTCATTTAATGTAACAAAGGCAACCGGCAACAGTGCCAATGCATTTTGGAATACGTCCAATGAAATTAATGTTCAATCATACAATATTGAAATGAGTGTTGATGCAAGAACTTTCAGTAATATTTCTTCTGAAAGAGCGAAAGGTTTTCAATACAATGATTATACAAAAACGTTTAGCATTCCCAACAATGATATTTTGTATTTCAGGTTGAAGATGATTAACATTGATGGACGGTTTACCTATAGCCCGGTTGTCACGTTAAGAAATGACAAATCAAACTCATTTAGTTTCTTAAACAATCCAGTGAAGAATGAATTGAACATTTCTCTTCAGGATGATGCACTAAAAAATACAACAGCTAAAATTTATAATGCACAAGGGGTATTGGTAAAGACGATTTTACTGCAACATGATATAGAAACTGTAAATGTGAGATCGCTGCCGGCAGGTACTTATTATTTGGTGACGGAGAAGGGGAGTAAGCAGTTTCTTATTTTAAAATAATTAGAGTAGCTTTAGTGATCTAGTTTGTAACCCGGGATTATGAAATATTTTTTACTTTATTTCTTCTTAGTATTTATACTTAATGCTTCATCGAAAGCCCAATATGTAACAATACCCGATGCCAACTTAAGAAGCCAGCTTCAAACCAAATATCCTTCCTGTTTCAATGCAGCACAGATGATGGATACCAGTTGTGCGGCGATTGTAAATGCTACCAATTTGTACATTTCGGTAGAACCAATTATTATGAATTGGGAAGGTTATCAGTATTTCAAGAATCTTTATTCGGCGGGTTTCCAGGGCTCAGCCAGTGCAGGTGCCGGCGAAACGCTTCCCAATCTTCCGGCAACTTTGAAAAGGCTGAGTGTAGTTTTTATGCCTTCACTTATGAATTTTCCTCCGCTACCTGCTGGCCTTGAACGTTTGGAAGTTAATGACCACACTACAGGAATCATTGCCTCATTGCCCAATTCCATCAGATACATAGATTTGTCGTTTAGCTATATTCAATCATTACCTACATTACCTTCTTCACTGGATACGCTTAAGCTTCATCTGTGTAATGTCTATACATTGCCGGCTTTGCCATCAAGATTAAAATACCTTGAATTTGGCTCAACCGGAATCAGCACGCTTCCTGCTTTGCCGGCATCCTTAAGATATCTGGAATTTACAGGGAGCGGTTTTGAAGCGCCACTGCCAACTTTGCCCGATAGCCTCGAAATTTTTAGTGCGAATGATAATGGTATTTCCTCAGTTCCGAACTTCCCCGCTTCATTAAAATCTGTGAGCCTGGGTGGAAATCCACTACTAGGGCCAAATGGCCTTCCGCCTTTGCCGGCTGGTTTACAGTACCTGGACGTCACATACAGTGCATTTTCGAGCTTGCCTGATTTGAATGTGGGTTTACGTCAGCTGCTTTGCGCAGATAATTTTTTGACATCCCTTCCCCCGCTACCGCCATCCTTAACCTACCTGGAGTGTTGGCGTAATCCCATAACATGTCTGCCGGTTATACCATCCGGCAATGTGGGCACCATACTGGTTATAGACACAAATTTTTCCTGCATACCAAATCGTACGGCCCCTCCATATACAGTGAGGGTTATAATCGATGAAATCAATCATATTTACACGGAATATAGTTCTGATGCTTATCCCGTTTGCAATGCAGTAAACAATATAAATGCCTGCCAGTTCTTTCCTGCAATGATCGGGCATGTTTACAATGACAATAACAATAACGGCGTAAAAGATGCCAATGAACCATACCGGGCAAATGTAAAAGTTCAATTACAAAATGGTCCTTTCAGCATGACCAATAGTAATGGTTATTATGAAATATCAGCCGATAACCTGGGCGCATTTACGTTGGCCATTGTGCCGCCTAATTATTTTACTTCGGTTCCATTGCAATACAACTATAATTTCAGTAGTTTTGATACAATCGTTACCAAAGACTTTGCGTTACAGGCGACTGTTGTTGCAGATAGCTTAACCATTGCTGTTATACCGGTTAATGCCGCAGCAAGGCCAGGTTTTTCATATCCTTATTTTATTTCTTATACAAATGTTGGAACTACTTCACTCACACCAAATATTGTTTTCAACTATGATAATACAAGGTTGACTTACAACTCAAGTTCCAATGCATCAGTAATAAACAACGGCTCATCCTTAACGTTAGCACAAACATTAATGGTTGCGGGAGCACAAAAGAGTTTTACCGGGTATTTTACCCTAAAACCAACGGCTGTAATCGGTGACTCACTCAAGGCAAAAGTGAGTATTAATGCAAATGCAGCAACTGCAACTGATAGCACAGCTGTAAAAATAAAAGGATCATTTGATCCCAATGATAAATCAGCAACGCCCTCATTATCTACCTCGCAGGTTGCTAACGGAGGTTATATTTATTACACGATCCGTTTTCAAAATACAGGAACCGACATGGCTTTTAATGTAGTCTTGTCTGATTCCCTGGATGCCTATCTTCAACCAACAACTTTACAGGTAATTAATACTTCTCATCCTGCCAGGGTAACGGTAAATGGAAATATGGTTTATTTTGAATTTCTTAATATTCATCTCCCGGATAGCAATGTAAACCAATTGGGTAGCCATGGTTTTGTCACATTCAAAATAAAGCCGAAAGCTACCGCAACCGTAGGAAGTGTGATTCCAAATAAAGCAGCCATCTATTTTGATTATAACACACCCGTGATCACTGCTGTTGCTCAAACAACTATTTACGATGCAAGCCCTACATCACGTACTTATACATTTAACGGTACCGGCAACTGGACAACTGCAGCCAATTGGCTTGGAGGAGTTGTGCCGCCTTCTACATTACAAGCTGCTGATCATGTAATCATCAATGGTAGTTGTATACTTAATGTTGTGGTAACGGCAAACAGTGGATCGAGTATTGTGGTTGTGACGGGAAAAAGTTTTTTTGTAAATGGGAACCTCGTCATCTTGCCGTAAACTTTAAAAGATAAAATTGATTAATGAAAACGGAGGCAGTCAATTTGTAGTAATGAAATTATGCAAACCGGCTTGAATAAATTGTAAACAAGAACATGAAGAAAATCTTAGTCGCGTTAGCTGTAATGTTTATATTTTGTGCTCCAACGAAAGCACAGTTTGTAACTAAACCTGATCCCAATCTTAGAGCCCACCTTATCGGGAGATACCCTTCCTGTTTTAATGCATCGCAGATGTTAGATACTACCTGTACAGCTATGGTAAATGAAACAAATGTTTCTATGTACCTCGATCCAATCATAATGAACTGGGATGGTTTTCAATATTATAAAAATTTACAGACTGCCTACTTTAGTGGTTCTATCGACCCTCCTGGTAGTACAACCCTTCCCGTCTTTCCGGCAACGTTAAAAACATTGAATTTATCAGCTTTACCTACGCTTGGAACAATAACATTGCCTCCGGCGCTGGAACGTTTATCAGGTAGTTATCGATTAAATGTGCAGTTTACCTCATTTCCGTCTACTCTGAGGTATATTTATTTGAACTATACGTATTGTGATTATCTACCTCCATTACCGCCCTTACTAGATACGCTTGATATTTATTACAACGAAATAGCCAATCTGCCTCCTTTACCTGCATCAGTAAAATTTGTACAGTGCGGTAAAAATTATCTTTCTTCGTTGCCCGCGTTCCTTCCCTCTTCATCGTTGAAATATTTTGGGTGTTCTGAGAATAATATCGCCACAATACCTGTTTTGCCTGACAGCCTTGAAACCCTGGATGCTTCTGTTCAGTATGGAAGTACATTCGGTAACTTAACTACTATTTCCAACTTTCCCGCTTCATTAAAAGAAGCTCACCTGGGTGGAAATCATTCACTATCATCTATTCCCGATTTGCCACAAGGATTAAAGTTGCTGGAACTGGGAGACACCCGCATTGATTGCGTTCCAATAGTGCCAGATGGTACAAGTGGCCTGGAAATAAGAGTAGACGATAATATAAGCTGTGTGCCCAATCACCCGTCGCCTTCGTATTATTTAAGTTTTCTTTTTGTGATTGGAGGTTTTTCGGTTTGGTTTGGCAATAGCTCCGATAGTTTTGCACTTTGCAATCCAGTAAACAATCCAAATGGCTGCCAGGCACTTCCTGCAATAAAAGGGTATGTATTCAACGACTATAATGGCAATGGGGTGAAAGATGCCAACGAACCATATAGAGCAAATGTAAAACTTCAATTGTCGAACGGTGCTTTCACCACGACAAACAGCAATGGATATTATCAAATATCTACCTATGGTACCGGCAATTTTACCTTGACCATTACGCCGCCAAATTATTTTACGGCCTTGCCATTGCAATACAGTTATAATTTCACCAACTACGACACACTGGTAACAAGGGATTTTCCTTTGCAGGCAACAGCTGTTGCTGATGGCCTTTCCATTTCAGTGTTGCCGGTAAATGCTGCGGCAAGGCCAGGTTTTTCATATCCTTATGCGATCTCTTATGCAAATGTGGGAACAACTTCCCTGACGCCCAATATTGTTTTCAATTACGATAACACGAGACTAACCTACGATTCAAGTTCAAATGCTGCAGTCATAAATATCGGCTCATCATTAACGTTAGCAGAGGCAGCAATGCCTTTTGGGCAACAAAAACAATTCACAGGATATTTTAAAGTAAAACCAACAGCGGTCATCGGTGATTCTATAAAGGCATATGTAAGCATTCATGCAAATGCTATTACTGTCAGCGATAGCACGACCGTTAGAATAAGAGGATCATTCGATCCCAATGATAAATCAGCAACTACATCACTATCTACCACACAGGTTGCCAATGGAAATTATATTTATTATACGGTACGTTTTCAAAATACCGGCACCGATACTGCTTTCAATATTGTAATATCAGATTCATTGAATGCCTACCTTCAACCCTCCACTTTAGAGGTGATCAACACTTCGCACCCTGCCAGAACAACGGTGAGAGGGGATATGGTTTATTGTGAGTTCCAGAATATTCTTTTGCCTGACAGCAATGTAAATAAACTGAAGAGTCATGGTTATGTTAGCTTCAGGATAAAACCTAAACCTACAGCAACAGTTGGCAGTGTTATTCCAAACAAAGCTAAAATCTATTTTGATTATAACACCCCCGTAATTACCGCAGTGGCGCAAACCACGATTTACGATGCCAGCCCCACATCACGTACTTATACATTTAATGGAACCGGCAACTGGACAACTGCAGCCAATTGGGTTGGGGGAGTTGTGCCACCTTCAACTTTGCAGGCTGGCGACCATGTAGTGATCAATGGTAGTTGTATACTTAATGTTGTGGTAACGGCAAACAGCGGCTCTAGTATTGTGGTTGTAACTGGTAAAAGTTTTTTTGTAAATGGAAACCTGGTGGTTCAGTAGTCAGCTTATATTTCACATTTATTCTTATATCATTCTTCACAAATTCTTTTTCCAAAAGGGGAGTAGGCAATTTTAATTTGATTTATGTTGACAATCGCTTTTGATTCCCAGGAATCCTGACAGGGATTAGACCTTTTCTTAAAAAAGGACATCATCAGTTCTTCGAAATGTACTTAGCCACCGTAACCCCACATTCATATCCTATTGAACTTACCAACTTAAGATCCATTTTATCAATCACATCTTTGAATACTGTTTTTCCATCACCTAGTATTGTTGGATTAACGAACAAGTAATATTCGTCAATCAATCCTGCTTTTATCAATGATGATACAAGGCTTGCACCGCCATATACGATCATATCCTTTCCTCGTTGAGCCTTCAATTTTTTAATTTCGCTGGTAAGATCTCCTTTGGCAAGTTCTGTATTAGCCCAGGTAGAACCTTCAAGCGTTTTTGTAAAAACCAGCTTTTGGGCGCTTGCGATATTTTTTGCAAATAAATATTGAGCACTGCTTTTGTCTTCAGCTACTTTTGCCCAATGCCCGATAAATCCTTCTTCCGCCATTTTTCTGCTGAGCAACACACAATCAACCGATGAGGTAAGTTCAATAAAATAGTCCTGCAATGCTTTGTCCCATGTCCAGTGATTGCCCCAGTTCCAGATCAGCCAGTCCGTAAGCCCGTTTTCATCAGCAATAAATCCGTCAATAGATATTTGCACCTGTAGTTTTAGTTTTCTCATTTGCATTGTTTACAGTGAAATTAGTTGTAATCAAGAATAGAAAACAGGTGGGATGCGGCAATATTCGGGATCAATGCGGCAATTATTCTTTTGGTTGTAATATTTTTCAATGATGAATATTGCAACAAGATAAAATTGAAATTGATTTTCAAAAACGCAAACAACAATATCAATTAAAAGAAATATTAAAGCAAATACCGGATTCAACCAGGAGCGAAATTGAAGAGGCGTTTGAGGCCTTTTAAATAAGAATTATGAACCAGGAACTTAACAACTGTCCTGCAGTTTCAAAGCGATGCATGCAGCTATCTTCAATCCTTATTACCCCTCACTAACAATAATGTCGCCTTCCTGCACCACATGTGTTGATTGTAGTTTTTTCTTGAACATTTTACTTACCCGGTACACCAAAAAGATGGCCAGGATACCAATTACAACAACCAGGTAGCCTACAATATTATAATGTTCGATGGGGCTTGACTCAGTTTCCTGGACAACGATCATTCCGGCAACTGCTGCCGCAATACCGCCGGCTATTTGTTGCAGTGAAGCGTTCACACTCATGAAAGCGCCGCGATCGGATAATTCTGGAACAGCACTGATCATTGCTGTTGATGGAATCATGCGGCTCATGATACCCATCATCATGAGAACATTGAAAACGATCACCTGCCAGAATGGGGTAACTGATAGATTGGTATAAATTACGCACATTGTCATCATCCAGATGGATGCAATGGTAAAGATGGTAAACTTATCAAGTCTGTCACTTAATTTTCCGACAATTGGCATAATGACCAAAGAAGCTACTCCAGATACCATGAAAAGAACCGGTAGCTGTTGATTGGTAATATGAAGGTTGTTGACAGCAAAAACACTTCCAAATGGCATCATCATAAAACCACCAATTGAAAGCAGTGCCGTTGCAGAAAACCCGATGCGGTAATTACGCTTAACAACGGTATGCCATAGATGTGTAAACGCATTCTTATCGTTTTGTACCGCAAGATGAGTCGTCACCGGTTTTAGTTTCGCAAAAATTAATACTGCGATTATCACCGCCAGTGAGGCTACCATAAAAAAAGTAGCTTCCCAGTTAAGCGCATTTGCAATGTAAAGCCCGATTGGAACACCCAGCACCTGGCTGGCACCAAATCCCATTTGAATAAAACCCATTACGCGGCCGCGTTGCTGCAGGGCAAATATATCGCTGATGATTGCCATAGAAACTGAACCAATCACTCCTCCAAATAAACCCGTGATAATTCTGGCTGTTACCAATGCAACATAAGAATGCGCAAATCCGCAAAAAATGGTTCCCGCTATAAATCCACAGTAGAAGAAAAGCAACAATTTTTTCCGGTCAAACTTATCCGCAAACCCTGCCGTAAGCAATCCCGACAAACCTGCACTAAATGCATAAGCTGATACTGCAATTCCAAAACCGGAAGGTTTTATGCTCAATGATTTCATCAGCATATCACCCAATGGAGACATGATCATGAAATCGAGGATAACGGTGAACTGTGTTGCAGCTAAAATAAATATCACAAGTTTTTGATAGCTTGTAAGCGGTACGGTTTCTTTTTCTATCTTCTTCATCTGGAATATAGTTGAACGTTGATCTCCTTGTACAAATTTGATGCTGCAAAATTAATCTATGATCTGGACTGAAGGAAAAGTAAATAGGCAAGTTGCGCTTTTATTTCGACGAACTGAAAAGTTTTGGCTGCAAATGGCCCTAATGGGTAAGTAATAGTTTTTGTTTTTATATCGGATGCCCCAAACATCATCACACAAACTGCATCACAAATACTGTCCCTTGCCCCTCTACAGATTGTACCTGTATTGTTCCCTTATGCAACATCACAATCTGTTTGCACAAACTCAAACCAATTCCGCTATTGGTTTTCTTCGTACTAAAAAACGGAATGAATATTTTTTCAAGTATTTCTTCGCTCATACCGGGGCCGTTGTCTGCCACTTTTAAGATGACCTTCTTATCAAGTGCCTGGTCGGCGGATAACACAATTTTTGGATGCTCTTTTTCTTTTACCGCTTCCAGCGCATTTACGATGAGGTTGATGAAGACCTGTTCCAGTAAACTTACATCGGCCTGCATCTGCAGGTCAGGATTTTTGAGGATGATCTCCAGTTCAATTCCCTTTTGTTCAAAGGTGGGTAACATCAATGAATGCAGATTCGCAAATAATTCCCGCACATAGATCTTTTTTAAACTTAGTGTTGTGATTTTATTAAGATTGCGATAAGTTTCTGCAAATTTCAATAAGCCTTCACTTCTTCGTTTGATCGTATCGATACCGAGTTCAAGATCTTCTACGGCATCATCCTGTAGCTGTGGGCTTGCTAATTGCAGCCTGTTCTTTAATGTTTCTGCCAAAGATGAAATGGGCGCAATTGAATTCATGATCTCATGGGTCATTACACTCAATAATTTTTGCCAGGCTTTCGATTCTGTTTCATCCAATGCTTCATTTACATTCTGAAATGCAATGAGCTTATATCTTTTATTATTTGTGATAAATGCAGTTGCGGACAAGATTGCTTTGAAAGATCCTTTCTCCAGGTGAACAGTGGCAACTTTACTCTCACCTGGCTTTAATGCATCTACATGTTCAAACAAGGTTTTATCTCTTTTCATAAGAGATTGGATCGTTTTTAAATAAGGCACCTCCAACATTTTCTTCAAAGTCTCGTTCATCCACACCACTTCGCCTGTTTCTATTTCATAAGAAAGAATACCCGTATCCACCAATTCAAGTATTTTCTGCAGGTATTGATACTGGGTTTCCCGTTCCATGCTTATTACTTTGAAAGTAGAGTTGATCTCGTTGAAACCTTTACGAAGAGGCTGTATATCCGCTGACGCATGCTTTACATCAAAGTAACGGGAGAAATCACGGTAATGGACAGACTCTACGAACTGGTTCAATTCATCCTGTGTTTTTTTCTGGAATTTAAAAAAATCAACAAGCTGGTACAGTAGTACGGGGGCTACCAATGCAAGTGGAAGCCAATACTGTTTCACCAGGAAAAGCGAAGCGGCCCAGAGAACAACGAATAATAATAATGTGCGGATGATGATCCTTGAGTAAGAACTTTTTACTAACAAGACAGAAATTTTGAATTATGAATTATGAATTTTGACCGGTGTACAATAATTTATAGTATTTACTTTTCAATCGGCACTGATTATGAATTACCAGGGATGTAATGAACAATTGATAATTCTCTATTCTTTAGTTAAATGTCGTACTTACTTAATCGCCTGTACAAAGCAGTTCTTGTGATACCCAATTCTTTTGCTGCCTTTGAAATGTTACCACTATTCTTTTCAATCACTTTCAAAATAATGTTCTTTTCCACAGCACTTAAATTCGATTGGTCTGTTAGGTTTTCAACCGGAGCTGTCTCGATTGGTGAGAAGAGTATATCCTTCGCCGATAGTACAGCGTCTTCTGCCATGATTACGGCCCTCTCAACGGCATGTTGCAATTCCCTCACATTACCGGGGTAATTATAGTTCAATAATTTTTCTTTTGCTGTTTTGTCAAAATCCAGTGCGGGTTTTAAATATTTGCCACTGTATATTTTGCTAAAATGTTTTGCAAGCAATAATATATCGCTTCCTCTTTTACGCAATGGCGGAACAGTGATTTCAACGGTGTTGATACGGTAGATCAGGTCTTTACGGAAACGGGATTCATCTCCCAATTCTGTTATTGAACAATTGGTCGCACATACCAATCTTATATCTACCGGGTGAGATTCATTTGATCCCAACCTGGTAACAACCCTGTTTTGTAAAACGCTCAGTAACTTTGCCTGTTGATGTAGTGCGATGTTGCCAATCTCGTCTAAAAACAATGTGCCGGTATTGGCGGATTCGAATCTTCCTTCGCGGTCATCCCTTGCATCAGTAAAGGCTCCTTTCTTATGACCAAATAATTCACTTTCAAAAAGGGATTCTGTTAGCGCCCCTACATCAACTTTGATGAATGGTTTTGTTGCCCGGTACGAAAAGTGATGAATTGCTTTTGCGATCAACTCTTTGCCGGTTCCATTTTCTCCGAGGATCAAAATGTTGGCATCCGTAGGTGCAATCTTTTGTATCTTATAAAAGATATCCTGCATTACTTCAGAATCACCCAGCAGCTCATTTTCAAAAATGCTGGAACTTGTTGGAACTGCAGCGCCACCTTTATTTTCTTTGCGCCTGACGGCTTCCTTAATAGTTGCGAGCAATTTTTCATTATGCCAGGGCTTTACAATAAAATCGTAGGCTCCTTCTTTCAGTGAACGAATTGCAAGATCAATATCGCCATATGCGGTTATCATGATAACGGAGGCGGTTGAACGAAATTCCCTGATCTTTTTCAACCAGAATATTCCTTCGTTACCGGTATTGATGGAACTGTTATAGTTCATATCCAGCAATATCACATCAAAGTCTTGTTTGGCTATAATAGACCGGATGTTTTCAGGGTTCTTTTCTGTTACGATTTCTTTTACTTCTGGTTTAAGTAAGAGGCGCACCGCCGTCAGCACGTCAATATCATCGTCAATTACCAGGATGGAAGCAGTTTTTAAAGACATGTATATTTTAGAATTAAGACTGCTACAAATCTAACAATATGCCATCAATATAAAGTTCTGAAAATGAACGACTGCCATTTAAATGAAGAAATATACTGTATCAAAACCGGACAGTTTTTGTCCGCTTGCGAACAGGTTTATAAAGGAATCCTGCGCTAATTAATTGATTATCATATACCATACGGTTTGGCATCCTATTTTATCAGTCATAACCAGTCAAAAATACATGTTGTGGATAGAAAAATAGAAAAGAAAGGCTGGGGTAAAAAAAAGCTGTACACGGTGATTGGAATTACTGCCATCGTTTTATTGATTGCAGGCAGCATTTTCTTTACTTCCGGAAAATCGAAGCTTAATGTGGAAGCAGAGCGCATCACCATCAGTGAAGTAAAGAAGGGGCCGTTTCAGGAATTTATACCAGTAAATGGTGTGGTGCTTCCGCAAACAACGATTTACCTCGATGCGGTAGAAGGCGGACGTGTAGAGGAAAAATATATTGAAGATGGTGCCGTAGTGAAAAAAGGCGAGCCCATACTTCGGTTATCCAATACCGATATTGAACTTAGCCTTGTAAACCAGCAAACTTCCGTTTACAACCTGCTTACCCAAATGCAGATCGCAAAAAATGCGGCCCAGCAAAACACCACTCAAAAATTGAATCAGAAAACAGATGTTGAAAGTGCCTACAAGGAAGCAAAACGCGTTTATGATCTTGATAAATATTTACTCGAACAAAAAGTGATTGGCTTGCAGGAATTCAAAGCTGCGGAGAATAACTACAATTACCAGAAAGAAAGAATGGACCTCACAGAAAAAATATTAAAACAGGATGGCGAATCTAATACACAACAGGTTTCCCAGGCACAGCAATCATATAAAGGTTCTCAAAACGCGTTGGATGTAATGCGTAAGAAAGTAGGCGACCTTATCGTAAGGGCACCGGTAGATGGCCAGCTTACCTCCCTTGATGCAGAAATAGGACAAAATAAAAATAAAGGCGAAAGGCTTGGGCAAATTGATGTCACTGATGGTTATAAAGTGAGGGTTGACGTGGATGAACATTATATTTCCCGTGTGTTCATTGGCTTAACCGCTGAGGCAACCGTAGGCAGTAAGGATTATAAATTAAAGATCACGAAAATATTTACACAGGTAAGCAATGGCCGTTTCCAGGTTGATATGTTGTTTGCCGATACAGTTCCTCAAGGTATCCGTAGGGGACAAACGCTTCAAATACGATTGGCACTCGGCGATGAAACACAGGCTTTGTTACTGAGCAAAGGTGGGTTCTTTCAACAAACGGGTGGCAATTGGGTATTTAAAGTGAACAGTGATGGAACGACCGCTTATAAAGTAGATGTGCAATTAGGAAGACAAAATCCGGATTATTACGAAGTATTAAGCGGGTTACAGCCAGGTGATAAAATCGTTACATCAAGCTATGAGAATTATGGAACGATGCAGGAACTGGTGATTAAGAAGTAGCAAAGGAGAGGGATTGAGCCGGATGTTTACTACAATGAAAAATTTAGAACATTAAGAGTAGTCCAAACTAAGTACAAATAAAAAATACCAAATAATATGAAACTTATCTTACTAATCGTTTTCCTCGGCTTTCAGTCCATCTGCCCTTTGAGCGCAAACAAGAAACATTGTGAAGCAACTGTAGAGAAAAGCGGTCTGGCCGAATTGCCGCTCAACATGGGATGCATTTACTTAATGAAATATTAAACACAAATAAACACAGGTTATGATAAAGATTAAAGATCTGGAAAAAATCTACCGCACGGAAGATGTTGAAACAGTTGCATTGAACAAACTGTCATTCGAAGTGAAGCAAGGTGAATTTATAGCTATCATGGGGCCATCAGGCTGTGGCAAATCGACGTTGTTAAACATACTGGGCTTGCTCGATGATCCAGATAGCGGAAGTTTTTTATTTAACGGGACCGAAGTTGCTCATTTTAATGAACGTAAAAGGGCCGACCTGCGCAAAAAGAATATTGGATTCGTGTTCCAGAGCTTTAACCTGATCGATGAACTGACCGTTTTTGAAAACGTGGAGTTGCCCTTGATCTACCTGGGTGTAAGTTCAGCTGACAGGAAGAAAAGGGTAGAAGAAGTACTTGATAAAATGCAGATCATGCATCGCCGCAACCACTATCCGCAACAGTTATCTGGCGGCCAACAGCAACGTGTAGCTGTAGCAAGGGCTGTTGTGAACAACCCGAAACTGATACTTGCAGATGAGCCTACAGGAAACCTCGATTCATCCAATGGTAATGAAGTAATGCAACTGTTGACCGACTTAAACGAAACTGGCACAACTGTCATCATGGTTACACACTCTGAACATGATGCTCGTTACAGTCACAGGATCATCCGGATGCTTGATGGACAAACGGTTATTGAAAACATAATGGTGTAAACAAGTTTAGAGTTATGAGTTTAGAGTTGGATTATTGTACTTGTAAACTCTTATCAATAAATGAGTTTCAAATTCTTTTCTGTCAACTCATAACTCATAATTCTAAACTCATGAAGATATAATCATAGCCATGAAAATATCATCACGAACCAACTTAAAGTATAGCCATGTTTAACAATTATTTCAAAATCGCCTTCCGCAATCTTCGAAGGAATAAAGTATTCTCCTTCATCAACATCTTTGGTCTCGCCGTGGGTTTTACCTGTTGTATGTTAATTGCAGCTTTCCTGTATAGCGAATTGAGTTACGATAAATTTCCTGTACATGCAAAGGATATCTATCGTGTTGAATTAAATTTAGAGAACAAAGATTTTTATTCAAGCGTGGATATTGGTGTAGGAGAGGGAATGAAAACTAATTACCCGGAAATACAATCCATAACAAAATTGTGGAGCGAAAGAAATGTATTTATAAAACATGACGATGTTGAGTTCAAAGAACCCGCCGTGGCGATTGTAGATGCAAACTTCTTTAATTTCTTTTCAATGCCATTCTTATATGGGCATGCTGCAACTGCCTTAAAAGAACCAAATACTGTCGTCCTTTCCCGCGATTACGCAATTAAATATTTTGGCACTGAAAACGCGGTCGGGAAGACGCTTTTGATTAACGGAAATGCATCAAACCCTTATAAGGTTACCGGAGTTATAGGAAAATTGCCAGGAGAGCTTCATTTTAATTTCGGTATTTATAGTTATTTAGGGCCTGTGCAACGACAAACCTGGAGTAACCTTGGCGTTAATACTTACCTCCGGTTACAGCCCGGAACAGATCCTAAACAGCTTGAAGCAAAATTTCCGCAATTAGTGGCGAAATATGTTGTTCCCGAAGTACAGCATGACATGGGGGTAAGCCTCGCAGAAGCACAGAAATCCATTAACAGTTTTGTATTTACATTGAAGCCACTTTCTAAAATTCACCTTTATTCAGCAAACAAAGATGAACTAGGCACAAACGGGAGTATCAAGTACATTTATATTTTTTCAGCACTTGCCTTATTCATCTTGTTACTTGCCTGTGTAAATTTTACAAACCTTTCAACAGCTATTTCGATTAAACGCTCAAAGGAAGTTGGCATAAGAAAAGTTATGGGTAGTGCCAAAAAGCAACTGGTCTCCCAATTCCTTACAGAATCCATGACGCTGGCGATGATCGCTTTTATTTTTGCAATCGGGCTAGTTTTTTTATTGCTTCCTTATTTTAATCAATTGGCCGGGAAGGAGATTTCATTTGCATTCTTTATGGGGTATAAAACATTGCTTGTTGAATTAGCATCGGTGATTTCAGTGGGTATTTTCGCTGGCATTTACCCGGCTTTATTCCTTTCTTCCTTTAATATTGTCAACATATTAAAAGGAAAAGGAGTGAGCAAACCAGGAACTTCGCATACACTTCGCAGTGGGTTGGTAGTTTTCCAGTTTGCTGTTTCAATTACGATCATCATTTCCACGATCGTGCTGTTCCAGCAGTTACATTTTATGCAGCACAAAGATCCTGGCTTTGATAAAGAACAGGTGCTGGTTATAAATGATACTTACCTCTTGCAACAAAATCAAGCTGCATTTAAACAGGATCTTTTACAGGATAGCAGGGTGATCTCGGTTACCAATTCATCCGACATACCTGTGGGCCTGAATGGTCATGATGGTACGCAGGCATTTGCGAAAAGAAACCTCGAAAAAGAAGATCACGGCGAGATTCATATTGACAAATTTCACATTGATTATGATTATATAAAAACACTTGGGATGCAGGTTGTAAAAGGACGGGCTTTCTCGAAAGCATTTTCTACTGACTCTGCTGCTGTTATTTTAAACGAAACAGCAGTAAAAGAATTTGGCTTTGCAGACATTGACCCGATTGGCCAGACGATCATTATGTCGGGACAGCAACATTATTCCGTCGTTGGCGTAGTGAAGGATTTTCATTATACAAGTGTTAAGGAGAAAATCATTCCTATGGTGATGATGCTTCGTGGCAGTGGTGGAGCATTCATGGCTAAAGTAAAAACAACTGCGGTTACGGATCTAATAAACAAGGCAAAGTCAAAATGGAATAGCTATGATGCAGGCGGTACTTTTTCGTATTCTTTTTTAGATGAACGATTTGCAACAGTATATGCAAGTGAAGAAAAAACAGGAAAGATATTTACACTCTTTGCGGCTCTTTCTATCATCATTGCTGCCCTGGGTTTATTCGGGTTATCTGCATTCACTATTCAACAAAGGACGAAAGAGATTGGTGTAAGGAAAGTACTTGGTGCCAGTATACCAAATGTTGTGCTACTCCTGTCAAAGGAGTTTTTGATAATGGTAGGGATAGCTCTTTTAATTGCAACTCCCGTTACCTGGTTTGCTATTCACAAATGGTTGGAAGAATTTGCTTACAGAATCGATGTGAGTTGGGTTACATTTTTGATCGCCGGCGTGTTAGCATTACTGGTAGGACTTTTAACCGTCAGTTTCCAGGCAGTAAAAGCAGCGATCGCTAATCCTATAAACAGCCTTCGAACAGAATAAGCTGCGAGCTGTCAGCTATCAGCCATGAGCTTTTAGCAGACTGTGAAGCGGTGAAGTGTGTAACAATTAATTATTGCTGTGGCTCATAGCTAACAGCTCATAGCTCAAAGCTTCTTTTATGTTAAAGAATTATCTTAAAATCGCCTTTCGTAATCTTTGGAAAAGTAAAGGGTTTTCCATCATCAATATTTCCGGCCTCGCTATTGGTATGGCAAGCGCAATTCTCATTTTGTTATGGATTCAGAATGAAATGAGCCATGATACTTTTCATGAAAAAGCAGATCGCATTTACACTGCGAACAACCGTGATAAATTTAATGGGCAGCATTGGGCATGGGCAACTACGCCCACCGTCATGGGCCCGACAGTCAAATCGAATTATACCAGCGATGTGGAGGATGTTGTGAGATCAAACAATACAAGTTTTTTACTTACGGTAGGCGATAAGCATCTTAATGTGCAAGGTAACTTTGTTGATACAGGGTTCTTCAACATGTTCAGTTTTCCATTGATCAAAGGAAATACTTCGCAGGCTTTGAAAGGCAAATACAATATTGTTATCACCCAAAAGCTGTCCCAAAAATTATTTGGTAGTGAAGAGGCAATGGGTAAAACGATCCGGATTGATAGTGTAGATAACTTTACCGTGAGTGCTGTAATGAAAGATCTTCCGAACAACACTGCTTTCAAGTTTGAATACCTGTTACCCTGGTCTTACCGCGAAAAGGTAAACACATTTGATATAAGCTGGGGAAATAATTCTATCCAGACTTATATTTTACTGAAGCCGGGTATAAACCAAAATACTTTTGATGCGAAAATCAAAAATATAACCATTGATCATACAAAAAATACTGCCTCTCCGTCAACCACCCAGGTATTTACACAATTATTCAGCGATCAATGGTTGTATTCAAAATCGGAGAATGGAAAATACGTGGGGGGAAGGATCGAGCAGGTCAAAGTATTTTCTATCATAGCAATTTTCATCCTGCTTATTGCTTGTATAAACTTCATGAATTTAAGTACTGCGAAAAGTGAAAAAAGAGCAAAAGAAGTTGGGATCCGTAAAGTAGTTGGGGCACAAAAAGGTTGGCTCATTGTTCAATTTATCAGTGAAAGTATCATGATTGCCTTTTTTGCGGCTATACTTGCTTTGATCATTGTAGAAATAAGCCTTCCTGGATTCAACCAGTTAGTCGGAAAGCAGCTGTACATTGATTTTTCAAACATATATTTTTGGCTGGCAGGAATTGGTTTTGTTTTGTTCACCGGTTTGCTTGCGGGTAGCTACCCTGCATTTTATCTTTCTTCTTACCAGCCTGTAAAAGTATTGAAGGGAACCTTTAAAGCAGCACATGCTTTAGTAACTCCGCGTAAGATCCTGGTAGTGATACAATTTTCTTTTGCCATTGCCTTGATTATATGTACGATCATTGTTATGCACCAGGTGAACTATGGCCAGAGCAGGGAAACAGGGTATGAAAAAGATAAATTGGTTTATACTTTCATCCAGGGCGATAACGAAAAGCATTTTGATCTCATTAAAAATGAATTGTTGAGTTCTGGGGCAGCCGTTGCCGTTACTAAGTCTATGAGCCCCATTACGCAGCGTTGGAGTGATGGCTGGGGTTTTAGCTGGCCGGGCAGTAAACCTGGTGATAATAAGGTTGATTTTATCCGGTTTTCTTCGGATGCTGACTTTGTGAAAACAATGGGCGTGCATTTATTGGAAGGCCGCGATATTGATATAAAAAATTATCCCGGGGATTCAAATGCAGTATTGCTCAATGAAACTTCTGTAAAGATCATGAATTTGAAGAATCCATTGGGGGCCATCATCCGCGAGGACGAAGGGGCTTCATGGAAGGTGGTAGGTGTTATTAAAGACTATGTTTTTGAATCACCTTACCAGAAGATCCAGCAGTTAATGGTATTTGGACCCAAGGCATGGTTCAATGCAATTCACTACAGGCTCAACCCTTCTTTACCAACAGAACGGGCTATACAAATGGTGAAGAATATTTTTGAAAAATACAATCCGCAATATGGATTTGACTATCATTTTGTTGATGAGGATTATGCTCAAAAATTTTCCCAGGAAAAAAGAACCGCAACGCTTTCCGGGTTGTTTGCGGGATTGACAATCTTCATTTCCTGTCTTGGGTTGTTTGGGCTGGCAACCTATACCGCACAGAACCGTATCAAAGAAATTGGTGTACGCAAAGTACTTGGAGCAAGTGTAACCAATATCACATCCTTGCTTTCAAAGGATTTTTTAAAATTGGTGATCATTTCTTTCATCATTGCATCACCAGTAGCATGGTACGCAATGCAAAGTTGGTTACAAACGTACAATTACCGAATTAATATTGAATGGTGGGTTTTTGCAATAACGGGAGTATTGTCGGTGATGATTGCAATTGCTACCGTTAGTTACCAGGCGTTCAAGGCCGCGGTGGCGAACCCGATTAAAAGCCTTAGAACAGAGTAGAGCTTTTATCTCTTAGCTCTTAGCTGTGAGCTATGAGCTGCGAGCTGGTCAACAACTATTAAACATTAAATAACTAGCCATGCCTCACAGCTGGTGGCTCACCGCTCACAGCTCGTGGCTCAAAACTAAGAACTTCTATGTTCAAGAACTATCTCAAAACACTTTGGCGCAGTTTGCGTAAAAACAAATTACACGCAGCGATCAATATTGTGGGGATGTCTGTCGCCTTTACCTGCAGCATTTTTCTGATAGTAATGGTGTACCGTGAATTTTCATTTGATCAATTTCATAAAAATAAAAATCAAATATTTAAGATCTATTCTTTTTCAAATTCTCCTGAAGGTGAAGAAGTGAGCAGTTCAATGGGATATCCTGTTGCTTCAACCATCAAGTCTGAAGGCATCGGCATTGAAAAGGCGACAAGGATGAAAAGCCGCGGTAGAGAAATCCGTTACAAGGATAAAACGCTTGAACAATCGATCACATTGGTGGACGATGATTTTTTCAGCATCTTTTCATTCCAGTTAGTAAAAGGAGAAAACAAACACCCACTCAGGAATATCGGCGATGTAGTAATGAATGAAAAAACAGCATCCAGTCTTTTTGGCCAGGAGGATCCTATTGGCAAAACCGTTGAAGTGAAAATCGCTGGTAAATGGAGCAGCCTGGTAGTGTCCGCAGTGTTGCAGGATGCGCCGCAAAATTCTTCATTTAATTATAATATTCTTGTCCGTACCGAGCTTGATCCGGATTATGCCTCACTGAAAGACGAATGGCATAGCACCCATCACCCGGTTTTTGTGCAGCTAGGCGCAAATGTTAGCCAGGCAGAAGTAGAAAAGAGACTGCGTGATTTTTCAAAAAAATACAGTCCTGCCGATATTGAGTATTTAAAAAATAAAGGGTATAAAAAAGATGCTAATGGCGACTACGCCGGGTTTAAGTTATTGCCCCTTGAAGATGTGCATTTCAACGCACGGCTCGGCCATGGCAACGCGGTTAGCAAACCCTTCCTGTACATTCTATTGTTAATTGCCTGTGTAATTATCCTCGTAGCCTGTTTCAATTTTGTCAACCTCAATATTGGCCTGGCGTTTACCCGCACCACCGAAATTGGTGTACGTAAATGCCTTGGTGCCGATAAACGGCAAATATGGTTGCAGGTCTGGGGAGAAAGTTTTATTACGGTCCTCATATCAATCCTGATTGGTATTTCATTGACCTTTATTCTAATGAATGGGTTCAATAAATTGATGCAAGCCAAATTTGATACATCTTTATTGTATCAGCCAGCCATCATCTTTTATTTATTGCTCATTCTTTTGCTTGTTTCATTGATAGCATCCAGCTATCCTTCTTTCATCATGAGCAGATTGAAAACGGTTGAGATCCTGAAAGGGAAACTGTCAATGAAGCGCCCCGGAATATTCCGGAATGCACTAATCGTAGTACAATTTGTTATTGCTATTGGCTTAATGTGCACGACGGTTATTATCTATCAGCAATTTCAACATTTACAGGAAGCTCCTTTGGGTTATACAACTTCCTCACTGGTAAGCATACCTGTTAAGCAGGAAGAAAAAGGAAAGGCAATCGTAGATAAAATGAGGACCCTTTTGGCATCGCAGTCTTCCATTGTAAGTGTTTCAGGCTCTACGGTAAATTTTGGCGTTGGCAATGATGGTAGTACAAGCAGAACCAGTTATGGTTTTGATTATAATGGAAGGTCAATCTCCACTGATTTTTTGGCAAGCGGCTATGATATTTTAAAAACGCTAAACCTTCCTTTACTGGCGGGCAGGGATTTTTCTACCGCTTATGTTAGCGACAGCATGAATGCTGTAATTGTTACGGAAAGCATGGCCCGGCAACTTTCTGACAAGGATGTGATTGGGCTTTCATTTTATTCCGATAGCAGCCAACCAAAATGGAGTGTAATTGGAGTGGTGCCCGATTTTCATCTTTATTCCATGTATGAAAAAAATGAACCCATTACAATTTGTATGAACAAAACGCAGCAGGGAATGAGTTATGTGTTGATAAGGGTGAGCACTCAAAATCCCACAGCTACAATGAATCTGATCAAACGCACCTATGCAGAGGTTGAGCCTGCTGCGGAGTTTAAGGGATCTTTTGTAACCGATAATATTGAGCGTTGGTACAGCAATGAATCAAGGCTCTCAAAAATGTTTTCTATTGCGGCGTTGGTCGCCATCATACTTTCCTGTATGGGATTATTCGGAATGGCCTTCATCATCATACGGCAACGGGTAAAAGAAATTGGAGTTCGAAAAGTATTGGGAGCATCAGTAAGCGGGATCATGGCACTGGTTACGAAAGAATTCATTAAGCCAGTACTGATCGCTTTGGTAATAGCGATACCAATTGCCTGGTGGGCAATGGAAAAATGGTTGCAGGGATTTATTTACAGGATAAATGTGCAATGGTGGGTGTTTGTCGCAGCCGGGTTGTTGGCAATGATGATCGCAGTTTTTACAGTAAGTTTTCATGCAGTGAAAGCTGCGTTGGCAAACCCGGTGAAGAGTTTGAGAGCAGAGTAACCTGTTAAAATTCTTCCAATACGGCGAGATGTAATCACTAACGCAATTCAGCACTGTAACGTGTAATCGCAACTCCCCGTTCACAGCTGCCAACACGTTATTGATAGCTAAAAAACCTTTGACAACTTGTAATTATTTCGGTAATAACTGCAGTGACACCAGCATAGTGGGTCGGTAACAATTGGTTTCAGGATTTTGCATACCGAATAGAAGTAAGCTGGTGTATTTGTGGTTCAGCCGCTATATTCGCAATCAGCATTGCCTGGTTACTGTGTGTTCACAGTCAATAAAAGCGGCATTGCAAAAGCCGCTGAAGAACCTTCGAAGCGAATAGGTTGATGTAAAAAAATTGGTTACTGAAAAACGACGGCAATGCGGGTATTAACAATTGTCATATCCAAATCAAATAAATTTAAAAAAGAGAATCTGTGTTTAAAAACTATCTAAAGATTGCCTGGCGGAATATTTTGAAACACAAGTTTCATTCCTTTTTAAATATTCTTGGCCTTTCAATCGGTATTGCATTTACTTTGTTGATTTCGGCATATGTGTGGAGCGAACTGAAAGTAAACAGCAGCCTCAATGATCTTGATAACCAGTATATCATTCAAAGCAACTGGAAAGATCCTGACATGGGGTTGAACCTAACAACCATTGGCCCACTTGGAAAGGCGTTAAAAGAAAACTATCCAACGCTTGTTGCTAATTATTACCGTTGGGATGGAGTAACCTCCACTGTTTCAAAAGATGATAAGATTTTCAGAGAGGGATTACAAATTGGCGACAGTACCTTGCTAACCATGTATGGTTTTAAATTGTTGTATGGCGATAACATGCATGCACTGGACGAGCCTTTTAGTGTAGTAATTACAGAAGACCGTGCAATAAAATATTTTGGAAGAAAAGATGTGCTGGGAGAAACAGTTACAATAGAAAGTTTTTCAGGATCAAAGCATGATTTCAAGATTACCGGGATATTGCAGACGCCGGACAGGAATTCAGTTACACGTCTTAATTTTCAAAATGATAACCAGTTTTATATTCCTTCAAGTTCTGCAGCTTATTTCAGCAGGTCAGTAGATGCCTGGGACAATTCTTCCATTGTATGCTATATCCAATTGCAAAAAGGCATCAAGCCGCAAGACCTGCAGGGGCCAATGCAAAAGATATTACGGCAACGTGCTCCTGTACAAATCGCAGACAACATGCAACCTTACCTGGCACCACTTAAAAATTATTACCTGTTGCAAAATAAAGGCGTTGTAAAGAAAATGCTCTACACAGTTTCACTTATTGCGTTGTTTATTTTGTTGATGGCAATCATAAATTTTATAAATGTCTCTATTGGTAAATCCTCAACAAGGATTAAAGAAATAGGTGTACGTAAAGTAATGGGTGGCATGCGCAGGCAGCTTATTTTTCAGTTCCTGACCGAATCACTCGTACTCGTTTCCTTTTCTATGCTGCTGGCATGTTGTATCTATGCCCTGGCCAATCCTTTCCTGTCAGATATTTTGGGAAAATCAATTCCAGCACTTTCCGATTTTCCTGCCTATTACCTGGCAGCACCGCTTGCTTTGGTTTTAATTGTCGGACTGCTTGCGGGTATTTATCCTGCCTTTATTTTGTCTGCATTGAGAGCTGTTGATTCTGTTAAAGGAAAGGTCCAGTCTGTAAATGGCAATATCTTTTTAAGGAAAGGCCTGGTTGGGTTTCAGTTTTGTTCTGCTTCCATAGTTTTAATTGCTGCAATCATTTTGTCAAAACAGGTTTCATTATTTTTCAGCAGCGATCTTGGTTATAATAAGGACTATGTTGTGTCTGTACTATTGCCACGGGATTGGTCAGCCGCCGGAGTACAACGTATGAGAACTGTACGAGATGAGTTTTCTAAAATGCCACAGGTAGCCGCCGCAACATTAGCATGGTCTGTACCCGATGGTATTGGCAGCGGCAGCACGTTATTGTACACAGATGGAAAAGATGCGTCACAAGCTGTTCCGTACGAATCATTGATTGCCGATGAAAAATACCTTGATGCTTTCAAAATTCCTTTGCTGGCAGGAAGAACTTTTCAGAATCCGTCAGATTCGCTAACAACTGTTATCAATACAGCTGCAGTTACAGCAATGGGTTTAAAAAGGCCAGATGAAGCGATAGGGAAGCGGTTGAACTTTGCTCCGGACCTTTCACTCAATATTATTGGCGTGATAAAAGATTTTCATTTTGGATCTATGAAAGACAAGATCCGGCCCATGATCATTACTCATGTGAATTTTGATAAAGTTTACAGGTTGCTTTGCTTTAAAATGAATCCAGGTAACGTTGGAAATAATTTGGAACTTTTGAGAAAGAAATGGGCAACGTTGCTACCAGGAACTTCATTCGAATATAAATTCATGGATGACACGTTGAAGCAACTTTACCAATCAGAGATACAATTGAAGAAAGCATCGCAGGTTGCTACTGCTTTGGCACTGATAATCGTGGTACTCGGTATCATTGGCCTGATATCATTGAGCATTCAAAAAAGAACAAAAGAGATTGGCATCAGGAAAGTGCTGGGCGCATCCGTTCAAAATATTGCTGCATTGTTTATGAAGGATTTTATGCCTGTTATTTTGATCGGTGGCATCGTTTCAGTTCCGATCTCATGGTATATTATGCAAACCTGGCTCAATGATTACAGCTACCGGGTAGCGATAACAGCTCAACCATTTGCAATATCCGTCATAATCCTTGGAACATTAACAACTTTGCTGATAGTATTGCAAATATTAAAAACTGCCATTCAGAGCCCGGTTAAATCTTTAAGAACAGAATAAATAATAATGGAGAAATATTGATTCCGATGAAACTGAATAGCCTGACAAAAATAAAACAATGATAAAAAATCTTTTCATTATCGCCTTCCGCAATTTTAAAAAAGACAGGTGGCATAGCCTGCTTAATGTAATTGGCCTTACCATAGGAATTACTTTCAGCTTGTTCCTGATCTTCTATATAAAGGATGAATTGAGTTACGACCGCTACAATGAAAAAGCCGATCGTATTTTCAGGGTCGTTTCATACATCGAAGAGAAGGAAAAAAATACCAACTGGGCAGTGACTCAACTTCCGCTTGGACCAACATTGAAAAAGGATTTCCCCGAAGTGGAAGAATATGTAAGATTTTTCAACCGGGAAAGAACGTTATTTAAAAATGGAAATAACAGTTACTATGAAACGAAGATCTATTATGCCGACAGCACTTTATTTAACATCTTCACTCATAAGTTTATCGAAGGTAACGCAGAAACAGCCTTGAATGAACCTAATAGTATTGTCATTTCAAAATCCGTTGCAGAAAAGTATTTTGGCAAGAACACACAGGCAGTTGGCAAAACACTTAAAACAGTTTATGACCTTTATAAAGTGACAGCTGTAGTAGAAGACGTTCCCATGAACTCCCATTTGCGTTTTGATATGTTGATTTCATCATCCACTTTATTGAAAGGCGATCAAAATGACCCGGGTAACTGGGGCGGCTTCAATAATTTTACTTATGTATTGTTAAAGCCCGGAACGAATGCGGATGCTTTCGAAAAGAAATTATTGCCGCTTTATGATAAATTCATGGCGCCCATTTTCGCACAGTACAATGTAAAAGTGCATTACGGCGTACAGCCAATCACCGAAATTCACTTGCGCTCAAAGTTGGAACAGGAGCCGGAAGAACTGGGCAGCATGTCTTATATCTGGATATTTTCTGCAGTAGCCTTCTTCATGTTGCTGATAGCCTGTATCAATTATATGAACCTTACAACGGCAAGGTCTGCACGACGGGCAAAGGAAATCGCTATCCGCAAAGTTACGGGGTCTACAAAAAAGCAGTTGGTATTGCAATTCCTGGGAGAATCGCTGTTTACTGCTTTTGTAGCCGTATTATTAAGTATTGGATTGATTCTTTTGTTGTTGCACACTTTTAATAGCATTTCCGGGAAGTCGTTTACATTGCAAACCGTGTTTCAATTGTCCAATATTTATTTATTATTTGGAATAGTGTTATTCACGGGATTGGTTGGAGGAAGTTATCCTGCCTTTTACCTGTCATCGTTTAAACCGGTTAGCATATTGAAAGGTTCACTCTCAAAAGCATCTGGCAATGTTAACCTTCGCCGTACATTGGTTGTCTTGCAATTTTCAATTTCAATGATCATGTTGATTTGTACCTGGGTGGTTTATTCCCAGCTATCTTATTTAAACAAAAAAGATCTTGGTTTCGACAAAAACCAGGTGATGACAGTTACGGTGAACACCGGTGAAGACGAGCGTGCAAAAATTTCATCCATGAACAATGATTTCCGCAGCCTAACCGGTGTGAAGTCGGTAGGTACCGCCTACGGCTACCCGGGAAGTCCCAATATTTCACTCAACCTGTTTACAGTTGAATCAAAAAATGGCTATGTGGACAAGGGCATAGAATGTTACAATGTTGATGAACACTATTTTGATGCCCTGGGAATTAAGATGATAAAAGGAAGGAATTTTGCCGGGCCTGCTGATACGCTACACAGCATCATGGTGAATGAGGCAATGGTGAAAAATTTTGGATGGGATGAACCATTGGGAAAACGGGTAAAATTTCCTGGCGATACTTCCGGTAACTATTTAGAAGTAATAGGGGTATTTAAAGACTTCAATCAAAAATCACTCTATAATCCAATAGCACCACTATTGTTGTTCTATGCACAAAATTGCAACATCATACAACTAAAACTGGATGCCGCAAATCTTAAAGCTTCAATTGGCAAGGTTGAAACTACCTGGAAAAAATATTTCCCTCAATTACCTTTTGAATATAAATTCCTTGATGAAGGCTTTCAATCCCAGTACGTTGCTGATGAAAAACGAGGGAAGATATTCGCTGCATTTTCTATTCTCACGATCATCATTACATGCCTTGGTTTGTTGGGACTCACCGCCTTTACAACCCAGCAAAGGCAAAAGGAAATCAGTATCAGGCGGGTATTGGGAGCAAGTACCGTGCAGGTTGTATCAATGATCACCAGGAATTATTTGTGGCTGTCACTTATTGCTGCGTTGATCGCTTTCCCTGTTGCTGCATATTTTATGAACAATTGGCTGCACATATTCCCTTACAACACGGGTTTATCAGTAATTCCTTTCATTGTATCGGCGCTCGCAATTGTGATTACAGCAGCACTCACGGCATCTTTTCATTCAACAAAAGCCGCGTTGAGCAACCCTGTGAAAAGTTTAAAAACGGAATAAGCTAAAGCTATCAATCACCAAATCATCAAATCATCAATCACCAAATCACCAAATCATCAAATCACCAAATCAACATATGATACAGCTGGCAAAAATCTCAAAATGGTACAACACCAATGGCACAAGAAACTTCGTGCTTAAAGACATTCACCTCAGCATTGGCGAAGGAGAATTCATTTCCATTATGGGTCCATCGGGTTCAGGCAAATCAACCCTGCTGAATATTATTGGGATGCTGGATGCACCTTCAGAAGGTAGCTATCATTTTTTGGGTGAATCAGTTTTCGACCTGAAAGAAAAAAAACGCACTGAACTATACAAGAGAAATATCGGTTTCATTTTCCAGGCCTATCATCTCATTGACGAACTAACGGTGTATGAAAACATTGAAACTCCCTTGCTGTACCAGGATGTAAAAGGTTCTGAAAGGAAAGCAATGGTTGCCGATATGCTTGACCGGTTTAATATGGTTGGTAAAAAAGACCTTTTCCCATCGCAGCTATCGGGTGGGCAACAACAACTGGTAGGTATTGCAAGGGCTCTCATTGCCAGGCCCAAAGTGTTGCTTGCAGATGAACCTACAGGTAACCTCAATTCCAGGCAGGGAGAGGAGATTATGGAACTCTTTAAAAAAATAAATACAGAAGATAAAATAACGATCATACAGGTTACGCATTCAGAAAAGAATGCAGAATATGGTAACAGGATCATCGACCTGCTCGACGGCAGAATTCAACAAAATATTCAGTAACATTTCAGGTGTCCGGTTTGGAATTAAGCCTTACGAAAAACTCATAAACTTTTTGCATTACAGGCCAACTTTTCCACTTAAGCCTGGAGGTAATAACAAATCAAACTGGTACATGCACCACTAATAAAAACAAACAATATGAATAGATTGATCATTGTGGGTCTTGTATGTCTTCTCGTAAATAATAATGGGTGGGCACAAACAAGCAAATTCAATTTGCAGCAATGCATTGATACGGCCCTGGCTAATAATATACAGGTGAAACAAAGTGGATTGCTTACTGATGAAGCAAAAGTGAATTTAAAACAGGCGAAGGCGAATATGTTGCCGGACCTTTATGCAAATCTCGATCACGGCGTGAACCAGGGCAGGAGCATTGACGTAACCAGCAATAGCTATGTTAATCAATCTGTGACTTATGGCACCTACAGCGCAAGTACTGGCGTAACGGTGTTCAACGGAATGAACCTGCAAAATAATATCAAGCAAAACCGGTATGCTTTTAATGCCACTGAGATGGAACTTCAACAGGCGAAGGACAACCTCACACTTAATGTGATACTGGCCTACCTGCGTGTATTGAACAATGAAGACCTGCTTGCTTCTGCAGGAAAACAAAAAGAATTAAGTGCACAACAATTGCAGCGGCTACAGGTCCTCGATAGCCAGGGTGCGGTGAGCCCTTCACTGGTCTCTGACCTGAAGGGACAAACGATGAATGATGAACTGAATATCCTTAATGCAAAAAGGCAGCTCGAGTCGGCAAAACTATCGTTGGCGCAGTTAATGTATGTTCCTTATACAAAGGACATGGGGCTGGAAAGAATAGATGCGGAGGAATTCTTAACTGCGTACACCAAAACGCCGGATGATATATATGGGACAGCTTTGAAACAATTCTCTCTTGTAAAGGCGGTTGAATACCGGACTAAAAGTTCACAGTTTGCTTTAAAATCGGTGCGGGGCAGTTTATTCCCCTTACTTTATTTTAGCGGGGCTGCACAAACAAATTATTCTAACGCCGCAACAAACAGCAATGGTAAAATTGGATACAGCGAACAGGTGAAAAACAATATCTTCTCAGGCCTGAACCTGGGATTGCAGATCCCCATCTTCAATCGCTTCCGGGTGAGGAACAATATTAAGTTGGCCGGCATCGCAGTGAAGAGCAGTGAACTTATAGAAGAAAGAACAAAGATGGAGTTGAGGCAGGAAATTGAACAGGCGCATTTAAATATGGCGAATGCATATGAAACTTATAATGCCTTATTGCAACAGGTGGAAGCTTATACTAGTTCTTTCAAAGCAGCAGAAGTACGTTTTGCTTCCGGGGTTGGCACATCAGTTGACTACCTTACTGCTAAAAATAATCTTGATCGTGCGAGCATCAATCTAATCAGTTCAAAATATGATTTTGTATTGAGGAAAAAAGTGTTGGATTATTATCAGAATACGATGAAATAAGTCTAAATGAAAAAGTTGAGTTCGCGTTGGTTTGATGGGTTTAAGGTAAAAGAGAATCACGTTTACATGCTGCGTTACAAATTTCCCATTGGTAAAATAATCGTAAATGTTGCACCCACGCCGACTTGGCCTTCGGCAGTAATTATCCCCTGGTGATTCTCCACGATCTTTCTGCAAAGCGCCAGCCCGATACCGGTTCCTGAATAAGCCTGCTTTCCGTGTAAACGCTGGAAAATGGTAAAGATCTGTTCGCTGTATTTTGTTTCAAAACCGATTCCATTATCGCTGAATATGATCTGCACATATCGTATGGCAGGGTTAAGTTTTTTATTTGCCTTTGTTTCTTCACGGGTCAGGAAATGCGTGGCGATATTTATAGCTGGTTTTTTATCATTGTATTTAAGCGAATTACTGATCAGGTTGGAAAATAATTGGGAGAGCTGCAATGCAATGCCGGGAATAACAGGAAGTGGTTCATAACTAATGGTCGCATCTTTTTCAGTGATCAGTAATTCAAAATCATTTTTCAGGTTTTCAATGATCAGGTTAAGATCGTTTTGTGTAAAGGCTTCTTCAGATTTTGAGATGCGGCTAAAGTTCAACACATCCATGATCAGGTCCTGCATACGCCTGGCCGACTGGTCGATCTTTGCCTGGTACTTCCGCATATTTTGTTCATCGTGAAAGTTTTCGGCAAGCATATCATTGAAGATATGGATCTTGCGCAATGGTTCCTGCAGGTCATGGCTGGCTATAAAGGCGAACTGCTCCAGGTCGCGGTTTGATTTCTCCAACTCATTGTTAAGTTCCTTCAGTTTTTCATTCGCTTCCATGATATCCGTGATATCATGCGAAAGGATGAGTACGCCGTATACTTCTTCCCCTAATTTTAAGGGGATGAAATAATTTTCGAAATAACCGTCGATCACTGCAGACCGGGAAACAGTGTTGTGGACATATTCTCCCCGAAGTGCTCTTTGAATATCAAGATGTGCGGGAGAATTTATGGATTCAGGAAAAACATCCAAATAGGATTTGCCGATCACCTTTTCTTTTTTTGTATGATAAAGTTCTTCCCCTTTTCTATTCAAGGAATTGAAACGAAGGTCTTTATCGAGTACTGCAATAATATGGGCTGAGGAATCAAGGATGGTTTCAACGAAATCATTTTGTTGTTTTAAATAGATATTTGCGGATTCAAGTTCGTTTGTGCGTTCCCGAACCTTTTGTTCAAGCTTGATGTTGAACGAAGTGATCTCTGCATTTTGAACTTCGATCCGTGTCAGCATATTATTAAAAGCATCCGTAAGTGCCCCCACTTCATCTTTGCCAAATTTTACGGCCCGAACGGAATAATCCCTTTTATCTGAGATCATTTTTGCCGTTTGTTCCAATGCAAGTATGGGTTGCGAAATGGTTTTGGTTAACGAACGTGAAAGCAGGTACGCAACGAACAAAGAACAACAAAATAGCCATGCTGCCAACATCATGTATTTTTTCAATTGTATATACATGGCTTCCATGTTTGATTTGATGTATAAGGTGCCCACCGTTGCATCTTTTTGCACCACTGGCCGGAATACTTCAAGGTGCCCGGCGATAAACCGAAACCCCTTTACACCAGGTTTGACCGGCAAACTTATGTTGGGAAGATCAATAGGGTATTTTGCAAATAACTTACCTTCTGCATCATAAAGGCTGGCTGCCACGATGCGTTTTTCTGCTGACAATGCGTTGAGAATATCATTTGCTTCCTGCGGGCTGTCAAAAATAATTGCAGCAGAAGAATTATACGCAATTGTTTCAGCGAGTGTTGAGATCTGGCCTTCGAGGCTTTTTTTAAAACTGTAATACTCAAATAGAATGAAGGCAGCAGACATCAGTAAAACTACCACGGCGCAACTCAAGATGATCACGCTCATTAATTTTCTTTGTATAGGAGCATCTGTTAATTTCATGTATTCATAACCGGTATATTAAAGAATTTTAGCTACTCCCAATAATTTTGAACTGATATTGAGTGAAGCGGCTTTTGCAGCACCGGCGTTGATCTGCATCCTTATTTTATTGTTTTCCATATAAAAACCTATTATACCACCTAGGGAAGCAAAACTATTCGCATCACTTACTGTCAGGACCTTTTTTTCTTTTAATTCAGCAAGCATGGGTTTGATTAACTCAGCATCTGTTGAATTGATAAAAAGTATATGGCAATGATCAATATCTTTAACCGTTTTGTATCGCCTGATGAGAATAGGGTGGCCCGCAGCGTTTTCCCCATTTACTGTTTCATCAATATATGTTCCAAAAGGATCATTACCGAGAATACCAATAATAAATGGGCTGTTGCCGGATTCAAATGAGGTTGCAGGCCAATCAACAAAACGGGTGAAGTTGTAAAGAAAAACAGCCTTTACCTGGTACTCCGAGGAAGTTTGCGCCTGTGAAAATTGTGCATTAAATAAGAAGAGCACGAAGAAAACAGCACAGGCTTTTTTCAAACCGCGGTTAAATAAAATGATATATGATATACCTGTTCTCAAAATCGAAACCCAATTTTGCCATGAATGCTTCTTGGAATTTGCCGTGTCCCAAATTCCACGTGATTCTTATCAGTAAGGTTTAACACGCTTACACCCAGTGTCAGTGATTTATATGTCCAGCCGCAACGTAAGTCCAGGCTGAAATATCCAGGAACTTTAGTTATACCAAGTGCTGCTGAGCCATCCAAATCATCAACGTACTTACAAAGAAAATCCAGTTCGATATTTTTAGGCAGGTTCAGGATAGATTGCAGCAAGCATTGAAAGTTCGGATCGATCGCTTCAAATTTTGAATTTCCAGGATAAGTATTCACACTTGTAGAATCAAAATCTTCACCCAGGTATGTTGCGCCGCCACGTAAACGCCAGCTTGGCGTAACCACGTAATTACCAGAAAACTCAATACCCCAGGTTTTTGCTTCCAGGCTGTTGGCAAAAACATATGGTACTATAGGGTCCCCGGTTGCATCGATACTGCGCAATTCCCGGTAGTCATTGAAGAATGTGGCAAGCGAAAACGACATGTTATCCTTTGGCCTTACCCGGTATCCCAATTCATAAGCAATAACATTTTCTGACTTGAACGGGTGATCGATGTTTACAAAACTTGTAAGATCAACATCATACCGGCTTGGCGTACGAACAGCCCGTGACACGGCTGACCAAATCGTTTGTTTGCTGGAAACTGTCCATGCCAGCCTGATGCTGGGTTGCCATTCGAACTGGGTATAATAATTATGAAGAATTTTAGTCCCAAGAGTGAGTTCGAGTCGATTAGGTATCAGCGTTAGTTGATCCTGCAGAAAAGCACTGAAGAGTGGCAGGACACGATTGAGTGGTGTGAATGTGGTAGTGGTTTTCGATGTATCCTTTGTGATATCATTTAATGTACGGTAATCCAGTCCCCATAAAATATTGCTGTGTTTCCCGAGTTTAAAACCGTGCTGGATGTCAATGTCAAAGGTATTGATCTCATCTGTAAAGCCCTGCCGTTTTATGTTCCGCCAGGTACGGTCAAAATAAGCCTGGATGTTCAGATTTGAATGCCCGGAAAATGAATGTGTCCAGCGTGCCAGCAGATTCTGGCCATTCACCAGTGTTGCAACAGAATCAGGAATGTCTTCGTTACCAAAATACAGGTCACCCTGTACCGTTAGAGTGTTTTTTGTTGATGGCATGAAATCCATTCTAAAGCCTGATCTTGTCATATTCCAGTCATCCATAGCATCGGAGCCATTTTTTGTTTTTGTATTCCCGAAATCGAATCGATTTGCATAGACCCTGTAAAAAAAAGTGGAATCAACATGAGATCCATACCGGGCTGCAAAACCGTCATGTAAAAATGAGCCAACTGAAGCCGACGCAACCAGGCCTTGGGTTTCCTTTGCACTTTTCGAAATCAAATTAATTACGCCATTCACAGCATTCGCCCCCCACAGCGTCCCTCCAGGTCCACTAACTACTTCAATACGATCTATCTCATCTTTCAACACACCTTGTACATCCCAATAAACCCCACCAAAAAGAGAATTATAAACTGCACGGCCATCAATGGTGACCAATAGTTTATCTGCAAGCGAGCTATTCGCTATGGGAAATCCATTGAATCCCCTTGCCGTTACCGCCCAATCGTGCGAACCCGACCGCGTAACCTGCAGGTTTGGGGCCAGCCTAAGGATTTCCGGTAATAATATGGCTGGCGATCGCCTGATGTCTTCCCCGGTCAGTACCTGGATGGCGGAAGCAACTTCTGCGAGTTTTTGAGGGGTCTTACTAACGGAGGTTACTTCAATATTCATTAATTCTTCTACAGACAACTTTTTCAATTTTGAAACAGGAGGCAGTGTTCCCGTCTGCGCGGATAACTTTTGTGGTACAGCGACCAGTAACATCATTGCTATGCCGAGAAGAATGGCCGACTGGTTCAATAAATTCGATAGTATTTTTGTAAGCTCGTTCACGCTTGGCG
>JBDSBG010000099.1:0-11981 GCA_039921685.1 Ferruginibacter sp.
AAGCTCAATGGTTATAAAACTAAATTGCTGGATACCAGAAAAACAACTCCCAATTTTCGGCTGCTTGAAAAAGAAGCAGTAAGAATTGGCGGCGGATTTAACCATCGTTTTGGGCTTTACGATATGATCATGTTGAAAGACAATCATATTGATTATTGCGGCGGTATTGAAAATGCGATCAATAAGGCATATGCATATGTTTGTGAAAATAAGCCTGGTTTAAAAATAGAGATAGAAACAAGGAACCTGGATGATGTAAAAAAAGTAATGGCGATCGGGAAAGTTGATCGGATCATGCTTGATAATTTTGTTCCCGCAATGATCACTGAAGCACTAGCGGTTATCGATGGCCGTTATGAAACTGAAGCCAGCGGAGGTATCAATCTTGATAATTTGGAATCCTATGCTGAAACAGGAGTTGATTATATTTCAAGCGGGTCGGTCATTCACCAGGCTGTTAGTTTAGACCTTAGTTTGAAAGCAGTGATAGTTTGATCTGTGTGTTTTTTTCTCATCATATCATATAATGTTAATCAATACCAATATGGCAAAAACGAAAATACCCGTCTCCGGCATTATTTATTCAACCAACCCGGATTTTAAACCCGCATACGAACAGGATGGCGCCGTGTCAACATTGGAGCCTGCACAACAAAAATTAAAGGTCCGATTGGACACAAAGCACCGTGGCGGTAAAGCCGTCACACTTATAGAAGGGTTTATTGGAACCGTCGATGATAAAGAGGCCCTGGGCAAGAAACTGAAGACCTTTTGCGGCACAGGCGGTTCTGTAAAAGAGGGAGAGATCCTGGTTCAGGGCGACAACCGGGAAAAACTGCTGCAATGGCTGCTGAAAAATGGTTTCAAAAATGTAAAAAAATTATAGGGCTTTGCCAGCTTCGCCGTCTATCACGTAACTAAGGGCCCCGCTTGGACATTTTTTCACCTGCTCCGTAATGGACTCACTGTCCGACTCATCCATCTCTATCCACGGTCTTCGGCGTGGATCAAACACCTGGGGTAAACCTTTAAAGCAGATTCCGGAGTGCTGGCACAATGAAGGCTGCCATATCACAGTAATGTTATCATTTTTGTAATAATGCTTGCTAATCGGCATAATTTCGGCGTGTAGTGATAAATTTACAATAAAAGAATAATTTTATTATTATATTACAGCAAAGATTTTATGTATGAATTCTAAGATATCGGGCGGAGTGAAGATAATTGTCGAAACGTTTTATCAATCCGAGTATAGTAATCCAATAAACAGCGAGTTTATGTTTGCGTATAAGATTACTATTGAGAACAACAATGATTTCTCAGTAAAGTTATTACGCAGGCACTGGCATATTTACGACAGCAACGGTAGCTTCCGGGAAGTGGAAGGAGAAGGTGTTGTTGGTATTCAACCGGTGATTGCTCCTTCAGCCTCTTATCAATACATCAGCGGCTGCAACCTGCGCTCCGAAATAGGTAAGATGCAAGGCACTTATTTACTGGAAAACCAGAACAATAAAAAGACATTTAAAGTAACCATACCTGCCTTTGAAATGCTGGCTCCCTTCAAAATGAATTAAGTCCTTTTTCATTTTTTTTTGTACCTTTACACTCGCTAATTTTTGGTGGAATCCAACAAAATAATGGTTCCTTTTTTCAACGTTTTTGCATTCAAAAAAACAATGAAATTTCTTTCATTTCATAAAACCGCATTATGGCTAAAATAACTTTTAACAACAACGACAACAGGTTCTATCAAAGCCTGAAATTGAGTGTTGACGCCTATTTCACAGAGAATAAAATTAAGAAGACAGGTGACTGGAGGTTGTTTATTAAAACATTTATCTTGATAGGTACTGCTCTGGGCTCTTACCTTGTTTTAATGCTGATGGGACCTGGTCTGAATGTGTTCACTTCTATTTTCCTGAGTATGTTGTTTGGTTATACATGTGCATGCATTGGCTTTAGCGTGATGCATGATGCGAATCATGGAAGTTATAGTCCCAATCAAAAGTTAAATGATTTTCTGGGCTTCATTGCTGCCAATGGCCTTGGAGCAAGTTCATATTTCTGGAAGCAGAAACACAATATTATTCATCACACCTATACGAATGTTGATGGTATAGATGATGATATTGCAAAAAGCCCGATCATACGTCATTGTGAAACGCAGAAATGGGTGCCTGCTCACAAGATCCAGCATTTGTACCTTACCCCGGTTTATGCACTTTCTTCTATTTTCTGGATATTTATCATGGATTTTACAAAATATTTCAGCCGCCGAATATATACAACGGCAGCGTGGAAATTATCCCTGAAGAATCATATTATCTTTTGGGCCACTAAAGTTTATTATGTTGCTTTTTTTATTGTGGTTCCAATAATGGTTTGGGGTTGGGCTTCATGGCTGGTGGGTTTTCTTGTTGCCAACGCTGTCATGGGCATGACGCTTTCATTCGTGTTTCAACTGGCTCACGTTGTTGAGAATACAGAATTTGAACATATTCCCCTTGATGAAACAAAGCATGTTGAAACTGCCTGGGCCGAGCACCAGATCAGAACAACGGCAAATTTTGCCATGGACAGCAAAGTAGTTTCCTGGTTTGTGGGCGGATTGAACTACCAAATCGAACATCATCTCTTTCCAAAAGTGAGTCACGTTCACTATCCAGCAATCAGCAAGATCGTCCAGGAAAAATGCAGGGAATATAATCTGCCTTATCACAACAATAAAACCTTGATGGATGCACTGGCTTCTCATTTCAGGGTGATGAAACAGCTTGGAAAGGGGCCCGCGGTTGCTGCAAGGCAGGTGCTTGCCGCTTAAGTCTAGGGTTTATACTTTGCTTCCTGGAAGATAGCCTCGGCATCTTTATTCAACAATTCAGGCATCGTTGTCTTTGGATTTTTGCTCATGAATTTTTTTACAATTTGCCAACCGGCGAATGAACCAATATTGCCTGGGGCATCTTCTCCTAATTCCTGCGTTTTCGGGCCTTCCTCCACATAATTTTTAATTACATCGTTGTCGAGGCTTTGTAAATAATTATTTTGTGTAAAGAGTTCCCAGATTCTTGATTCGCCTTTATAGCAATCTTTCAATTGAGTTTCTGTATAGCCTATAAGTTTATGTTCTTCCGCGTTTGGTAAAAATTTACTGAGTAAATACAAACGCTTTCCTTTTTCAACCATCTGCACAATAAGCGTTTTATCTTCTTTCTTTTCAGGATACAGATCTGATAAAATATTTTTCATACAGTTGATAGCAATATAGGAAGGTTCAAACCTGTTTGATACATAAGCTGGATAGGTTTCCTGTACCCATGTAGATTGGTAAGCAGAATAATTTTTGCCAAGATGTGCATGCAGGCCCACCGCAAGTTCATCATCAGTGATCACATCGCCATAGCCGTCCATTGGCCCGATGTAAGTAACTATAGTATGTGGTGCCCGGTATTTTGGAAAATAATATTGCACGTATTGCAACCCGTTCTTTATTTCATTTTCATAAGGGCTAAAGTCTGCAAACACTTTTTCTGCAGTATCATAAACTGGCCGGTAAGAAGAAACGAAAGAATGTATATAAGCGTTTACACTATCCTGCGACCACCGGGGGTCTGCAGTTAAAATCCTTGATATAAAATAGGAACCGAATGATGGATATTTTTCAAGCAGCCGATCGAGTTGTCCGGTCATTTTATTTGAATCAAGCGCAAACAATTCTTTTTCAAACCTGCGGGTGCTGATATCTATTTTTATGCCCGAAACATCGGGCGCTTTTGCGTGATCATTGCATGAAAAAAAAGCAACTAGCAAAAGCAAACATGTTATCAGGCGCATAATTAATGATTTAACTTTGCAAAAGAAAAGCTTTTATTGATAATAAAGTTAATTACGAGCAGCATGAGTATGAAAATATTTTTGGCCCAACAGAATTATCATATAGGAAATTTTGAAAGCAATACCAGGAAGATCAAAGATGCAGTTGTCAAAGCAAAGGAGGAAGGTGGCGATCTAATTGTTTTTAGTGAACTATGTATCTGCGGTTATCCTCCAAGAGACTTTTTATATTTTAAAGATTTTATTGACAAATGTTACGACGCCATTCACGAAATAAAAAATGTAGCCGATGGAATTGCAGTATTAATCGGTGCTCCTCACCGCAATGATGTTATTGAAGGAAAAGATCTTTTCAATGCTGCCTATTTTTTAGCAGACAAAGAAATTAAGCAGGTGATACATAAAACATGCCTGCCTACCTATGATGTTTTTGATGAAGATCGTTATTTTGAACCTGCGAAAGACTGGAATATTGTAGAGTACAAAGGAAGAAGGCTTGCTGTAACTATTTGCGAAGACATCTGGAACCTTGGAAATAATCCACTTTACAGGTATTGTCCGATGGATATGCTGATATCACAAAGCCCGGATGTAATGATCAATTTATCAGCATCGCCCTTCGATTACACCCACGATGAAGATAGAAAGTTTGCAGTGAAGGCCAACGTCCTGAAATATAATTTGCCCATGTTCTATTGCAACTGCGTTGGCAGCCAGACAGAAATTGTTTTCGATGGAACTTCATTGGTATTTGATAAAAATGCTAATCTTGTCTATCGCATGTCGAGTTTTGAAGAAGAAACAAGATCGTTTATTTTAAATGATGATGGCAGTATTGAGGGAGAGATTGTTGAATCAGCAGCAAATATTGCCAACACAGATCTTAATCCATTGGCATTGGAACCTGCATTAAACATTGAGCACATCTACCAGGCGCTTGTAATGGGCATTAAAGACTACTTCTCAAAAATGGGTTTTAAACAAGCAATCCTGGGCAGCAGCGGTGGTATTGATAGTGCGGTAACGCTGGCCCTTGCATGCAAAGCGCTTGGAAGTGAAAATGTTCTTGCTGTAATGATGCCTTCACAATATTCATCAACTCATTCTGTAGATGACGCTGAACTCCTAAGCAACAATCTCAAAACGCAAAAGCATGTCATCGCAATTAAAAACATTTATGATAGTTTTTTAACGGAGTTGAAACCAATCTTTGCAGACCTTCCTTTTAGTGTCGCCGAAGAAAATATTCAAAGCCGCACAAGAGGCAATTTATTAATGGCGATCGCAAATAAATTCGGATACATCTTACTTAATACTTCCAATAAAAGCGAACTTTCTACAGGATATGGAACACTATATGGGGATATGGCGGGCGGGCTTGCTGTTTTAGGGGATTGTTATAAACTCCAGGTGTATGAACTGGCAGAATACATAAATAAAGACAAGGAAATTATTCCACGCAATATTATTACTAAACCACCGAGTGCAGAGCTAAGGCCTGGCCAGAAAGACAGTGATAGCCTGCCTGAATATGATGTACTGGACAAAATATTATATCAATACATCGAACAATCTAAAGGGCCCGATGAAATTAAGAAAGAAGGTTTTGATACAGCCCTCGTAGATCGAATTTTAAAAATGGTAAATACAAACGAGTATAAAAGGAACCAGTTTTGTCCTGTTATACGCATATCTCCCAAAGCCTTCGGTGTAGGAAGAAGGATGCCGATCGTGGGAAAATATTTGAGTTGAAAATCGACAATTTCCAATGGGCTTTAAACACAATGGTAATTATTTCAGTTTATATTTTTTCTACCGTTACTGCTGTTCCGTAGGCCAAAACTTCCGTAATTCCCTGCATTACTTCGTTGGCATCGTAACGCATGTTCACAATGGCATTTGCACCTTTTTCATTAGCATGTTGCAACAGGTACTGGTAGGCTTCTTCTCTTGCTTTTTCACAAAGCTCTACGTAAATGGAGAGTTTTCCTCCGAATAAAGATTGAACACCACCACCGATGTTGCCAAGCAGGCTTCTGCTCCTTACTGTTATACCCCTTACAATTCCGAGATGTTTGGTGATCCTGTAACCTTCCAGTGAAGTTGAAGTCGTGATGAGTTGTTGATCTATCATGAGATAAAATTTTGAAATGAAGGTAGGTTCATTTTTTTAACAAAGATTTCCTTGGCACACAATTGCGGCTAAATTTTTGTCTTGAGCATTTTAACTAATTTGCCCGCTGCCCTTTGAGTATAATAATTTAGAAGTATTTTTGATATAATATCATTTATAATACTGATGTTGCTATTCTCAATCCAGCTTAGACCCTAAGGGGCATGTAATAGGGATTTGATGTAAAAAATAATAACTATGCTACAAACCGCAGAAGATATCCGGCTGTTAAATGAAAAGATCAATCATGCATCTGGTTTTGTTACAAGAATAAATGACGAATTAAGCAAGGTGATTGTTGGCCAGCAATCAATGATCGGGCGTTTGCTTATCGGGTTGCTTAGCAACGGCCACGTGTTGCTGGAAGGTGTGCCGGGCCTGGCCAAAACCTTATCAATAAAATCGCTGGCCCAGGCGATTCATGCACAATTCAGCCGTATCCAATTTACGCCCGACCTGCTGCCGGCTGATGTTATCGGGACAATGATCTATAACCAGGGGAAAAATGAATTCTTTGTACGCAAGGGGCCCATCTTTGCCAATTTTGTTTTGGCAGATGAAATAAACAGGGCGCCTGCGAAAGTACAAAGTGCATTGTTGGAAGCGATGCAGGAACGGCAGGTAACGATTGGGGATACCAGCTATAAATTGCAGGAACCATTTTTAGTGCTTGCTACCCAAAACCCGATTGAGCAGGAAGGAACATATCCTTTGCCAGAAGCACAGGTTGATCGCTTTATGTTAAAAGTGGTTGTAGGATACCCAACGAAATCAGAAGAGCAGATCATCATCCGGCAAAATACATTAGGCCTTGTAGCACCTACCATAAATGCTGTTGCATCTACTACCGAAATACTTACAGCAAAAGAACTGGTAAGGCAGGTATACCTGGATGAAAAAGTAGAAAATTATATTTTGGATATTGTATTTGCAACCCGCAATCCGGATAAATTCAATCTTGCAAAGCTCAAGCCCCTGATCAGTGTCGGAGGTTCCCCAAGGGCCAGCATCAACCTTGCACTTGCTGCCAAAGCTCATGCATTTCTCAATAAACGTGGCTATGTAATCCCGGAAGATGTAAGGGATATCAGCAAAGATGTTTTACGTCACCGTATTGCACTAACCTACGAAGCAGAAGCGGAAAATGTAAACGTGGAAGAAATCATCAATGAAATTTTAAAGACCGTTACGGTGCCATAAACCAATTCGGTTATAGTTTACTGTTATAAACTCAACACGAAACAACATCAAATTTGTTCTGGAAAAAGAAAGACATATCAGAGAATACTCCCGATACCGGTAATGCAAGCGGTAGCATACTTACTACTGCTGAAATAATTCAGAAGGTACGAGACCTCGAAATAAAAAGTAAGCGCATCACTACCCATCTTTTTACAGGAGAGTACCATTCGGCATTCAAAGGAAAAGGGATGCGGTTTAGGGAAGTAAGGGAATATGCTGAAGGAGATGATATTCGTTTTATTGACTGGAACGTAAGTGCACGTTTTTCTCATCCTTTCACAAAATTATTTGAAGAAGAAAGAGAGTTGACAATGATGCTTCTCATAGACACGAGCACCAGCAATCTTTTTGGAACAATTGGTAAAAGAAAGAAAGACCTGATCACTGAGCTTGCCGCAGTACTCACTTTCAGCGCCATCAGCAACTACGACAAAGTCGGCGTTATTTTTTTCAGCAACAAAATTGAAAAATACATCCCGCCAAAAAAAGGCCGCCAGCATGCATTGTATATTGTTAGGGAATTACTTACCGTAGAGCCCCGTACAAAAGGTACTAACCTGGATGCAGCTATCAAATATTTCAACAACACAACAGGCCAAAAAAGTATTGCCTTTTTGTTGAGTGATTTCCTGGATACAGGTTATGAGAATGATCTCAAAGTAATCGGGAAAAAACATGATGTTATCGGGATAAAAGTTTATGATAAAATGGATATGCATCTGCCTGATGCCGGGCTTTTACAACTTGAAGATGCTGAAACAGGAAAGATAACATGGGTGGATAGCAGCAACGACCTCGTCAGGTATAATTATCAACAAAACTTTTTTAATCATACAGATGCATGTAAAAAATATTTTCTTAAAGCGGGTGCAGATCTGCTACATGTTCGAACCGATGAAGACTATGTAAAGATCCTTCAGAAGTTTTTTTTAAAACGAAAGTAATATCCAGTCCTGCACTATTCATGGTGATTAAAAAATATACATATCGTTTACAGTTAGTTATTATTTTTTGTACAGTACATTTTTGCACAGCCGCACAAAATGTAGAAATAAAAACTGATAAGAACCAGATACTAATCGGTGAACGAATAGAGTATGACCTGTTCATTACCCTTCCTTCCCAGGGTTATTCAATTAATTTCGGCATGCCGGATTCGCTGCCCCATTTTGAGACGATTGAAAACGGCGACTACGATACCATGCGTACAAATGGGTCGTTTGTTTTACGAAGGAAATTTCTCTTTACAAGCTTTGACTCCGGCGCCTGGTATATTCCGGCAATGCCTGTAATACTGTCGATCAATGATGACCGAAAAACATTTACAACAGATTCTGTTCTTATAAATGTTGGTTATTCAGCTATCGACAGCAGCATTGAAATAAGGGATATAAAACCCATCATGGAAATAAAAGCAACCAACTCTTTTGCGTATTTTATTGTAGGGGGGCTGTTACTGCTGTTGGTACTCATATTTTTAATTAACCTTTACTTTAAAAGAAAAGGAAGCAAACCCTTACCAGTGCTGCATTCTGCACTATCTCCCTATGATGAAGCGATGAAAGATTTGAAAGATCTTGCAAAGTTGAAGCCGGATATCGCAACTGACGTTAAGCATTACCATTCGCAACTCAGCTTCATTTTTAAACGATATTATAGCCGCATTACGTCTAATAATTTATTGAACAAAACAACAGGCGATCTTTTATTATTAATGAAGCAACAGGAATTAGCATCACAGCAGGTTGTTACTGTTGCTCAAATCTTGAGGATCGGGGATGCGGTAAAGTTCGCAAAACATATGCCTGCAGTTTTAGAAACTGAAAATTGCCTCGCCGAATTAAAGCAGGTAATTGAAGGGCTTGAAAAGGATAAACCATTCAACATTCAACAATAATTTATTTTGATAGCCGAATATTTTCATAGGATAACATTTAACCAACCACTGTTCTTTTGGTTATTTATTTTATTTCCTGTACTCATTGCATGGTATATCAAAAAAAGTAACAAAACAAAAGCCTCCATTCGTGTATCATCCACCAGCGGAGAAGGCTTGTCGTCATGGAAGAATATTTTCAGGCACCTGTTATTTCTATTACGATTACTTTGTTTTGCGGCTATCATTTTTGCGCTTGCCAAACCTCAAACCCAAAACCAGGATCAACATGCAGAAGGAGAGGGCATCGACATCATTTTATGTATAGATGTGAGCGGGAGCATGACTGCCCAGGATTTTACCCCCAATCGGCTGGAAGCTGCAAAAAGCGTTGCCATTGATTTTATTAATAAGCGACTAACGGACAGGATTGGTATCGTGATCTTCTCGGGCGAAAGTTTTACGCAGTGCCCGCTTACTACCGACAGGGCGGTGCTTGTTGCTGCAGTACAAAACATCCACAACGGCTTATTGGAAGATGGCACTGCTATCGGCGACGGCCTATCCACAAGCGTGGACCGGTTGCGTTCAAGTAAATCGAAAACAAAAGTAGTTTTGCTTTTAACTGATGGCGAAAATAATGGTGGCCATATCGATCCAAAGACAGCGAAAGAGATTGCCAAGGCTTTTAATGTAAGGATCTACACAATTGGTGTGGGCTCAGAAGGGTATGCGATAATGCCTGAAAGCACAAAAACAGGTGTTGTTATTCAAAATGAAAAAATAGCAATCGATGAAAAACTATTAACCGAGATCGCAACTGAAACAGGAGGAAAATATTATAGGGCAAGGGACAATGAAGGCCTTTCTTTTATTTATAAAAACATTGATGCACTTGAAAGGTCAAAGATTGAATTGATCAGCACGGTCCGCTACCAGGAAAAATTCTTTCCTTTTGTTTGTGCAGCGATCTTTTTTTTATTACTTGAAATTATTTTGAATTATACTTTGTTTAGAAAATTTCCATAGGGGGGAAGCGGGAAGCGGGAAACGGGAAGCGGGAAACGGGAATCGGGAAGCGGGAATCGGGAATCGGGAATCGGGATGCGGGAAGCGGGAATGATTTTTTCGGTGAATGGTGAGTAGTGAATAGTGAAGAAGCCTCGAAGTTTTCCATTCACCATTCACCATTCACCATTCACCATTCACCATTCACCATTCACTATTCACTATTCACCATTCACCATTGACCATTCACCATTCACCATTCACAACATCACAGACGATCCATTTTAATGCAAGCAATCGTTTACAAATCTACAGGTAGTTGGTACATTGTTAGGAATAATGATGGGCAGATCTTCAATGCACGTATAAAAGGAAAGTTTAAGATCGATAACATTACGTCCACCAATCCTATTGCTGTTGGCGATATTGTTGAAATACAAAACGAAGAAGATTCTGAAAGCACGGTGATCATAGAAATCTATGAACGTAAGAATTATATTAACAGGACTTCTCCTCATAATAAGAATCAGCATCATATTGTGGCAGCCAATTTAGACCAGTCATTGTTATTTGCTACTTTGAAAGAACCCAAAACATCATTGGGATTCATTGACCGCTTCCTGGTTACTTCAGAAGCTTACCATGTACCTGCCATTGTTGTTTTCAATAAAGCTGATCTTTTTACAAAAAAAGAAAATGAAAAATTTGAACGAGTAAAAGAAATTTACGAGCCTATAGGTTACAAAATAATGCTGATGAGCCTCGAAAAAAATATCGGCGTTGAGGAAACAAAGGAATTATTAAAAGACAAGGTTACATTATTAAGCGGGCATTCGGGAGTTGGTAAATCAACATTTATCAATCACCTGTTTCCCGATCTTAAATTAAAAACCCAGGATGTAAGCGGATGGAGTGGGAAAGGATTACATACAACCACGTTTGCAGAAATGTTTGATCTGCCTTTTGGTGGAAAGATCATTGATACGCCCGGCATCAGGGAAATGGGACTTGTTGATATTTCGAAACAGGAACTTGCTCAATACTTTCCTGAAATGCGTGCAGTGATGAATGACTGCCAGTTCAATGACTGTATGCACCTGGAAGAACCGGGCTGTGCGGTAAAAGCGGCAGTGAATGATGGAAGCATCCAGGAGGAGAGATACATTAGCTATCTGAATATTAGAGATACGATCGTTAAAAAAAGTTATTGAAAGTTTTATAGGCTGTTAGTAACGCTTTGTGCGTGGAATATATTGCAAGTTTCTTCATCTGCCTCAATTTTAATTTCCAATATTCAATGTACGATGCACAATGCTCATCGCAGAATTCCTTTTTAAAAAGTTCTGAATTATTAGTGGGAGAGGATGCTTTGAACATTGAATATTGTACGTTGTATTTTGCCCATTTCTTCATTCCTCAAATTTAATTTTCAATACCCAACCTACGATGCACAATGTTCATCGAAGAATTCCTTTTTAAAAAGTCCTGAATTATGGGTGGGAGAGGATGCTTTGAGCATTGAATATTGTACGTTGCCCATTTCTTCATTCCTCAAATTTAATTTTCAATACCCAACGTACGATGCACAATGTGCATTGCAAAATTCCTGTTTAATAACGTTCTGAATTATGAGCGTGGGCTTGAGCATGGAATATTGTACGTTGTATTTTGCATATTTCTTCATCTTAATTTTCGATATCCAACGAACAATATAGGATTAGGTAGAATAAGCGCATAGCCATTACTAGCTTTGGTTAGTACTTCAAATTCGTTGCTTTCGCCTCCACAGCCGGCGGGCTGCGTACCTGCACCGGCGCTGCTTTCCGCCGTTTGATCCCGATTGCT
>JBDSBG010000100.1:0-29500 GCA_039921685.1 Ferruginibacter sp.
TTCCGCCGTTTGATCCCGATTGCTATCGGGACAATTGCGACTACGTCGCAACCCGACGGAAAGATGCGCCTTATGCAGGTACTGATAGAATTCGAACTTTATTACATTCGAAACTTAAGGCTGACTTGAGTTTGCGCTTATTCTACCTAATCCTGCGTTGAATATTGACCGTTGAATATTGAATATTTCTCATAGACTACGCAAAAGATAAAGTCCCCTGCAATCACTAGCTTTGCAAAAAAAATAGTTTTATACCAATGGCAAAGATCCCTATCAATATTGCAACAGGCAGTTTACAACAGGAAGAAATAATTGTAGGCATTGACCTGGGCACAACAAATAGCCTGATTGCGATCATGCACCCGGAAACGAAACAGGCCATTGCATTAAAAGAACACGATAGCAGTTCACTGGTACCGTCGATCGTTTATTTTGATGAAGCAGGGAATCCTGTAGTAGGTGAGGAGGCGAAGCAGTATCTCATTTCCCAACCCGGGCGAACGATATTTTCTGCAAAACGGCTCATGGGAAAAAGCTATAATGATATAAAGAACAATGCTTCTTTTTTTTCCTACAAAGTGATTGATGACAATACAGAGAGCCTGGTAAAGGTGCAGGTTGGGGATAAATTTTATTCTCCTGTTGACCTGTCATCTTTCATTCTTAAAGAATTAAAAAAAAGAGCAGAGCATATTTTAAAAACGCCTGTAAACAAAGCAGTGATCACCGTACCTGCCTATTTCAATGATGCACAAAGGCAGGCTACCCGTGATGCAGGCAGGCTTGCAGGGCTGGATGTATTGCGCATTATTAATGAGCCGACGGCAGCAAGCCTGGCTTATGGCGTGGGGCTTGATAAGAATGAAAATAAAATAATTGCCGTGTATGACCTGGGTGGTGGCACTTTTGATATTTCAATCTTAAGGATCGCCGGTGGAATCTTTGAAGTTTTATCCACCAATGGAGATACCTACCTGGGTGGAGATGATTTTGATAATACAGTAGCAGCGCATTGGGCCGGTAAAATCGGTATTTCACAGGCAGCGTTTGCAGCAAATCCTTCCCTGGCACAGGAATTTCGCCTGAAAGCTGAAGCCGCAAAAAAGCACCTGTCCGCCAACGATAGTTATGAAGATAAATTAAATGATACTGCTATTAGCTTATCTAAGATAGAATTCGAACAGCTTATCCAGCCCTTAGTGGATAAAACAATTCTTTCCTGCAGGAATGCATTAAAAGATGCCGGGTTAAAAACATCAGATATAGAAACCGTTGTAATGGTTGGTGGCAGTACAAGGGTTCCATTAGTAAAAGAATCGGTGAGCAATTTTTTTGGAATAGCTGTAAACGACTCTGTAAACCCGGATGAGGTTGTTGCATTAGGTGCAGCTATACAGGCCGATATATTATCAGGTAACAACAAAGAGTTTTTGTTGCTGGATATAACGCCACTAAGCCTCGGAATTGAAACAGCAGGAGGGTTAATGGATGTATTGATTCCACGCAATGCAAAAATTCCATCGAAAGCATCCCGGCAATATACTACGCAGGTAGATGGTCAACCTGGTATGCGCATCAGTGTTTTCCAGGGTGAAAGGGATCTCGTAAAAGACAACAGGAAACTTGCGGAATTCAATCTCACAAATATCCCGGGCATGCCTGCCGGGCTTCCAAAAGTGGAAGTAAGTTTTCTGATCAATGCAGATGGGATCTTAACAGTATCTGCAAAAGAACTAAGAAGCGGCGTTGAACAAAGTATTGAAGTAAAACCGCAATATGGTTTAACGGATGCTGAAGTGGAAACGATGTTGCTTGAATCGATCACGCATGCAAAAGACGATATTTCTATCAGGGCATTAACCGAAGCAAGAACTGAAGGAGAACAATTATTGAAGACGACAGAACGCTTTCTCCAAAAGAATACGGAGCGGTTATCCAGGGAAGAATTATTGCAAACGGCTGCAGCTATGCAGGCCCTTCAATTGGCTATAACAATGGATGAAAAAGACCTAATCCATAAAAAGATAGAGGAGTTGAATGATATCTCCAGGCCTTACGCAGAAAGAGTAATGGACCAGGCGATAGCAGGCGCAATGAAGGGAAAAGCAATTTGATCAATCACCGAATCATTAGCAATTTTTTGATAGAATCAGCTAATGCTATCGAATAGATCCTTGATCCGGGTTCATTCAAATGCAGTTCATCTGTAAAATAATCGTCTGTAAACAGTGGTGAATCTTCAAAATGAAATTGTTTGATCTTGAATTCATTTGCAATGCCTGCATAAATGGAATCAGCCGTTTTTCTGAATGGCATTATTTTAAACCTGGAACTCATTTTCTCCGGTGGGTATACAAATATAACTGTTGTCCCTTTTTGCTGCAATGCCAAAACTGTGTTGCGGATATAGGTTATGGCAGTGTCCCAAAGTTGACCATTGAATGATCTTAAATCAAAAACTTCTTCTGCCTTACTGTTCTTCTCCTGCTGAATATTCAAAAATCCTTTGTAGATGTTGTGGTCAAATTCCGGGTAGGGTTTCCCTTTTACAAAAATGGAAGTACGATTGTATTCATCAAAGAAACTATATTTTGTAAAGGGGAAGATATTGATAAGCGTTGTTGGAAATCCAGCCTGTTTCATATACTTATTCATCGTATTATTCTGCAGGTAAAATAGATAATGGAAACAGGTTTTCAGGCTTTCATTTGGAGTTAGGGCGCCCATATCAACTGAAATCACAGCAATGTTTGGCGCAGCATGATATTGTAAATAAACCTGGGCGGTAAGCAGGATGTCAAGCGCATCGGCACCACCATTTGCAAAGTTATAACTGTTCAGTTTTGTGATTGAATCAACATAGTATGGATTGATGCCAAAATGAACCCTTGAGTTTCCTAAATAAATGATGTCGTACCTGGTACTGTCTTTTATCAAACTATTTGTCTTTTCAAAAAAAAGGGTTGACCATCTTTTTTTATAGAGATGGTCGAACAACATGCCCGTACCATAAGCGGCGCCCCAAATGATGATGATTACTATGAACAATCTTTTGATAAACATGTTAAAACTGGAAATAAATAAAGTTTGATTTTTGAAATATGCCAAAAAACAGGATGAATAGAACTGTACTCACAAGTATGCTGATGTCTTTTATTTTATTTGAATTTAAATCCATAATTTTTGCTGTTGTGCATTTTTCTATCATAAACATATAAGCGATCATGCAAAAAGATAGCAGCAAAGTGAAACTCCCAAATTGAATTCCCTTCATTTGAATTGATAAAATATCTGAAGTTGAAAAATTCAGGATATTTCCGCTCTGAGCGATCAATCTTACTGCCTCACCTAATGAGCCTGATCGAAAAAAGATCCATGCAAAGCCAACGCATATGCCCGTCACTAACCACGCAATGAAGGAGGGGATATTTATTGATCCAAAATTTTTTTTGAACCCATCATACAGTAAAGTATAGATGCCATGTAATAATCCCCACACAATAAAGGTCCATCCTGCACCATGCCAGAACCCACTTAATATAAATGTTATCAATAAATTTATATTTTTTCTTGCGGCACCCTTCCTGTTTCCACCTAAGGGAATGTAAACATAATCCCTGAACCAGCTTGAAAGGGAAATATGCCAGCGCCGCCAGAATTCCCTGATGTTCGGGGCAAAGTAAGGCCGGTTAAAATTGACTGAAAGATCAATTCCCATACAACGGGCGGCACCGATCGCAATATCTGAATAGCCAGAGAAATCTGCATAAATCTGTACACTGAATAAAAATACGGCTAGCCATACCTGTGAGGTTGTTGCGTGCCCGGCCTGGTTAAATACTGCGTCAGCATATGGGCCGATCCTGTCTGCAATAACCAACTTTTTAAAAAATCCCCATGCCATCAATCTTAAACCTTCATACAATTTCTGTGATGAGAATTTCTGTTCCTGGAAAAATTGGGGCAGCAAATGTTGCGGCCTTTCAATCGGTCCCGCAACCAGTTGAGGATAAAACATAACATACAACGCATAATACCCGAAATGAGCAACTGCTTTCTGCCTGCCTCGGTATACTTCGATGGTATAAGCAAGCGATTGAAAAGTATGGAAAGAGAGTCCGATCGGTAATACCCATTTCAATAAAATGAAATGGCTGCCCGACAACTCGTTGAAATTTCCTATGAAAAAATTGTAGTACTTAAATGTTCCCAGTAATGAAATATTGGCGATGATGCTTATAATGAGCCAGGTTTTTTTATGCTGCTTTCGCTCTATCAACAAGCCAGCCGCATAGTCGATTGCAATAAGAAAAAAAAGTATGAATAAGTAAGATGGGATAAACGCCGCATAGAAGATGCAACTTGCAAGCAGAAGGTGAAACCACCTCAGTTTATGAGGCAATAAAAAGTATAACAGCGTAACTATTGGAAAAAAAATAATAAACTCAAGCGAATTGAAAAGCATGGTTTTTGAACTTAGGCTTCTTTTTTATTGAATAGATTTTTGTAAGATTAATGATTTTTATATAATAATCATTCGCAGAACTTAGAAAGATTGACAATTTGTTAGATTTGGTGAACGAACGAAGCGCAGATTTTTGATCCACCGCAGGTCATCCCGCCGGTGAAAATGTTTGAATCAAAAAAATAGGGCAGAAACAATTATCATTAATTATCTTCAAGGCCATGAATGCGATAAAAAATATTACTGTCCTGGTCCCTGTTTTCAATGAAGCTGCTTTGCTTCCGGGGCTGTTCGACAGGTTGGATCGGTTGGCGGCAACTCCGGATCTTAATATCAGTATTCTTGTTATTGAAGATGGAAGCTCGGATGAAACTGCTCAAATGGTTGAGTCTGCCATCACCGGGAAAGAAAAATATTCTGCGATTTTTTTATCAAGAAATTTTGGGCATGCAATGGCACTCACTGCCGGGCTTTCGAATATTAGGCAACCATGCGATGCGGTATTCATCATCGATGGCGACCTGCAGGATCCGCCTGAACTTCTTCCCCAGTTTGTAGCAAAGATGAATGCCGGGTATGACGTAGTGTATGGTATCCGCAAAAAAAGGAAAGAAGGATTTTTAAAAAAATTATGCTATAAGCTTTATTACAGGCTGCTGAAAAGATTTTCAAATATTAAGATGCCACTTGATGCCGGTGATTTTTCTTTGATAAGTATAAGAGTTGCAAATCAGCTCAACAACCTGCCGGAAGAAAGCCGGTATTTAAGGGGACTAAGAAGCTGGGTTGGTTTTAAACAAGCGGGATTGGAGTACGAACGGGATAAACGTGCAGGTGGCGAAACAAAATACTCTCTCCGCTCGTTGTTTAAACTGGCTTTCAACGGCATTTTTAATTTTAGTGAATTTCCAATCAGGCTTATTGGGATGATAGGTTTTATCACGATAATCTTCTCCCTGTTTTACATTGGCATTGTGCTGTACAAAAAATTTGTTTTTGGAACTGTGCCTGAAGGCTTCACGACCCTGATATTCGCAATCGTTTTGTTTAGTGGCGTACAATTGCTTTCATTGGGAATAATTGGTGAATACATCCTGCGTATTTTTTTCCAGGTGAAGCAGCGGCCTCTTTATATTGTTAAATCAAAAATAACAAACGGCAAGCCAGCGAATGAATAAAGAATATGTACAACAGTATGCGAAGTTGGAGCGGCAGCATTGGTGGTTTTTGGTTAGGCAAAAGATCATAGTTCAATTTTTACAAAAACATATTTCCCAAGCGGGGCAGAAAATAAACATTTTAAATATCGGTGCAGCAGCCGGCGCATCGGGTGAATTTTTAAGTGCTTATGGATTGGTAACTTCTGTTGAAACAGAACCATTGTTCATTGACTATTTACGAAAACAAAATATTGATGTAACAGAAGCCTCCATTACAAATCTTCCTTTCAATGATAATAGTTTTGATCTTGTTTGTGCATTTGATGTAATAGAGCATGTTGAAGATCATTTGCAGGCAATGAAAGAAATGCAAAGAGTTTGTAAAAAAGGTGGAGGAGTATGCATCACGGTTCCGGCATTTAAAAATTTATGGAGCCAGCATGATGTTGTGAACGGGCATTACAGGAGGTACAAAAAAAAGGACCTGGAATTGTTGTTTGAAAAAACGGCACAATTAAAACCAATTGAAACGGCTTATTTCAACAGCTTGTTGTTTTTGCCAATATTGATAACAAGGAAAATCTCAAATCTATTCAGGGGGAATAAAAAAGAATTAGAGTCTGATTTTACTTATTTCAAAACTTCTCCTATTAGTAACGGCTTGCTTAAAAAAATATTTGGACTCGAATTGTCATTGCTGAAATTATTCCATTTCCCCTTCGGTGCTTCGTTGATTTCTTTTCTTGAGAAAAAGAATAGTTAACCATACGAGCCCAATAATAAAACTTCCTGCAGAAATATACCAGGCAATAATTATTTTCAAAGGCCTGTATTTTAAATGAATTTCATGCGTTCCTGCGGGAATATAAAAACCCATAAAACAGATATTAACAGGGTGGATATTTTGTTTCTTTTCATCTACCAATACTTCCCAGCCAGGATAATTATTTTGAAGATAAACCAACAAGCCTCCTCCTTGTGTAACAATATTTGCTTTTAATTCATTTGCAGAGAAGGATTGAATGTTGATCTTATCCTTGTCGCGGCTTCCATTTGAAATGAAAATCTTTCCTCCAAAAAAATCTGGTTGATCCCTTGCAGAAGTTTTAGACGACGGAGATTCTATGATTGAATCGCTTAAGTAAAGTACAGGATTCTTAAAGACAATGTCTTTTATACCAGATTCATAAAAACTATCCTGCAAAGAAAGGTTCCCCGGGCTAATGAAATAATCATTTCGGCCGATCTTTTTTATGTAAGGAAGAGAACTGCCTGTGATCACGTTTTCACCTGATGTATTTTTTGAATTTTCTTCAATGGATTCTTTTCCAGGGACTGGAAATTTTACGGGGTTCCTGTTGACTTGTTTTTCAACTTCGTTAAATCTTTTTGATCCAATCACGGTAACGGGTATGTTAAGTTGAGTTGCAAAAAAAAGATCGGCGATTGTAATAAGAACCAGCATTCTGCGGCTCTTTCGTTTTACAAAAGCAAAATAAGATAAACAAAGGGTGAGTATTAATAAGGGAATTTGGATCAAATAACGCTGTTGAAAATTAAATTGCGTCATCAGGTTTTTAAAATTACCTGCAGTGATATCTGCGGAATGGATCTTATTATTTAAAAAAACAGCACAAAAAATGCCTGCAATCACCGTAAGTATCAGAGCTGCGGTAATTGCTTTTTTAAAGAAGAGCTTTTTTGTTTCTTTATCGTTTTCCCATTCTTTCATCGCAGAAGCTGAAATTAAGAGCAGGAAAACAATCCCAAATAACCTGAACAACGCAGGGTGCCTGAAACTATCCATCAGTGGCAGTGTGTAATAGGCAGCTTGTCGTAAAAAGAAAAATTCGCCCCAGGCCATTGTGATCATGACCAATGAACAGCCAAAAAAGAAACGCATTTCTTTATTCCTCCTAACCTGTTTATTAAAAAACGCGGAAACCAGGAACAGTAATGGCATAATTCCAATATAAATGCTTCTCATTAATATGGATGAATTGAGCCAGGCATCATTTGCAGTTGTTGCAAAGGGTGATATTAGTGAAATCAGCGTAACCGGGTGCATGGAATTTTCCAAAACAAATGCAAGCGTTTGGCTTTTTCCCCTGCCAATTAATGGCAGGTGTTGTATAAAAGATATTAGTGCAGGAAGGCTGAGCAATAAAAAAAACAAACATGCAATTGATGCCGGGGCAATTATTTTTTTTAGAAAATCCCACCTGTTTTTATTTGAAAGAAAGCTGAATAAAAAATATGCAGCCAGGACATACGCTGTTATAATAAAAAGAGAAGGGTAGCCTCCGGTGAATAATAAAAAAAGAAAGAATGCCAGCCCCAATGCATCCACCATTTTATATTGAATGGTCATTCTTCTGAAGAATAACAGAACCCAGGGAATGTAAGATGCCGCACTTATGCAGGTAAAAAACTGTACACTGTCAATCATAAAACCGCTGAACTGGTATGCAAATGAAATGGTATAGGCAGTTGTTTTGCTACAGCCCAGCTGCCGGCATAAATAATAAAATCCTATGCCTGCAAGCGCAATATAAAACAGCAGTTCACAATGAAATGCAGCAAGGCTGTAATTGCTTAAAAAACTAAATATCCAAATTACCGGGTTCCATGCTCCACTTTGCATATCCGCATGCAAAGGGTATCCCATATTAATGAAAGGCGTCCACAAGGGCAATTCTCCATTGCGAATTGCATCGCTGATGAGGGTGCGTACAGGATAATAATAAGTAAGCGCATCATTTTTCAACGTAAAAAGAAAGAGGCTGATTGGCCAAAAAAAAACAGCAGCGCTGGCAAAGAAAATAGTAAATGGATTTACAAAGAGTTTTTTTTGCATCTAGAGAATGTAGTTTGTTCCAGCATGGTAAAATTAGCTAAAAGCTTGGAGCTATGAGCCACGAGCTTTGAGCCAGTATTTAATAATTTCTAACTTATATTTTGTAAATGTCAATCCAGGAATACATCTCAAAATATTTTGAACTGGCTCACAGCTCACAGCTCACAACTCACAACTCACAGCTCACAACTCCCAGCTCCCAACTCACTCCTCACCGCTCTTTCAACTTTAGAAATTTCGACTCCATATACCTGTAGCTAATATGCGAAACAATAAAAGTAATAATAAAAGCTATCAACATGTGAAACAGGTTCTTCCAAATGAATGGTTGTGCATCATAACTGAACAAGTGAAATTGTTTTTGCAGGATCACAAATAAAATGGCGTGATGCAGGTACATACCATAGGAGATTTTGCCGAGATAATTAATGAATGAAACCTTTCCCGCATTGAAGATCCGCTGTTGATTCAGGGCCTGGTCGTAGATGATAAGGCTATAGCAAATGCTTTTGATGATGTTGCGCAATATCATGTCGTTAACATAGTAATTGCTTAGAATCAATATTAGATATATCAACAAGAAAAAGACCGGCGGTATTGTTTGTAAAAATGATAAGGCTCGTTTTTTTCTTACGAAAATAAATGCAATGAGGGCGCCGGTGCAGAAATTTTGTAAAATGAAAATGCTGTGTATCGCAAGATTTGTTGCGGGCTTATTTTGTACAAATAAATAATGATAGCTAAACGCTATGCTGAATGCAAAAAGCAAAGCAATGAATGCAGTGATCCATTTTGCAGGAATGAATTTTAGGAACCATCCCCAAACCAGGTAAAATTGTTCCTCGATCGAAATGGACCACAATATCAACAAGCCGAAAGTAAATGCACTTCCATTTTCGATGATATAAAAATTAGCATAAAAAAAAAGAAAGGGAATGATTGATGGCAAACTGATCTGCTGAACATGCAATGATGCAGTAATCCATGGAATTAAAATGAAACAGGCTATGATCAAGGAATAATATGCCGGCCAGATACGGAGTATCCTATTCTTATAAAACTTCAAGAGGTTAATGCCTCCATTATTTTCTTTTTCCGTTAACAATCGATAAGTGATAAGAAAACTGGAAAGCGTGAAAAAAAAAGGAACAAGCAGGCAATCAAGCGTTATAAATGAAAATAAAAGCCCTTTGAGACCATTGGAAGGAAGCGGCTGCATTACAGTATGGGTAATGAAAACGCCAAGAAAGGAGAGGAACCTCAGTGCATCGAGATTATTAAAATAAATGGTTTTCGAAGGCTGGTTGGTCATGGCGTTTGTTTACCTCAATTGCATGATGCGGTTCACATATTTTCCAATCATGTCAAATTCAATATTTACCTGGTCGCCTTCTTTTATAAATTTCATGTTTGTATGTTCGAAGGTATAGGGGATAATGGCGACCGTAAATGCATCGGCTGTTACATTAAATATGGTCAGGCTTATTCCATTTAATGTTATGGATCCTTTTTCGATGATCAGCCCGGAAAATTGTTGATCGATCTTAAACCTGAATTCCCAGCTTCCTTCTTTTTCCGTCACTGTACTGCACGTGGCAGTCGAATCCACATGTCCCTGCACAATATGGCCATCGATCCTGCCATTCATGAGCATGCATCTTTCAAGGTTGATGGCTGAACCTACCTTCCAGTGGGAAAGATTGGTTTTTTGAAGGGTTTCATCAATGGCTGTCACCCGGTAAGTGCCCGAACTGACTTCTTCCACGGTAAGGCAAACCCCGTTGTGGCTCACACTTTGGTCTATTTTTAAAGATGGGGTCAACTCCGATTTTATCCAAAAACTTCGGTTGCTCCCATATTCCGATATTTTTTCAACTGTGCCGGTTTGTTCGATGATGCCTGTAAACATTTTTCAAATTTCGGTTTTTTTGCCACTGATTCGCTGATTTGATTTTTTTATGCCACATATGATAGATACGCGGATGACGCGGATGCAACGGATAAATGCGGATCTGATACTTGCTTCGCAAGTATTTTGAAAGACGTATAAAATTTATTTATGGCTTGCGAAGCAAGAGAAATCCGTCCAATACATCGAATCCTGGTCATCCGCGTATCTATCCTCGGAGTACATAAAATTCACCTGTAATTTCTTTGTTAGATATTTTTTATTTTGAATAATTCTGCTATCTTTGCCGCCCTGTCGGAACAACGGCAGAAATTTATTCACCTAAAGGAGGTATATACATGTTAATTATTGATTCAAAAGATTGCGAAAACATCGACAAAGCACTTAAGAAGTACAAAAAGAAGTTTGAAAAAAGCCGCGTTTTGTTACAATTAAGGGAAAGACAAGCATTCATCAAGCCTTCGATCAGGCGTAGAACTGAAGTGCTTAAAGCTGTTTACAAGCAACAACTAACTACAGGTCAGTTAGATAAATAAGATATTATTTAAGCCGGCAAATATATTAAACTGATAACAGGTTGCATTAACTTCGTTATCAGTTTTTTTATGCCCCTAACTCCACAACAACATATCCAGTCTTTCCTCGATTACCTGAAGTACCAGAAAAGGTACTCCCAACATACCATCATTTCATACCAAACCGACCTGCTGAATTTTTTTGATTACCTGCAGTTGCAATACCAGGAAAATTCACTTGAAAATATTAAGCCCGCATATGTCCGTAGCTGGCTGGCAGAAACCAAATCGAAGGGCAAAAGTTCCAAATCGATCAACAGGCATATATCTTCCCTGCGGTCCTTTTTTAAGCAGCAGCTAAAGCAAGGTTCCATCAAAGTGAGCCCGATGGCGACCATCATTTCTCCAAAGATCAGCAAGCGTTTGCCGCAGTTCGTTGAAAAAAAAGACATGGATACTTTGTTCGATCATGTGGAATTTCCCGACGACTGGAATGGCCATACGGAAAGGATCCTCATAAAACTATTGTACAACACAGGCATGCGAAAAGCTGAACTGATCAACTTAAGGGAAAACCAGGTTGATGGATCCAATTGCGCATTGAAAGTACTTGGCAAAGGAAGCAAAGAGAGGATCATCCCAGTGAGCATGGAGTTGATGTCGGCACTTCAGGAATACATGACTCTCAAACATAATAGCTTTACCGAGGTTGATAAAACCTTTTTGCTGGTAAACAAAGATGGCAAAAAGTTAGAGCCTAAAAGCGTGTATAATATTGTGAAAAAGTACCTCAGCCTTGTAACTACCATTGAGAAAAAAAGCCCGCATATACTGCGGCATACTTTCGCAACACACTTAATGAACAATGGAGCCGACCTGAATGCAGTAAAAGAATTGCTGGGCCACAGCAGCCTCGCTGCAACGCAGGTATATACCCATAATACGATTGAAAAACTGAAAGACGTTTATAAAAAGGCCCACCCAAAAGCCTAATCGTTAGAAGAAGGTTCGTGGCCGCTTAAAGACCTTTAATTTACCTATTCTCGCTGGTAAAGCAATTGCCTTACATTAAGAATTTCCTCTCTATAGGTTTGATTAATAGGAAACGCTCATTGGTTTTTCGTAATGCAATCTTAGCTGCCTCCCAGGGAGAAATATGATGCGGCGGAGTGTTTCGTTTACACTTATCACAGGTTGCCAGGGATAAAATATTTTTCTATAAAATTTTATTTTGAAAACTACGTTTAATGCGGTAACTTGAATATAAGAGTAAAATTCAGGTGAAGTCCCAACTAGTTGCCTATGGTTTAATTGCTACCTTTTAATTTTTATTTTTCATTTAAAATCAGATGTTATGAACGTAAACATTCAGACTGTGCATTTTGACGCAGACAGTAAGTTATTGGAGCTAATAGAGAAAAAAGTGACGAAACTCAGCCAGTTTCACGAGCGAATAACGAAAGTATATATTTATTTAAAACTCGACAATATTGTACACAATATCAAAGACAAAGTAGTAGAGATAAAAGTGATGATACCAAGACATGAATTTTTTGTAAAGCAATCTTCCAAATCATTTGAAGAAAGCTTTGATGGGGCGATGGATGCGGTGATCACGCAAATAAAGAAGAAAAAGGAAAGGCTTGCTGCATAGAAAAATAATTTTTTCAGAATATAAAAGTCCCTCGCAAACCGGGGGATTTTTTATTCGCCAGATTGTCTTTTGCAAATGAAGTGAAACAAAGCCTGGTTGAAAAAACCCTACCAATGACCGAGGGAATATTCCATGAAAAATGCTTCAAAATTTTATTTTAGAACTTGCCTGGAGCTATCATGAATCTGATTATTTTAAAAACCTTTAAAAAAATCTTTTACAAAGTTTTTGTATTAATCATTTTCTCTTACCTTTGCCTTCCCAAAAAATAGGGTGCATTTGTGTGGCATGTTTTTGAGGAAAGTTCTTTTAAAGGTTTTAAGGTTTAAATCGTTTAAGGTTGAAAAAACGTTAAACGTATTAAACATTAAACGTGATTATGCCGAAATAGCTCAGTTGGTAGAGCAACTGATTTGTAATCAGTAGGTCGCTGGTTCGACTCCAGTTTTCGGCTCTGAGCAGTTTATAAGTTGATCAGGTGATTAAGTTAATGAGGTTGTCAACTTATTAACCTTCAACTTCTAAACGATTACGGGCAGATGGCCGAGTGGTTAAAGGCGACAGACTGTAAATCTGTTCTCTCGCGAGTACGTAGGTTCGAACCCTACTCTGCCCACGAATTCAATTTGATGATTATTCTATATGATAATTTGATGATTGAAAAGTTCTTTTAAATTTTGAGGGTAGTTAATTATCAAATTTTGCTAATTATCAAATCATCAAATCAACAAGCGGAAGTAGCTCATTTGGTAGAGCGATAGCCTTCCAAGCTATAGGTGGCCAGTTCGAGCCTGGTCTTCCGCTCATATTTCTGCCTGCGATGGCAGAGTTCTTAAGCCGTCGTAGCTCAGGGGTAGAGCACTTCCTTGGTAGGGAAGGGGTCGTGAGTTCGATTCTCACTGATGGCTCAAAAAGTTTAACGTTTAAGGTTTAACGTTAAACGGCTTAAACGAATTAAACGATTCAAACGCATACAACCCGGTAAAAGGAACGTACAACATACTGTCAATGGTTTACAGACATAAAAAGAAGACCAATTTTCAAAACAAACAATAAAATATAAACAATGGCAAAAGAATCATTCAAGAGGGATAAGCCCCATCTTAACGTTGGTACCATCGGTCACGTGGATCATGGTAAAACAACACTTACAGCCGCTATAACCGATGTTTTGTCTAAAAGAGGTTTAGCGGAGAAAAAAAATTATGACGATATCGATGGTGCTCCTGAAGAAAAAGAAAGGGGTATTACGATTAATACAGCTCACGTTGAGTATGCTACCAATACACGTCACTATGCACACGTTGATTGTCCGGGTCACGCCGATTATGTGAAGAACATGATCACAGGAGCCGCACAGATGGATGGTGCTATACTTGTAGTTGCAGCTACCGACGGACCTATGCCTCAAACAAAAGAACATATCTTGTTGGCTCGCCAGGTAGGTGTACCACAGATCGTTGTTTTTATGAACAAAGTTGACCTGGTTGATGATGTTGAGTTATTGGAACTGGTTGAAATGGAAATTCGTGAACTATTGACTTCATATGGTTTTGATGGTGATAATACACCGATCATCCAGGGTTCTGCAACCGGCGCTTTGGCTGGTGACGAAAAATGGATCCAAAAGATCAATGACCTGATGGATGCAGTAGATAGCTACATTCCCTTACCTCCGCGTTTAGTTGATCTTCCGTTCCTGATGAGTGTTGAGGATGTATTCTCAATTACTGGTCGTGGTACTGTTGCTACTGGTCGTATCGAAAGAGGCCGTATCAAAGTGGGAGAGGCAATCGAAATCGTTGGTTTGATGGAAAAACCATTATCATCTACCTGTACAGGTGTTGAAATGTTCAAGAAGTTATTGGACGAAGGTGAAGCCGGGGACAATGCAGGACTTCTGTTACGTGGTATTGAGAAGACCCAGATCCGTCGTGGTATGGTGCTTTGCAAACCAGGTACAATTACTCCACATACTGAATTTAAAGGTGAAGTTTACGTATTGAGCAAAGAAGAAGGCGGACGTCATACTCCATTCTTCAATAAGTACCGTCCCCAGTTCTACTTCCGTACTACGGACGTAACAGGAGAAGTTACTTTGAATGCAGGTACTGAGATGGTTATGCCCGGCGATAACACAAACCTGACAGTTACTTTGATCCAGCCAATTGCGATGGAAAAAGGTCTTAAGTTTGCGATTCGTGAAGGCGGCCGTACAGTAGGTGCTGGCCAGGTTACTGAAATTTTAAAATAAGAGGCCCCCTAAATCCCCCGAAGGGGGACTTTCGGAAGCTTAAAATAGAACAAAGTACCTTTGGTAAGTAACCTTTGGTACTTTGTTATTTAAAAAGTAGGCCCCCTAAATCCCCCGAAGGGGGACTTAAGAGCGGTTTACAAAAAAAGTTCTTTAAATATTTCACGGTCTCATAAGCCCCTCCCTCGGAGGGGTTTGGGGAGACCATCTACGGGAATGGTGCAACGGTAGCATACGGGTCTCCAAAACCTTTGATCTTGGTTCGAATCCTAGTTCCCGTGCTATTAAAGGTTACTCAGGTTCAAATGTTCAAAATGTTCCAAAGGTTAATCAACCTCTTGAACCTTATGAACCTCTTAAACCTCTTAAACATTTTACATTATGAACAAGTTCACAATTTTTGTAAAGGAGTCTTACAAAGAAATGATGGAGAAGGTAAGTTGGCCCAAATGGGAGCAACTTCAGCAATCTACCATGATCGTGTTAGGCGCAACGATATTCATTACTGCCATCGTGGCTTTAATGGATTTTGTAGCTAACGGATCTATGAAATTTATTTACAAGTTATTTGCATAATCATGGAAGAAACATCACCGCTGGAAAAAACTGAACCTACTCCGCTCGGCAATTTGACTGATACAAAATCTGCAGATAAAGCAGAGAAGGAAAGCAAATGGTACGTACTGAGGGTAGTAAGTGGTAAAGAGCGTAAAGTAAAAGAATACCTTGATAAAGACATCATCCGCAATGGATGGGATAAGATCATCAAGCAGATATTTTTACCGGTTGAAAAAGTGTACAAGGTACTCAATGGTAAAAAGGTAATGCGGGAAAGAAACTTTTATCCGGGCTATATCATGATAGAGGTTGCAGGTGATAAATTGAATGATGATATCATCCAGCATGTAAGTAATATCAGCAACGTGATGCACTTTCTAACAGATGGCAAGGGTTCAAAAGGGAATATTATTTCACTTAGGAAAGCAGAAGTAAATAAAATGCTTGGTAAGGTGGATGAAATGAGCGATATTGGAGGAGTAACGATGAGTGAGCCATTCATTATTGGCGAAACGATCAAGATCATCGACGGGCCATTCAATGATTTCAATGGTGTAATCGAAGAAGTAAGTGATGAAAAGAAAAAATTAAAGGTACAGGTAAAGATATTTGGAAGGGCTACCCCGGTAGAATTAAGTTATATGCAGGTAGAAAAACTTGCATAAGGTATCAAACCAACTGTTTACAAGCCGTCTCATATTTTGGGGCGGTTTTTTTTTAAAACCTAACAGGTTTTAGAAACCTGTTAGGTTTTGGAAACCTGTTAGGTTTTGGAAACCTGTTAGGTTTCTGTGACCAAATTGTAATCCAGGAAATAAAAGTCACATGATCGTGACAGAAAAAAATAATTGTTCGACGAAGAGTGTGTATTCAAAAGAATTCGGATCAATTGTACATCATTCAAACTAAGTGGGGTTGGATAGCTTTATTCTTAATATTTTCCGGGCTTCTAACTCAGCCATTACATTGCTGGCAAAACGTGACAGCAGCTGAATCTCATCGTCTGAAATTTTTCTTGGCTCTTTATCAATAATGCACACAGTACCAATATTAAAACCTTCGGCAGTCGTAAGCGGCACGCCCGCATAAAACTTTAGTCCAAAATCACCTGCTACCAATGGGTTATTAAGTAAACATGGTTCTTTAGTTGCGTCTTCAAAAATGATAGGTGTCTTGTCTAAAATTGCGAGAGAACATAAACTTACTCCCCTTTCAACGATGGGGGTATCTTCCATGCCAAAATTGCCTTTAAATTCAACATGCTTGTCCCCAACCAGTGAAATTAAAGCAATGGGAGTATGGAAAATTTTGGCAATTGTACATGCGACATTATTAAAATATTCATCCGGATACCCATCGAGTACTGCATAAGTATTCAAATTATCAAATCTTAATTCCTCATTGGCATGAATAATAGGCTTATCGAATGTGTTTATCATGGCTGCAACAATTCAGATTGTTTAAAGATAATAAATCGAACCATCCTTTTACATTTTTTTTGTCGCCCTGGATATTCTCTTTTCTCGTCAGCCCATAGCCAACCCCGTTAGCGCCACCACTGCTCTCCCAACCAACGGCGCAAACGAAGCATATGGCTTGTCTGTTTCTGAATTTATTTTCTTCAAGGAATTATTCTCCTCGAATGATGAGTGAACATTCCAGGCGAATCGATGCCACATGGCAAATCTCGCAGAGGAGCCCGAATTAAGTTATGTGTACGTGGAAAGTTTGTGTAAGATACTTTCAATTGATGGAAAAAAACATTTGACAAGTGGCTTTTTTTATCGCATTTTACTTTTGAAATACAAAACCTTATTTACAACTTTATTGTAACTCCATATTGATTATATTTCATAACACAATATCTTGCACCTCTGCATCTTCATGAAACATACGTTCACTAATAGCGATACCATCGGGAAAATAATCCTCATCAAAAATGAAGGGCAGCTTCAACATCATTATGATGTGAAGGGCGAATACAAATACTATACAATTGTATGGAATAGGGGAGCCGCACAAAAAGTAAGGATTGATGAGATAGATTATGAAATCGGTGCCAATTGCATTCTGCCGATTATGATGGACCAATCCTTTAATTTTGAGCGGCCCGAAGAGATCATAGCCTGGCAATTCAACAGGGACTTTTATTGCGTACTCAATCATGATGCTGAAGTAGGTTGCGTGGGGTTTTTATTTTATGGCCCCTCTCCAACAATGTTTGTGAACCTGCACGATGAGCATATCAATGAGATGCATGGCCTCCTCAATCTTTTTGAAGAAGAATTTTCATCTGAGGAAGAAGTGAAAGCCGAAATGTTGCGCATGTTGCTGGTAAGGTTCATCATAAAAATTACGAGGCTCGCAAAAAAGCAATACCTGGGCACAGAACAACTTGCTGAGGAAAAATTTTACCTTCTGCGGCAATATCATTTATTGGTGGAGCTACATTACCGAAAAGAACACCAGGTCCAATTCTATGCAGGGCTGTTAAATAAATCGCCAAAAACCATCTCTAATATTTTTTCCCTCTACAGCAAGAAGACAGCATTGCAAATTATACAGGAACGTATCATTGCAGAAGCAAAACGCTTTTTATTTTATACAGACAAATCCATCAAAGAGATCGCTGATCAGCTAGGTTTTGATGATGCGGCGCACTTCAGTAAATTCTTCAAAAAAAATACATCCCAAAATCCTTCGGATATAAAAAGAACTGTTAAAGCAGGTTCTTAGGGAAATATCTACAAATCTTCGGGAAAGATCGCTATTTGCTTTCACGGCCATTAGAAGCATTTTTGTATTGCCATCTAACAATACAAATCATTTATATGAAAATAGTTTCGTTTTCCATCATTGCCATTTTCTTAGCAAATATTATCCAGGCGCAAAAAGTACACTACAGTAGTAACAACGGTACTGCCATTAAAGGATATGACCCCGTTGCCTATTTTTTGCAAGACAAAGCGGTTGAAGGCAGGAGTGATCTTTCTTTTGATTGGAGCGGTAGTACCTGGAAGTTTACTTCACAGGCAAACCTCGATAGCTTTAAGCTTCAGCCGCAAAAATATGCACCTCAGTATGGCGGATATTGCGCTTATGGGTTAAGCGAAAACCACTTGTCTGCTACAGATCCCGAAGCCTGGACCATAGTAGCTGGTAAACTCTACCTGAACTACAATGGCAAGGTTAAAGAAATGTGGATGAAGGATAAGGAAAACAGGATAAAAACGGCGGATGTGCACTGGCCATCGATAAACAACTAAAAGTTTTCTACATAAAATTACTACATGAAAAAAATCATACTGGCGTTGTTTGTATTGTTAACAGTAACAATTGCAAATGCACAAACAGTTGTAAGGGTAAAGCAATTCAATACCGAAAAAAGTATTGCCATCCAGGGTTACGATCCGGTAGCCTATTTTATAGCGAACAAAGCAATAAGAGGGGATAAGAAATTTATTGCTATCGCAGAGGGGATTACCTATTACTTTTCTACTGCAGCCAATAAAGAGCTGTTTATTAAAGATTATAAAAAATACGAGCCCCAATATGGCGGCTGGTGTGCATATGCTATGGGTGCCAGCAATGAGAAAGTGGAGATCGATCCCGAAACATTTAAAATTGATAATGGGAGGCTGTATCTGTTTTATCACAGCTGGGTAAACAATACACTTACCAAATGGAATAAAAATGAGGCAGCTCTGCGTGGAAAAGCGGATAAAAACTGGGCGGTATTTTTTAACTAACAATAATTAGAAATTAATACCTGACAACTTCTGTGCTGTCACGGCTTTAATTTTTATTTGGTAAGACAAATAGAAACCAAACAATTATAGAAATTGAAATGAAAATCAATAGCATTATTTCCTGGATATTACGCCTTATAGCTGCAATAATTCTTTTACAAACGTTGTACTTCAAATTTACAGCGCAGCCCGAGTCAGTTGAATTATTTACAAAATTGGGGGTTGAACCCTGGGGCAGGATCGGTACCGGCGTGATTGAACTTATTACCAGCATCCTGTTATTACTTCCTTCAACAATCGCAGTAGGGGCATTGCTGGGAATTGGCGTAATGGCCGGGGCGATTTTATCACACATTATGGTAATCGGTATTCAGTCGCAGGGTGATGGCGGACAACTATTTATACTTGCGTTGATCGTGTTGGTTTGTTGCCTCTCGCTCCTGGCATTGGAAAAGAAGCAGGTTGCTGTATTGGCCAATAAATTCTTTAAAAAGAAAATGATTGTATGAATAAACTTATTCATTTGGTGCTATTGATCACGGCATGTTTGTTTAGCGCAAATTTATTTGCACAAGGCTGTAGCGATGCAGGATTTTGTACGATCGGTAATCTGAATGGCGCAACTGAAAAAAATGATTCAAGCCATAAACAAAAATTATCGGTTATACTAAGCAGTGGTATTGGCGACGAAAATGTGTTTGTATTTGCACCCGCCATTCAATACGACAATCAATTGAGCAAGCGCTATGCGATACAGGCCAGGCTTACTGCAAACTATGCAACTGGTGATCTTGGCCATGCAGTTGGCCTGGGTGATCTGTTTGTTTCAACGATTTATACCATTCCAAAAAGTAAAGCATGGCAAAGTTCCTTTTTACTGGGTGTAAAACTTCCATTAAATAAAGGGGCTATCCGGCAAGGAAATAAGTCTTTTCCTATGCAGTATCAAAGTAGCCTCGGCACCATTGATCTGCTGGCAGGGGTTTCCGTTAGTAATGCCCGGTGGTTGTTAGCGGCGGCACTGCAGCAACCCTTGTCAGGTAGAAACCGCAACACTTTTTTGCCTGCATATTGGAACAATGGCAAAGCAAATAATTACATTCCTTCGAATGATTTCAATAGAAAAGGGGACATATTGCTGAAAGCAGTTTACAGTTTCAAGACAAACAAAAGGTTACTGTTGAATACTGGCCTTTTAGGCATTTATCACCTGGGAGAAGATACTTATGTAGATGGGAATGTCAGCAATAAACCAATATCTATTAATGGATCAGATGGCTTAACATTAAATGGTATAGCTGCCATCCGTTATAAAGCCAGTGGTAGTTTCTCGATAGGGCTGTCCGGGGCTGTTCCATTCGTGGTGCGAAAGCTAAGGCCTGATGGACTAACAAGAAAATTTGTGCTTTCACCTGAAATTATTTACCATTTTTAAAATTATAGTATGCGTAAACTCAGCATCATTTTCATTGCAACAATATGTTTGCTCACTGCTTGTAAAAAAGAGAAATTGGCTCCCACAGTTTTATTGAACGAAATGACTGATACGGTGGCTGTTTTAAAGTACAGCGGAACTTTTGAATCTGGTCCTTACGGTACTGTTACCGGGAAGGCAGAAATATACCAAACCGGGAACAACTGGCAGGTTAAGTTAGCCGATTTTCTTACCAATAATGGCCCGGCGCTGCATGTATATATTTCCCGGGAGGCAATGCCCGTTACTTATATAGACCTGGGTGAATTAAAGTCTGTTAATGGTAACCAGTTGTACGATGTAACTGGCATGCCTGATTTTATGGCCTACAAATATATTTCTATTCACTGCGTTGCATACAACCACTTGTTTGGATACGCTTTACTACAATAAATATTCTCTTATGATCTTTCTTCAATTATCAGAACAACTCAAATCATTGGAAGAACTGCTATTGGTTTTGGATGATGATCAATACAATCAAAAAATTGATTACCTCGGCAATGCCAGTATCGGCGGGCATTCAAGGCATATCATCGAATTATTAAAATGCGCCTGCAATGGATATCAGTATGGGGTAGTGGATTATTTTAACCGTACAAGAAATTTATCTATTGAAACAGACAGATCAATTGCTATACATGAACTTTGCATCTTAAAAACAAAGATGGTTCAAGCCGATAAGCAAATGGGATTGATCACCGACTGTGATGAAAAATCATTTGGGAATATTGTAAACACAACTTATTTCCGGGAGATCGTTTATAATACCGAACATACGATCCATCACCTCGCATTGATAAAAGTTGCGCTGAGGGAAATGAAACTGGAATTGGCAGGAGGTGATTTTGGCCTGGCTTATTCCACTGCAAAATATCATGCAACAAATAAATCTCAAGATATGCACCATGCTTAAAAATACTTTTTGTTGTTTTATTTTAATCGCAATTCTTTCATCTGTTGTCTTTTCACAAGATACAAGCAGGCTTTATTTTACAACTTCTATCGGATTGCTGTCGCCTGTTTCATCCTTTGCCAATGCTTATAAAACTTCATTGGCACTTAGTTCAGGTATTGAGTACCGCTTCAGCCGCAGTTTATTCTCACAGTTTGTGCTGGATTTTAATGCCGTAAAATATGATCAGCAACTTAAAGACGAGCGTTCAGACTATCTTTTTCAAAATACAAACAGTTCTATATTTCTTGCCGGAATAAATGTTGGGAGAAACTTTTCTTTTGGCAGGAAGTCTCCATTCTTTTTATCATTCTACACTGGTGCCGGTTATGTAAATATCGGGGAGCCAAGACTTATCGTTAAAACAGCTTCCAATATCATTGAGCAGGAAGTGCGCAGGATGACCGGTGTATTTGCAAAAGGCGGATTGCGGTTTGGATGTAAAACAAGCTCTAAAATATTACAAACAATTTATTTCGATTGTTCTTATTGGATGACAAACTTGAAAATTCAGCAGGCAAGAGCTGCAGCTTTTTCTTTGTATATAGGAACACGTTTCGGCTTTTAAAAGAAATCATCATGTGTACAGCAGTAGTTATTCCTGGTAAAGACGGTTGGTATTTTGCTTCTTTAAGAGATGAGGATCCAATGCGGGAGCGTGCCTTGTTGCCAACAATCTGCAGCGATAACAATGCCAGCTACCTGTCACCGTTAGATCCGGCAGGAAATGGAACCTGGATCGGTGTGAATGAATATGGGCAGGTAATTATTTTATTGAATGGTGGGTTTAAGAATCACATCAAACAACCTGAGTATGCTCAAAGCAGGGGGATTATTGTAAAAGAATTATTATCAGATAAAATGCCTGTGCTGGCCTGGTTGCTGATGGATTTAAAAGATATTGAGCCGTTTACTTTGATCGTATGGGCAGAAAAAAAACTCTTTCAACTTGTTTGGGACGGGCAAAAGAAACACAGGGTTCTCTTATCAAATAAAATTCCACATATTTTTTCATCCGCTACTTTGTATGATGAAATTTATGCCGGGCAAAGAAAGGGATTGTTTGACGCATGGGTGAAGACAGATCGTACAGTTACAGCCTTATCCTTAAGTATCTTCTTTGCCAAAGCATTGCCCGATACCAAAAACGGTTTTATCATCAATAGAAATGAAAAGATAAGAACGCTCAGTTATAGCTTTATAGAAGTTAAAAATGAAGGATCTGCAACATTTCATTATTATGATCTTTCGACCAATCAAAATAATATATCAACAATGCCCTTGCTGACAAAAAACAACGCTTGTTCATACACACTTAACAAATAAAAAATGAGCATTCTAGATATGCCTGCCAGGGTTAGGAGAGTTGACAAAAAATTCCCTGCTGTATTCTTTCGTTCAATGCTTGATGTTAAGTATTGGTTCAGGAGAAAATACATTAAGTCCTTTCATTGGGAGTATTGGCCGATGTGGATGGTATATTTTCCGGTTAGTTTTTATTATCTCTGGTTGTGTACAAAAATAAGGTCGCTTTTTTTCTTTTCGGCGGCCAATCCAACTATAGAAACCGGAGGGATGTTTTTTGAAAGCAAATGGGATATTTTTAAGCTGATACCGCAACAGTATTATCCTGTAACCGCAATAGTACATGCCGGTACATCCATTGAAAGTACTTTGTCCAAAATGCAGGAGAATGGTTTAACATTCCCCGTAATTGCCAAACCTGATCGTGGAGAAAGGGGATGGTGTGTAGAAATAGTAGAAAATATGGAGGCTCTTAAGAACTATCTCGCCAGGCATCCTATTGATTTTTTATTGCAGCAGTACATTAACTTTCCTCTTGAAATGAGTATTTTCTATTACCGTCATCCGTCTGACGAACATGGAAGAATAACTTCCGTTACGCAAAAAGAGTATTTAAATGTGACAGGCGATGGACATTCTACCCTGTTGGAATTAATAATAAAAAGTGACCGTGCTTTTTTGCAGTTGGAGCGTTTGAAAAAAAATGCAGCTATCCGTCTGAATAAAATAATACCGCAAGGAACAAATGAGGTTTTAGTTCCTTATGGCAATCATGTAAGAGGAGCCATGTTTTTGGATAAAGAGAATATAATAGATAAAGAACTAACGGATCTGTTTGATCTCATCTCAAAGCAGATCCCGGGGTTTTATTACGGCCGCTTCGACTTCAAGTGTAATAGTTTGGAGGAATTAAAAAAAGGAAAACTTTCCATTTTGGAATTGAATGGCTCTGGAGCAGAACCGGCTCATATTTACCAGCCAGGTTATTCTTTTTTCAAAGCACAGCGGGTATTGGCCCGTCATTATAAAATGATGTATGCGGCAGCAAGATCCAACCATCAAACCGGCACAGCATATATGACCTTGCGATCTTATAAAGAGATCAAAGCCGCCGAAAAATTATATAAGCAACGAGTGTTAACTTCCTAGCAAATCATTGTGGACATAGTAAAGTTGCATCAGCTATCAAACCAACTTTTCACAAGCTTCTCCTGTGTTGAAGGGTTTTTTGTGGCCCTATACATCTCGACCTTTTTGAGCGGCCCTATTGCGAAAAAATAGCCTGCATTGCTTATTTAAATAAAAGGATTGAAAGAGTTATGAAATAAAATAACCAACACTTAAAAACAATTGTTTGAAATAGGGCGAGTATTTTCAAACTAATCTTGTGATGTTCTTTCTGACTCCAGGTAATTAACTGAAGTTATCATCAACGTGGGTTATCCTATAATTAATTTTTAAACATCGGCTAAGAAATTTGCAGATAAAATTTGTTGAAGTTCTGTGCGAAGTACCTGGAAATCGTTCGGTTTGGTTAAGAAATAGAAGGCTCCAAATTCCTTCGTCAGCTCTTTGTCACGGGAGATATTCGATGTGCTGAAAATGCAAACCGGAATTTTGTTGAATAGCGTTTCTTTTTTGATTTGAATTAAAAAATCATAGCCATTCATAATCGGCATATTGAGGTCAAGAAAGATCATGTCGGGTAAAGGCAGGCTTAGTTTTAATTTATCCAGGGCAGCTTTACCGTTAGTTGCCGTCTCGCAATGAAGTGTTGGATTAATAGATTCAATGACTTCTTTAAACATAAGCTGGTCGTCTAAGTCATCATCAATTAAAAATATTTTACTCATTCTGTTGGTATGTATATCGTGAAGGTAGAACCTATGTTTGGTTTTCCTTTTGCCAATAAAAACCCGTTATGGTTGGTTGCAATTTTTTGTGCAATGCTTAAACCAATCCCTGTTCCTGAATATTGATTTTTTCCATGAAGCCGCTGGAACAGTTCAAAGATTTTTTGTGAATATTCCTTTTCAAAGCCAATTCCATTGTCTGCAATATCTATTGCGTAATAACCTTTTTGATTGTTTACTGACGGATGTTCAATTGTTTTCCCTTCGATAATTGACGAAGTAATTTTAATATGCGGGTTAATTCCCGGCCGGCTGTATTTAATCGCGTTATCAAGCAGGTTGGTAAAAAGCTGGGAAAGTTGAATTTGGTTTCCATTTATCGTCGGAAGATTATCTGCTTCAATAACCGCCTGCTTTTCAAGAATGCTTAGATTAAGCTCGTTTTTTGCTTCTTCAACAATAGTATTTAAATCACAGGGTACAAAAATGAGTTCAGTCGTATTAGCACGGGCAAAATCAAGCAGGGAATCAATGAGATTTTGCATTCGCTGCCCGGCTGAAATTATCCGGTTGAAATAGTCTTGTGTTTTTTCCGAAAAATTTTCGATTTCAATAATGCGTTTGCTGAAAGCCTGGATTTTTCTTAGTGGCTCTTTTAGATCATGGCTGGCAATATAACTGAATGAGTTGAGTTCAGCATTGGTGACTTCAAGAGCCCGGTTTTTTTCTTTCAATTCTTCAGCAGCTTTCACGTCACTGGTTATGTCCTGCAGGGTTCCTACTAATAATTTTTCACCACCTGATTCGATAACCCTCCCTGTGCCTTTAATATTAATGACCTCCCCGGATTTTGTGTTCATCCGGTAGTTCCACTCATCAGAAGTTTTACTTGCTACCACTTTTTCCGCTGCCTTAGTTACGTAGTCCCTGTCTTCCGGATGCACGTGCTTATTAAATTCTTCCAATGTGGGTTCAAATTCACCTGGTTCGTATCCTATAAGTCGGAAGAGATTATCAGAGTATGCTAATTTGCCTGTTGTGAGGTTAAATGAATAACTGCCTTGCTTTGAGCTTTCCTCCGCCTGCTTAAAAGTTTCATTTTGAATGTGAAGTTCATTGGTACGCAATTTTACTTTCTCTTCTAACTCCTGGGCGAATTTTTTATGGCCTTCTATTTCTGTTCCACTGCCTATCCATCCTATTATGTTTCCCTGTTCATTTTTTTGTGCAATACCATGAGTTAAATGCCATCGGTAAGTTCCATCGTGATGCCGGACCCGTTTTTCCATATTAAAATCTTCTCCTGATTGGAGGGTGTTATGCCATTTTTGCAATTCAATTTTCAGGTCGGCGGGAAAAATAATAGATTGCCAGCCATCACCTTTCAAATCTTCAAAGGACAAACCCGTGTAATCAAGAAAATATTTGTTGAAGAAATTCTTCTTCCCGTCGGGTGTGGCTGTCCATATCATATGGGGAATGGTTTCAGAAAGCATCCTGAAACGCTGTTCACTTTCTTCAATTTGTTTTTTAACTTCTACTTGCCTGGTTACATCAGATGCTATTACCAGTACCCCGCTTATTTTTCCGTCCTCTTCCCGGTAAGGTTGATAAGTGAAATTGAAATAAAGTGTTTCCTTTGTTCCATCAGCACGGTTGAATAGGGCAGGGGTTTCAATCCCTTTAATTATTTTATCATTGAAATAAACATCCTGCATCATGTCAAAAAAGCCCTGTTCTTTCATTTCCGGAAGGATTTCCAGGAAGGTTTTTCCAACGGCACCTTTGTCAACACCCCACAGCTTAAACAATGGTTCGTTAGCAATTTCGAGTACCAGGTTTTCTCCCTTTAAAATCACAATAGGATCGGGTGATTGTTCAAGAACATAGCGGAAACGGTGTTCGTTTTTTTCAATTATTTTACTTGCAGTGATTTGGCTAGTAACATCGATGGCCACGGCCATGATACCTGAAATTGTACCATCTGCTTCCCGGTATGGTTCGTAAACAAAATTCACGTACACCAGTTCTATCACTCCGTTTCGCGGAAGAGTAACAGGAATTCCATCGGCAGTAAATGTTTTTCCGGTTGTATAAACTCCATCTAATATGGCTTCAAACCCCTGGTCCTTTGCTTCCGGCAAGCCTTCAAAAATCGGTTTGTGCATTACTTCGCTTGCAGGCTTTCCCCATAATTCAAACATTCGATCATTTGCCAGGTCAACTATAAAATGGGGCCCCTTGAAAATGCACATGGCAACCGGGGCTTGCAAAATAGTGTTTCTTAAATTTTCCTCACTTTTTTGAATGGCGGCCTTGACAAGGCTAATATCTGTTAAATTTTCTTTTAATGCCTTTGCAGTTTTTACCTTTTCAGTGGTTTCGATCACGGTGACCAGGACGCCCCCAACCTCACCATCTTCTAACCGGATTGGACTGTACGAGAAATCAAAAACACATTCTTCTAAAAACCCATTCCTGTCCAAATGCAAAATGAAGTCGGGAAATCCAACGGGTGTGCCTTGCATAACTGCATCAAACATGGGCCCGATAGTGGCCCATGCTTCCTGAAAAGTATTTCTGCTGCAGTTGCCCAATGCCTGCGGATGTTTTGTTGTTCCAAGAATAGGACGGTAGCCATCATTATACAATTGAATATATTCCTTGCCCCAGGCGATATACATACCAAAGGGGCAATCGAGCATTATGCGTACAGCGAGACGCAAACTCTGCGGCCAGGCATCAGGGTTTCCAACAGTGGTTTTTGACCAATCCAATGAACGAATAAGTGCACCCATTTCACCTCCGCCAGTTAGAAAGTCTGGTATCGTTTTTTCTTTCGCTTCCATAATTTATTGCTGAATACGATGAGCGATAACTTTAATTAGTTAATTAAGTATGTTGTTGGAATTAATGTTCCCTTAAGCAATTTAGTATTTGGTAAGTTTTTTTTCGTGTGTTGCAATTCTGGCTCCAATGCTTCGGAACAATTTATATGTTGAGTATTTGTTACGACCTGAAATGTTGTCACAACAAATAACCATTTTCACATTTGAGTGCACTGCTTTGAGCAACAGCTTCAACGAATCAAGCGACGCTACAGATGCTACAGGTACCCGCAACACGCACACTCTGCGGCCGGGATAGATGTTCCGTTTCAGCGCAGTCAACTTCAACTTTATCTTTGCTCGGTATGGTGATTTTATGTACGGAAATTTTTCAAATGTACAAATTAACTGAAATTTTCGATGTCTTTTCTAATCAAAATAGTTTGGTATCCGCTGTGCTTCTTTGAAATAAAGGTTGAGCTAATCTTTTCAAATGGTATTTGCCTTTCCCGGTAAGTTTGATCAACTCATTATGCGTAACTGCAAGGACTTGCTTAAACTCTTTTTTGTGCTAGTTCCATAAGCATGTTGCAGTTATGAAGGATGATCCATATTTATGCGGCCGCTGCGAAATCACAGCCATCATCCATAGGGTCAAAAGACTGGTTCATCCCACCTGCATTGTATCGTAAGTGGCGCCTTCATTGGTGACAACAATGAATGGATAGTGAATGAAGCAATGGTAAATTTATTGCCGCTAAAACCCTGAAACCTTTTTTTTTGAAAGGGCTAAGTGTGTTTTTAAGAAGGGGTATGTGGCTACTGTTATTGAGGATGGCAGAAGTTGTTTTCTCAACGCACCATTTGATTTTATAGTCCGGTAATTTTATGATTTGAAAGAAGGTCTTTAACTGTTGTCCATTTGATATCTGGATAACGTTTGTTGTCTGTGGTATCTAAAGTTGCTCTTTCATCCATCATATTCCGCATATATTGCATTCCTTGCCAGGCAGGATACAGGTCTGTTTTTCCAGGTGAAAATAGTTTAGTAATTTTTATAATTGCACTTAGCAATCCAAGTCCTCCTGTTCTTAACAAGCGATACTTTTGGCCCGATAATTTATTCATCACTTCTCTAATTCCCCTTGGGCTTATTTGATCCCCCGCAATTCTTAAATAACGAGGTGTAGATATGTCAAGGGCTACATTTGCCGTGTACATAGCGGTATCGTCTAAGGTAGTAAAGCCCATTTTATGGTCGGCATTGCCCCAATAAAGTACCAATCTTTTTTTGAAGACTATCATAGGAATTTCATTTGTCAGCATATCCATAAATGCACCATTAAAGATCGATGTTGCTGAGATAGGAGTAGCATCAAGATATTTATGAAACTCCCTTCTCAAATCTAAGTTGCGATTTTCGCCGTCCTTAAATTTTGTAAAGTCTAATGAATAATCAGACGGGATAAACCGCGGTACTCCTGCTGAAATAGCGCCATTTAATAAGATTTTTTGCGCATCAATAACCACGTCGCTTAAACCTGCTAATGCAGAAACTACACAAGTGGCACCGATGCAAACATTCGCTATTTCTTGCTGGTTTGTCATATCTACAAGAGTAACTTTTGCACCAATCTGTTTAAGTTGATTTATTTTCTCTTCGTCACTTGTTGAACGAACTAATACCCGGACTTCAGCTCCTTTTTCTAATAATGCCTTAATTATTCTGCCTCCAAGATTTCCCGTCCCACCGGCTACAACTATAATTTTTTCACTCATTTGCCTGATGCTTTAATTTTAATACCTATCTATTTTTAGGTGCCGATAAATTTCTGCTAACGTCAGACTGTCTAAAAACTATCAACACCTGTTTATAATATTTATTGCTACAGCCTTTGATTAAAGGTAAATTTATTAATGCAATTTATACAAGGAAAAAACAGAACCCAAAGCATTCTCTTTCC